>CAYUCY010000016.1:0-25058 GCA_964443525.1 uncultured Thiotrichales bacterium
GTTCACAAACACCGAGGGATTGCCAACTGCATCCCTCACAAAGCCTCTGGAATGACTCGATCGTCATGTGACGGCACATTCGTTCTTTCGCTTCTCGCCAGCTCAAGCGATCTCCTGCTCGAAGATTAAGGGCGGTAGCATGCCTGTGGTCCAGGGCTTTTATTTTTGCCTCCGTCTCACAGGTTTTATCTCCTTGTAAATGAGGGCAGGTCCCGCAAATAGAATCTCCCTCCGCCTCCACAACTTCGATAAGGATTTCTTCATTTTCCACTAAGGTCTTCTTGAGAAGAAGATAGTTTTCTACGAAAGAAGAAGAATACCCCAAACCTTGAAAGCTCAGGGTACAGAGAAAATGATGAGGTCTAAATCGCAAGGAGATTATTTTGAAGAGTTTCCCTGGATCAGCCGAAGAGATGCCACCAGGATACCAACTTTGAGGCACCCAGGAAGAATAAATGGATAAAGGCCGTGGATAAGAGCCCCGTCAATCCCCAAAAAAGTAGAAAGCCAGCCGATCCCGCTCAAGAAGACTACAATTTGCCCGATCGCTCCCAAACTTAAAAGGGTCCAAAACGATGACATGATAAGCTTCTGCCGCAGGGCTGCAACAATTATACCGGCTGCTGCCATACCGAAAATGTACCCGGCTGTGGGACCTACAAGAATGTGTACCCCGCCTGAAAAATTGGCAAAGACCGGAACTCCTGCTGCGCCTAAAAGAATCCATCCCAGAAAGGACTCAAAAGCGTGTCTCGAGGTATATGTAAAGCCTATTAAAAGAGCCCCAATGGTAGCAAGATTAATGGGGACGGGGTTTAGAGGAATCGAGACCTGGGATGTCGCGAACATCAACCCGATTCCTAAAATGACCTGAAAGGAGCGCGTTCTCACCAAATCCCTAAAGGAAAGCGTGCGTGTCAAAGCCATAAATCTTCTCCTCAATTATTACTGATGAGGCAAACTTAGCAGATTCAATGAAAATTGTATAGATACTCAGTGTATAGATATAAAGCACGAGACTCAAATGCCCGCGATAGCCTTGGGAAGGAATTGTGAATGAATTACCACAGAGCGTGACAAAGCTCATCCTCATAACCTTTTCAGGCTCGCGAGAATGGGAAGAAGATGTCTCTACAGCCGCCGCTCGATCTCACTTTAACATAGCCGCCATCTTATTAGATAAGTGTCTCTAGGATCTTTATAAGGATTTAGTTGACATTATATAGTTTTATATTATGTTAGATTAAATTATATTATATATATTTTCAAATGTTTACGTTTCACACTACGAGGCTGAATACACCGGTTATAGCAACTCATCTTCTTGATAGGCTGGAATTATATTTTACTCCTATCGGTTCTTCTTTACGAAAAACAAGCCTTGACAAATTGCCTCAGTTATGGAGCCTTTGGAAAGAAGAAGATATGAAGTTTGTA
This sequence comes from uncultured Thiotrichales bacterium, assembly GCA_964443525.1. Classification (GTDB taxonomy): domain Bacteria; phylum Pseudomonadota; class Alphaproteobacteria; order Caedimonadales; family Caedimonadaceae; genus CAYUCY01. Next base: position 1,438 of record CAYUCY010000016.1, read on the forward strand.
GGACCTAGACTAACTCTCTTTAACCAAGATGATTTACTTAGTTTTATGCACCAAGCACGATGTAGACTAATTGATTCCTGATTTAACCAGGTGGACCCCAGTAAATGGAAGAGATGTACTTTCGATTGCTGAAAAAGTAAGGCTCGATGTTCAATATCTTCACAGACGTTCTTTTTGGTTTGACCTCTAAAAATACTGTGACTAACTTTTTTAAAAGGCGTATAAGATAAAAAGATTTCCCACTGAGTCGTTCTTGAAGGAAAAACAAAAAGATTATGAAAAGCTCAAAAGTGACTAAATTGTTAAGCCATACCGCTTTGCCCGTTTTGGCCTTACCACGATTCCTTAAGCAATTCATTGCTTTGTCATCTGATGCTTTCTTTTGCGTGATGACGGTTTGGATAGCATTTTATCTTCGATTGGGAGAACTTATTTCTTTTAAGGCTCTTCCTCCTCGATCTTGGTTAGTTGCTTTGAGTATCGCCCTCCCGATTTTTGTTGTCTCGGGTCTTTACCGGGCTATTTTTCGATACTCGGGGTGGGCCGCTTCGGTGGCAGTTGCACGTGCTGTCGGTCTCTACGGCCTTTCTTACTGCTTTATTTTCACCGTCGTAGGCATCCAGGGCATACCTCGAACAGTTGGATTGATTCAGCCGCTTCTTTTTTTCTTTACAGTAGCCGGTTCAAGGCTTTTCGCACGTTATTGGCTTGGAGGGCAATTTCAAACTCAAGCCAGACTAAAAGCTCGCCCTAAAGCGGTCATTTACGGCGCCGGCATTGCCGGCCGACAGCTAGCCTCAGCCATGGCCCATAGCTATGACTTAAAAGTTGTCGGATTTCTTGATGATGACGATCGTTTGCAAGGCCACATGCTGAATAACTTGCCTATTTATAGTCCGAATCATTTGCCTAAGCTGATGAAAATAAAAGGCGTAACGGATGTCTTGTTGGCAATTCCTTCTCTTGGACGTAAAAGGCGGAATGAAATCCTGGAAAAAATGCTGGTCTACCATGTTGCCGTTAGGACTTTGCCAAGCCTAAGTGACTTAGCTCAAGGGAAAATAACGACGACGGATCTTAAAGACCTGGATATTGATGATCTCTTGGGTAGAAACCCGATTGCACCTGACGAAAGGCTTATGACAAAGACAATTATGGACAAGGTTGTTATGGTAACGGGGGCGGGCGGTTCTATCGGTAGTGAGCTTTGCAGGCAAATTATCAAGCTGCATCCTGCACGGCTTCTGCTTGTCGAGGTAAGTGAGTATGCTCTTTATTCGATTCATTCCGAACTTGAAAGCTTGATGAAGCCCGAACATGATTTTGAGATTGTTCCTCTCTTGGCATCAGTGCAGGACAAAGACCGTTTGCGCGAGATTATTGAAGCATGGAAGCCTCACACAATTTATCATGCTGCTGCTTATAAGCATGTGCCCTTAGTGGAGCACAATCCCGCCGAAGGCGTTAAAAATAATGTTTTCGGAACTTTAGTGATAACTCAGGTCGCCATCGATTGTAAGGTTTCCGACTTTGTGCTCATTAGTACGGACAAAGCGGTTCGGCCGACAAACATCATGGGTGCAAGCAAACGACTGGCAGAGATGATCTTACAGGCTTTTGCGACAACCTCAACAAACACAAACTTTTCTATGGTCAGGTTCGGGAATGTGCTGGCTTCGTCTGGGTCGGTCGTTCCGAAGTTTCGCCAGCAAATTCGCAACGGCGGTCCTGTGACGCTTACGCACCCCGAAATCAACCGATTCTTTATGACGATTCCCGAGGCTGCGCAACTTGTGATCCAAGCAGGAGCCATGGCTAAAGGTGGAGATGTTTTCGTTTTAGATATGGGGGAACCTGTAAAAATAATTGATTTGGCAACTCGTATGATCGAGCTTTCTGGACTATCCGTTCGCACGAAAGATAACCCGGACGGAGACATTGAAATTGCTATCACGGGGCTTCGTCCCGGTGAGAAGCTTTACGAAGAACTTCTTATTGGAAATAATCCTCAACTCACTCCACATCCGAGAATCATGAAAGCCCAGGAAGAGTTTATTCCCTGGAAAATCCTAGAAAGCCGGCTAATGACACTTTGGAATGCTTTAGAGAAGAATAACGTCTTGGATGTTCGAAAGATTCTTGAAGAGTTGGTTTCAGGCTACCAATCAAACAGCGAGATTGTGGATTGGGTTTATTTGGAACAAAAAAAATTTAAAGTTCAAGCATCAAAAAGACCGATTCGGCTTTTCTCAGTAAAATCCGCTTAAATCAAAGAGCTGTCTCAGCATTATTAATTTATTTTCTTTTCCTGAGGCTTCCAGAGAAGATAAAGATTACGAAAATATACTGTTTGCAAAAATCAAGATCCCGAAAGGAGCGCCTACATACCGTTTTTTATTCGGAGAAGAGCTGGAAATAATCCTTTTTCTGGACTCATTCAAAAACAGGGACGGCGTTTTCATTTGAAGGAGAGAGGAGTATACTAAACAAAAAAAGACGCGGAGGCTAAGCCCATGAATGTTCGGGACGTTCTGAGAGACCTTGACGTTGATCCTCAAAGCGAAGGGGGCACTTTAAAAGTTTTTTCTCCTATCGATGGCTCGTTGATCAGCATGGTGCGCGAAAATACGGAGGCTGAAACTCGAGCGTCCATTACAAAAGCTAAGTCTGCCTTTGACTCTTGGCGCCTTGTGCCACCCCCGCAACGGGGAGAACTCATCCGTCTTTTCGGGCATGTCTTACGGAAACATAAGGATCAGCTCGGCAGGCTCGTCACGTTAGAATGTGGGAAAATCTATGAAGAGGGTCGCGGCGAAGTCCAGGAGATGATCGATATTTGCGATTTTGCGGTCGGCCTCTCCCGTCAGCTTTACGGCCTCACCATCGCCTCCGAGCGCCCCGGCCACCGTCTGATGGAGACTTGGCATCCTTTGGGTCCAGTAGCCGCGATTACCCCCTTTAACTTTCCCGCAGCCGTCTGGTGTTGGAACTTTGCCATCGCTCTCGTCTGCGGGAATCCCGTCCTGTGGAAGCCCTCTGAAAAAACGCCTTTGACGGCGCTCGCCTCTCTAAAGCTATTTGAGAAAGCTCTTGCTCAGTTTGAGAACGCACCGCCCCACCTGCTTCAGGTTTTGATCGGTGGGTCTTCTCTAGGAGAGATCCTAGTGGAATCGCCCGACATTCCACTTGTGAGCGCTACGGGATCCCCCCGTATGGGCCGCATCGTGGCTCCCACAGTGGCTGCGCGCTTCGGTCGCTACCTCTTGGAGCTCGGCGGAAACAACGCGATGATTTTAACGCCCTCCGCGGATCTCACTCTTGCCTTAAGAGCTATTGCTTTTTCAGCCTTGGGGACCGCCGGTCAACGGTGTACGAGCTTAAGACGGCTCTTTATCCATGCCTCCGTCTATGACAAAATTCTCCCGTCCTTAAAACGCGTTTACGAGACCATCTCCATCGGAAACCCCTTCGAGAAAGAAACCCTGATGGGGCCGCTCATTGACAGACGAGCCTTTGAAACCATGGAGGCCGTTCTTGCTCAAGCAGAAAAAGAAGACGGCAAAGTCCACGGCGGCGGACGTGTCTTAGAAGACAAATATCCGAATGCCTACTACGTGCGTCCGGCGCTTGTTGAGATGCTCGATCAGACTGGGGCTGTTGAAATGGAAACTTTTGCTCCTATTCTTTACATCATGAAATATGAAAGCTTTGAGGATGCGCTTCGTCTCCACAATGCCGTCCCTCAAGGCCTTTCCTCCTGCATTTTTACAAACGACGTTCGAGAAGCGGAAATTTTTCTCTCCGCTCGCGGCAGTGATTGTGGCATTGCCAACATCAATATCGGCCCTAGCGGCGCCGAGATCGGGGGAGCTTTCGGCGGTGAAAAAGAGACAGGCGGCGGACGAGAATCAGGAAGCGATGCCTGGCGTGCCTATATGAGACGTCAAACCAACACAATCAATTACTCAAAAGACCTGCCCCTTGCCCAAGGTATTCAATTCGAGGTGCCCCGATGAGTCCCACTCTTGCTTTTTCCTGGGAAGACCCTTTCCTCTTTGAAGATCAGCTGACAGAGGACGAAAGAATTCTCGTCGCAAGCGCCCGAAAATTCGCTCAAGAAAAGTTGATGCCGAAGATTCTGCATGCCAACCGTCATGAGGAGGCGGATTTAGGGATCCTGAAACAGATGGGGGAAATGGGCTTTTTAGGGATGGCTTTCGAAGGCTATGGGTGTGCGGGGGCTTCTTATACGGCCTACGGCCTTGTGGCGCGGGAGCTTGAACGGGTTGACTCAAGTTATCGCTCCTCCTTCAGTGTTCAATCGTCTTTGTCCATGCAAGCAATCTATAGTTTCGGTTCGGAGACTCAAAAAGAAAAATATCTTCCCTCCATGGCGCGGGGAGAATTGATCGGCTGTTTCGGGCTGACGGAACCCGATCACGGCTCTGATCCGGGATCCATGGAAACCCGCGCACGAAAAACGAAAGACGGGTGGATTTTACAGGGGTCAAAGACTTGGATTACCCATGCCCCTAAGGCCGATATTCTGATTATCTGGGCCAAGGACGACGAAGGGATGATCCGAGGCTTCTTGCTCGAAAAAGGGATGAACGGTCTGAGCTGCCCCAAAATCGAAGGAAAGTTCAGCCTGCGAGCGTCTCTCACAGGGGAAATCGTTATGAACGATGTCTTCGTCCCTGAGGAAAATCGCCTTCCTTTCGCAGAAGGGCTCAAGGGGCCCTTTACTTGCTTGAATAATGCACGCTACGGCATTGCCTGGGGCGTTCTGGGAGCAGCCGAGTTCTGTTGGCATAAGGCAAGAGCGTATGTGCTTGAGCGTAAGCAGTTCGGACGACCCTTGGCCGCTAATCAACTGGTCCAGGCTAAACTAGTTGAGATGCAAACGGACATTTCTCTCGCGCTTCAAGGAATCCTAAGGTGCGGTCGACTCAAAGACGAAGGGAGAGCAGCCCCTGAGCTGATCTCCCTCCTGAAACGCAATAACTGCAGTAAAGCCTTGAACATTGCCCGCATAGCTCGGGATATGTTGGGGGCGAACGGGGTTTCGGATGAGTACCACATCATTCGCCACCTGATGAATCTCGAGTCCGTCAATACCTACGAGGGAACGTTCGACATTCATACCCTCATTCTGGGTCGGGCACAGACAGGGCTCCAGGCCTTTACTTCTGGGCCTCTCCCGGCGTCCCCATCATCGCTGGCATCAAAAACATCATCATCATCGGCATAAAATCCTTAAGGTCTTGTTTGCCGATCTTGCCTTTCCCTTCTTTGGACTCGACATCGATCTCGATTTTAGCAACTTTAACACCGGTATCGGTCTCCATTTCCGCCAATTGATTGACTAAGTTAAGTGCCACCTGATGGTACATATCAACCTGACCCACCCACTGCTTCATGTTAAGAGCCTCAAGCGCACGCTTTGAATAAGTCGCGAGATCATTGAAACAGGCCTCAAAGTCATAGATTTTAAGGTTTCCATTAACTTTCATCTCTTCTCCGAGCTTGCTTTTGAGATCAAGTTTAAAGCCTTGTTTATTCAAGAAATACTTGATCTTGATATCGGCTTCTTGATCTTTGGCGCTTGCCTTAATCTTATATTCAAGGGTATCCACGGTCGAGACATCCCGATGGGGCAGAAGCGCCTCAAGCGCTCCTTCCATCTCAGCTAAATCTTTCAAGAAGGGTGTTTCAGGCTCTTGGCCGGGCTGTTTGAACGCCACCTGCAGAGCCTTTATAAAATAGGGTCGCCACTGGTCTGTATAATGGAACTCCCCCTCATACTCAAGTTTCAGCTCTTTCCCCTTCTCATTCGAAAATTCCATCTTGCTTTTGCTTGATCCCGTCGCATTTTCAGCCGTAGATTTCGGAACCTTCATCTCGAAATCTGGCAAATTGGACAGGAGCGTCAAGAAAAACATCGGATTATTATTGTCCTTGTTCTTTGCCGCTTCTTCGAAAAATTCCTTAAAATCCGCCAAGTTAAATTCAAGCTTTAAAGCAGAATCATACTGATTCTTGCCCAAGAGGGGATACGCCGACAGGACCTCGACAAGCTTTCCGAGTTCCTCATGAAACTGCTGATCCTTTGCGTTTGCAGCCAGCTCAAGCTCCACGTTCTCTTTTCCGTCCATGTCCCACTTAACTTTTAATTCCGCAGGACCGGAGGACATCAAAGGTTTGTCGTCGGAGACGGAAGTAATCAGAGTCTCCTCAGCCTTCATCCCGAGTCCCTTCAAACCTTTCAAAGCAAAGTCGAAAAGGGATGGATAATTGTGTAAATACCAAAAACGCTTGTGGTACACATTAAAATCTACATTAAATTTATCGTCTTTGCCGTGAGACTTGAAAGAAAAGCGCTCACCCAAGTTGATCTCACCCAGGCTGTCCCCCTGGAAGGTAAAAGTCGTATGTTCTGCCCATGGTTTTGAGGAAGCTGTCAGGGAACCCTGAAGTTTTGAAGTATAAGCAGCCGGAAAGGGCGCGGCTGCATTTCCCTCCCCTGCAGGCATCCGAAGAATGAGTGTTGGGTTTTTAAGAATGACTTTGAAAAGCCATTTGTTAACATGCGACTCATCAAAAGACAAAACCACGAACGAGCTCGGATCTTTCATCGCCTCCAAACCGCGATGGATCTGCTTCTCAAACTGATACCCCGCATAATACCAAGCCCCGGCACCTCCGAGCGCAATGACGCTAACAGCTGCAAGCAATCCTTTTTTCATTTCTTTTTCTCCTTCATGATCTAACTTAAAAATAGATAAATTGATTTCTTTAAAAAAGTATAATGATGCGCACAATTTCGAGCAATTTACCTCCTCTATTTTAACAAATCAATGAAAAACTTAAGATATTTTTGACTTATTTCAATGAAGTGTCAAAAATTCATCTCAAAAAAACAGATTGCAAGCCTTTGTTAAATTTTGAATAATCGCAATGAGTTACAGGGAGTGCGTTTAAATGGCTCAAAAAAAGAGAAACTCAGAGGGCTTTAGTTTGGTTGAACTTGCCATCGTTTTAATCGTTATCGGACTTATCGTCGGCGGTATCCTTAAAGGACAGGACCTGATTGAAAGTGCGCGCATGAAATCGATTCTCAGCCAGGTGAACGACTACCGGGTTGCAACGCACACCTTCATGGATAAATATGATGCCCTGCCGGGAGATTTCGACCGGGCCCAGGATGCTTTGGAACCCGGACTGAAAAACGGTAAAAACAACGGTATCATCGACGGCCCCGGGCTAGATGCCGCTTCCGAGGCTTATCAATATTGGTGCCATCTGACGACTGCCAACTTGATCCCGAGCCCGGGCAAGTCCGTTGAAGGCGGCACAGCTCATTTCGGACAAGGGCTTCCCAAATCAAAGATGGGCGGAGGATTCACCATTTGTCACCAGCCTCAACCCGACATGCCGGGACATTGGCTTTTGTTGGGCAAAGAGCGAGGGGAGGCGGGAGACGGCGCTCTTCTCACCCCGATTCAAGCCTATAGCCTTCTGAAAAAAGCGGACGACCCTCATCCCGGACAAGGGCATATTCGGGCACGAGACGGACGGGACGTTTCTGCCGGAGATTGCGTCCTTCCAACAGGAGAATTTAATTTGCGCAATACGAAGCCCGCCTGTATTCTCTACTTTCAGCTATGAGCGTACGATCCTCCTCCAAAGACGGCTTTTCCCTCGTTGAGCTTGCGATTGTCCTGACCATTTTGGGGTTGATTGCCGGGTTTAGCGTGCCTCTTCTGACGGAGACGGTGAACAGTAAGAAATGGCAAAGGGGAGACCGTCAAATGGAGGAGGTTATCACGGCCCTCGCCTCTTATGTCGTGCGACATCATCATCTCCCCTGCCCAGCGGATCCCTCCGTTCAAGGCTCGGAGAGAGGGATAGCGCTTGAAACCTGCGATCGTGGCCCGGTAAAAGGCGGCCTTGTCCCCTATAAAACCTTAGGCCTTCCCGAGAGTATCACCCAAGACGGCTTTAAAAGGCCTTTCTCCTATTATGTTGATCCCGCCCTTACCGCGAAAGAATTCGGTTCCCTGCAAGCCTTCTGTAAAGATTCTAAAGAGCACCTCACTATTTTAGGAGATAGGGATCAAGTTCTTTCAAGAAATTCAAAAAATCCGGTTGCTTTCGCTCTCGTCGGCCACGGAGAAACGGGGGAAGGAGCCTTTACCAATGAAGGAGGAAGACGGCCTTTTTCAAGTTTGAGCGCCTCGGAGCGGACAAATTCGGAAGATAGCGCTCTCATTTACGATCTCCCCTATTCAAAAAACACCGAACATCCCTTTCGCCAACAAATCAAATGGGTAACACGAGATCACTTGCTATCCTATTATGCAAAGTGCCCTTGCCCCGTCGATCAAGAGTCGCCAATCCGGCCAAATGTCCTTCAACCGATACTCCCTCCGAATAATCTTCAAGACGACCGCTTCGGTTAGGGAGATAAGTTTTCTAATCCGCTTGCCTTTAATCCCGACTCTCGGTAGGGTAGTCAAAGCTTTTAAAAAAGGATAAAGACCGATGAGTATCGATCGAGCAATGATTCATAAAGTGGCACGTCTTGCCCGTCTGCGCGTAACGGACGATGAAGAAAAAATGATGGAAGACCGACTCAACCGCATTCTTGCCTGGGTTGAACAGCTTCAAGAAGTCAAGACGGATGCGGTCGAGCCCATGTACAGCGTTCATCTCGAACAAATGCCCCAACGCCCCGACGTCGTGGCGGACGGGAACATCGTAAGACCGATCCTTGCTAATGCGCCCGAAGCTGATTTTGATATGTTTGTCGTCCCGAAAGTAGTCGAGTAAACCTCCATGACAGATCTAACCAAACGTACCGTCGCCCAAGCTAGAGAAGATCTAAAGGCAAAGAGATATTCAGCCGAAGAGTTGACCGAGGCCCATATCAAACAAATGGAAGCCACAAGGCACTTAAATGCTTATGTTCTTGAGACGCCCGAACATGCACTGTCGGCCGCCCGCGAGACGGATAGGCGTCTTGCCTCAGGTGAATCTCTTCTGCCTCTGGACGGAATTCCCCTCGGTATTAAAGACCTCTTTTGCACTCAAGGGGTCAGAACCACGGCTTGTTCCGATATTTTGAACGACTTTAAGCCTCCTTATGAATCGACGGTGACCTCGAAACTCTTTCAGGCAGGAGCCGGCATGCTGGGTAAATTAAATATGGACCAGTTCGCAATGGGATCTTCTAACCTTACGAGCTCTTTCGGTCCCGTTAAATCTCCGTGGAAAGCAAAAGGGGAGAGCAAGGACTATGTTCCCGGCGGCTCCTCAGGAGGATCGGCTTCTTCCGTGTCCGCAGGCTCGGCCATGGCTGCCACAGGAACCGATACGGGCGGCTCTATCCGACAACCCGCCGCTTTCACAGGCATCGTGGGGATTAAGCCCACCTACGGCCGGTGCTCCCGCTTCGGGATCGTGGCGTTTGCCTCTTCTCTTGATCAAGCGGGTCCCATGACGAAGGACGTTCGGGATGCAGCCATCCTCTTGGAAATCATGGCCGGCTACGACCCGAAGGATGCCACTTCCCTGAACCGACCCGTCCCGTCCTTTGAAAAAGCTCTCTCTGGATCTCTTAAAGGACTTAAGGTGGGCATTCCGAAAGAATATCGCGTCGAAGGACTTTCACCTGAAATCCTTAAGATGTGGGAGGATGGTATCGCATGGGTGAAAGATGCCGGCGCCGAGGTCATTGACGCCTCACTTCCGCATACAAAGTATGCCTTGCCTACCTACTATATTCTGGCGCCTGCTGAGGCGTCCTCCAATCTGGCCCGGTATGATGGGGTCAGATACGGCCATCGGACACGAGAAGCTAAAACGTTGGATGACCTATACGAGCTAACACGCACGGAAGGATTTGGGGAAGAAGTCAAACGACGGATTATGATCGGCACTTACGTTCTGTCCGCAGGGTACTATGATGCTTATTATCTAAAGGCTCAGAAAGTACGACGTCTAATCAGCCAAGATTTTATCGAGGTCTTCAAGACGGTTGACTTCATCCTAACGCCAACCACACCGACGCCACCTTTTGTCATCGGCGAAGAGCCTCAAGATCCGATTACCATGTATATGAATGACGTTCTCACAGTGCCCGCGAATCTCGCGGGGTTACCGGCGATTTCGGTTCCTGCTGCTCTCACGCAAAAAGGGCTTCCCCTCGGCCTCCAAATCGTGGGACGTGCTCTGGACGAGGAAACGGTTTTGAACGCAGCCTTCGCTTTGGAAAAGGCTGCTGCCTTTACAACCCAAGTTGAAGAGATGAGAAAAGCATCATGAGTGAAGCGCCTGCTAAATACATTGACGGAACAACGGGACCTTGGGAAGTTGTGATCGGCCTCGAGGTTCATGCTCAGATCACCTCGAAAGCAAAGCTCTTTTCGGGTGCAGCCACAGATTTCGGCGCGGATCCTAACACGCAAGTTTCCTTTATCGACGCCGGATTTCCCGGGATGCTTCCCGTAATCAATACCTTTTGCGTCGAGCAAGCCGTTAAGACGGGTCTGGGGCTGAATGCGGAAATTAATATCTTTTCCGTTTTTGACCGAAAAAACTATTTTTATCCGGACCTTCCCCAAGGCTATCAGATTTCTCAATATCAGAAACCTATCGTAGGGAAAGGCTATCTCGATATCGAACTTGAGGACGGTACGACCCGACGGATCGGGATCACACGTCTTCATCTTGAACAGGACGCAGGTAAAAGTATCCATGATCTCCATCCCTCCAAATCCTATATCGACCTGAATCGCTCGGGTATTGCGTTGATGGAGATCGTCTCCGAGCCTGATATTCGCAGTATTGAAGAGGCGCAAGCTTATGTAAAAAAGCTCCGATCCTTGTTGCGGTACCTCGGAACATGCGACGGGAATATGGAACAAGGGAGCCTCAGAGCAGACGTGAATGTTTCTCTGAGACGTCCGGGAGAACCTTTTGGGACACGGGCGGAAATCAAAAACGTCAACTCCGTTCGCTTTATGGGGCAAGCCATTCAATATGAGATTGAAAGGCAATTAGAGATTTTAGAGAGCGGTGGAGAAGCCGTTCAGGAGACCCGCCTCTTTGACGCCGGAAAAGGCATCACAAGGTCTATGCGCAATAAGGAAGATGCCCATGATTACAGATACTTTCCCGACCCCGATCTCCCTCCTCTCATTCTGATGCAAGAACAGATTGATCGCATCCGCTCTTCTCTACCCGAGCTGCCCGATGCTAAAAAGGAACGATTCATTCGTGACTTTAGCCTGTCTTCCTATGATGCGAGCGTTCTCACAAGTGAGATGGAACTTGCAATGTATTATGAAGAAGCTCTTGCGGCCTTAACATCCGAGGAGCGTCAACAAAATGGAGCAAAGATGCTCGCAAACTGGATGATCGGAGATCTTTTTGCGGCTCTGAACCGGGACGGTCTTTCTATTGAAGATGCTAAAGTACGCCCTGAAGGTCTTGCCGCTCTTATCCGCCTGATTCTCAAAGGAACGATCTCAGGTAAGATTGCCAAGGATGTTTTTGCAGACCTTTGGGAGAACGGCGGCACTCCTGAAGAAATCGTCAAATCCAAAGGACTCGAACAGGTGAGTGACGACAGTGCTATCCTCAAAGTCATCGATCATGTTCTGGAGAGTCATGCCGATAAGGTCGCTGAATATAAGTCAGGTAAGGACAAGCTCTTCGGCTTTTTCGTGGGCCAAGTCATGAAGGAAATGCAAGGCAAAGGTAATCCGGCCCTCATCAATGACCTCTTGAAGAAGAAATTATCTTAAGAGCGGTTCTTAACCGAGAAAAACATGAGGGTCGCCTCATCCATCATCGGACCCTCTTTATTTATATCTCATTACTTTTTGTTCTTTTAAAAGAGATCGGCGACAAAAGATCATGATTGACAAAAAGTGAAAATTTGCTTCTACTCTTATCTCAATTTAACCCCATCGGTTGTAAAAGGAATCCTGATGAAAACGAAATTTTTTCATTTATATTCAGCTCTGATCATGACAATCTGTCTTACATCTCATGCTTCTCTCAACAAATCCCAAGATGAGCCTCACCACCCTCGCTCAGCGTTTCTGGCAAAGAAAAACGGCGTTATCCTTGAGGAAAAAGGAAATTGTGACAAGCGCCACGCTCCTTATTCAACTTTTAAAGTAGTTTTAGCCCTTATGGGGTTTGATGCGGGCATCTTGAAATCAAAGGACTCTCCGAAATGGTCCTTTAAGGAAGAGTACGAGCAGAATTTTCAAAGCTGGTACACTCGTGATAAAGGCTTTGAATACGGCTGGTGTCAGGATCACACGCCAAAAACTTTTATGATGAAATCAGTTCTTTGGTTTTCTCATCAAATCACACAAGCTCTAGGGGCTGAGAAATTTGAAAATTATGTCATGAAGCTCCATTATGGGAATCAGGATATTTCAGGCACACCCGGCATGAATGACGCACTCCTGAACAGCTGGCTCGGGACCTCGCTTAAGATTTCGGTTCGTGAACAGGTTGACCTTCTTGAGAAACTTCTTGCAGGCAATCTCGACGTCTCAAAAGAGACCCAAGAAAAAACAAGAGAGGTGATGGATCGGGAAGAAGAGTGGAACGGATGGAAGCTTTACGGTAAAACGGGCGGCGGAAGCGGTTCTAACGGCTGGTTTGTAGGCTGGATCGAAAAAGAGGGGCAGGCCATTGTGTTTGCTCACTATCTCGATTTAACCGATCCTGCTTTGGATTTGACCGGCATTACCCAGCAAAAAACAGTAGGTCTCACTGCAAAGGAACTGATCAAACGAGAGCTCCAAGACTACCTGTAAGCTTTCCTTTTTTAAGGCTAGTTGCTCAAAGGATTTCTTCACTTCTTTTGAGCTGCCGTCGTCTCAAAAAGAGCGAAACCGATCAATTCATCCTGCGGGCTCTGCCTTATGAAACCCCCGGCTCCTCCTTGCGTGAGATAAATAGGGCAGAGGACCCGAGTGTCTCCTTTTTCAAGAGGCTTATCAACATTTTCTCTTACATACTTCCCATAAAGCGGTTCAGGGATTAGATAGTCGACACCGCCTGTCGTCGTTGCAAGAAGAAGCCCGCTTTTAGCGTACAGGCTGATGGATTTGCAAGAGGCGTGAACTTCGCAAAGAATTCGCAAGAGATTGGGGATCTCTCCTTCCCTGGCTGTATCAGCACTTGTCTTCAAGATTTCTCCTTGAGCGATCTCATGCAAGATCTTTTCTTCAAGCTCATTTTCTTTTAAGGCTTCCGCTCTCGTTTGAGATCGATGGGCCTTGAGGTAATCCATTAAAAACGTATAGACCGTGACATGGATTCTGTCTCCTATAGGAGACTCACCCGTCGGATCAAAAGCCTTGAGGACCTCTTGGGAAAAGGCGATCAAAAGGAAAAAAAGAAAAAAACTAAAGTACTTCATGCTTCTTTGGGAAAAAGGGTAAATGGCGGAGGGAGAGGGATTCGAACCCTCGATACGGATAATCTCCGTATAACGGTTTAGCAAACCGGCGCCTTCAGCCACTCGGCCACCCCTCCTTGAGGTATTGAGACATTCAAAAAACTAGCGGGTGTGAAGACCATTGTCAATTCTTAGATCGATGATGAATGGATTTTATGGAAATTCTCAACTAATTTAAAGAATTTTAAAAACAAATTTCGAGAGATGTTATGTCTTCTTGCCGGGTTTAGGACTAAACTGGGTCTCAAACTTATCCGGGACGTCCTTCCATTGATCGGCATCTTGAGGGACTCCCCCCTTAAGGCGAATATTAGGCCATTGCTCGGCATAGATGCGGTTGACCTCAACCCATTTTTCCATACCGGGGGTCGTATCAGGCTTGATAGCCTCAATAGGACATTCTGGCTCACACACACCGCAATCGATACATTCGTCCGGATTAATGACAAGCATGTTTTCCCCTTCATAAAAACAATCAACGGGACACACTTCGACGCAGTCTTGATATTTACAGCGAATACAAGAATCAGTGACCACGTAAGTCATCAAAACCTCCTAGGGAGCAGGCTTACACCTACAAGGATGAATATTGGGCCATCGCTCAGCGTGGGTGCGGTTGATTTCGACCCATTTTTCCATGCCAGGGGCCGTGTCAGGCTTGATGGCGTCAACCGGACACTCCGGCTCGCATATGCCGCAATCGATACACTCGTATGGATTAATGATCAGCATGGTCTCCCCTTCATAAAAACAATCAACGGGGCATACTTCGACGCAATCGCGATCTTTACAACGAATACAGGAATCAGTTACCGCGTAAGCCATCAAGCCTCATTACTCATTAATACCGAACTAGAGCAGACCCCCACACAAGACCTCCGCCAATCGCTTCATGAAGGATCAGGTCACCTTTTTTAAGACGCCCTTCGCTTTGGGCAACCCACATGGCAAGCGGAATAGAGGCGGCCGAAGTATTAGCATGCTTTTGAACGGTTGTAATCACCTTGTCGGAACTCATATTCAGACGTTCCGCAACAGAGGAAATGATTCTCAAATTCGCTTGATGGGGAATAAACCAGTCAATGTCCTCGCCCGTGAGATTGTAGTGATCCAGGGTGGTCTTAGCCGAATCAAAGAGCTTGGTTACTGCATGTTTATAAACTTCCTGCCCATCCATCCGAAGGCGCCCCACACTTCCTGTAGAGGACGGTCCACCGTCCGCAGTTAAAATATCGTTAAATCTGCCGTCCGACTGAAGGTGGACACCGATGATCCCGCTATCCACCTTCGGGTTTTCAAGCTCTTTTCCCTCCAAAACAACGGCTCCCGCCCCATCCCCGAAAAGAACACAGGTAGATCTGTCCTCCATATCAAGCATCTTCGTCAAACACTCGGCGCCAATGACGAGGGCATACTTACCTTGCCCTACCCGAAGAAAGTTATTGGCTACATTCAGAGCCACAAGAAAACCCGCACAAACGCCTGCCACATCGAATCCGAGGGCTTTTCTGTTTCCAAGTTTACGTTGAACGATCGTTGCTGTTGAAGGAAACGTTCGATCGGGCGTGGTCGTCCCGACAATGATATAATCCAGCTCCTCAGCCGTAAGGCCGGCTTGATCTAAGGCTCTTTCAGCCGCCTTGACGCAAAGATCGGAGGTAAATTCCCCTTCTCCGGCAAAATGGCGTTGATGAATGCCGGTACGCTCCACAATCCATTCGTGGGATGTGTCCATTCGCTTGGCAAAGTCATGATTCGTCACGACGTTTTCAGGAAGATACCCCCCGATCCCGGTAATTTCCGAACGCTTTAAATGAGGCTGAAACATTCTTTTTAAACTCCTGCTGAAATTGTATTCGGAGACCGGGATAATTCGCTTTCTTGACTGACAAGGAGATCGTGGGGGATCCGGGCAAGCCCTTTTTGAATTTTTTCGTTAAATTTATTTTCGATCATGTGAATAGCAACTTTCAAAGCACTTGCGAATCCTTCCGCGTCCATACCGCCGTGACTTTTGACGGATACCCCCTTTAAGCCCAAAAACGGAGCTCCATTATAAAGGCGCGGATCCACCTTATTCTTCAAATAATCAAAAGCTCCTTTTGCGAGCAAAGCCCCTGTTTTCGAGAGGAGAGACCGATCGATCCCCTCTTTCAAGAAGAGACCTAGGAGACGAGCGGTGCCTTCCATGGTTTTCAAAGCCACATTTCCCGTAAAGCCATCCGTGACGATCACATCAACGGACCCTTTGGCAATATCGTCTCCTTCTATAAATCCTTTGAAGCCCGGGAAAAGGCTCGATTCTTTCATCACTTGATGGACAAGTTTCAGAGTCGCATGCCCTTTAAGTTCTTCGGACCCTATATTTAAAAGACCAATCGTCGGTTCCTCAACGCCCAACTCTATGCGGGCAAGGGTCATCCCCATGAGAGCAAATTGAAGATAGTTTTCTGCGGATACTTCAACGTTTGCACCCAAATCAAGCATGACTTTAGAGCCGTTTACGGTTGGAACTAAAGATCCCAAGGCGGGACGGTCAATCCCATCCAACGTCCCTAACATTAGCTTGGACAAGGCCATATAAGCCCCTGTATTCCCGGCAGAGATAACTCCGTCTGCATGCCCTTCTCTGACAGCCAAAACAGCCCGCCTCATACTGGAATCCTTGAAGCCTCTGACAGCCGCACTCGGTTTTGTGTCGGCCGTGATGATCTCGGGGGCATGAAAAAGAGAGCAATGGGAGGGAAGATTAAAGCGTAGACTCAAAGGCTCCAAAGTGTCTCTGGGGCCATATACATGGAACCGGACGGAAGGATACTCGTGAGCAACCCGGGAGACGGCTTCAACCACCATGGCGGGGGCTTGATCTCCCCCCATGCCGTCAATGCTTAAGACAATACCCAAGGCAATAATCCCCTGACGGTAGTTTATTACGGTGCAATTCTACTCTGACGCAACGGGAACGGCAACAACTTCGCGATCTCCATAATGACCGCAAGCTCCGCACATGTGATGGGGGCGCTTCAACTCACCGCAGTTGGGACAATCCATCGCCGTAGATGTTTTTAAAGCGTGATGAGCGCGGCGCATATCACGACGAGACTTAGAGGTTTTTTTCTTAGGAACAGCCATTTTAATTCCTCATCATTTATCTGATTAAAACGTATTGCGCCATTCATAGCGAATTTTTCTGCAAACAGCAAGCAAAATGGCAAATTGAATGCTTCGTTCAAAACATGCAAGAGGTAAAGCGCCTCTAAGAGGAATTTTTTAAGAGTCGTCAAGTTAATGAGAAATTGTGGTGTAAGGAGATTAATAATCAGATTGAAAACGCCCATCAACCAACCAGGTGAAAAGAGAAATTTCTGATTAAATTCAAGTCTCTTCAAAGCATACAGAGAGCCCTGTCTCTCATGGAGAAAGCTCAGATTTCTTTAGGAGACCGTCAATACCTCTATTGCAGCGCTCCAGCAGAGGCTCGTTTTCAATGAGCCCGCGACCTCTGATATCACGTTGCTCACTAGACGGGGCTCTTCAGCTCATTTATTTTCTCTTCTTTTTAAGTTAAATCAAATACTTATTAGCACATCGACAATCTTAGAAGATGCTTTTCCATTACCATAAAGGGATGAAGAATATGAAAAACCTCTTGATAATACTTCATGAATTTTTTCTACCAAAGAATTTTCTTTTCCAAATTCTATTAATGCATGATTACTGTGGTTGAGAAGTTCTACCCATTCGGTTTGGTCTCGCAAAACTACACAAGGAGTCTCTAAAAAATAAGCTTCTTTTTGCAAGCCGCCGGAATCTGTCAAAATAATTTTAGCGTTTGCCGTTAAAGAAAGCATCTCAGTGTATCCGACTGGTTCGATAAAATGAATATTTTTTATTTCAGTATTTATGTCGTTTAGATATTTTCTTGTTCGAGGATGAATTGGGAAAAGAATAGGAAGAGCTTTCCCAACCTTATTTAAAGATGAAAATATTTCTTTCATTCTTGAAAGATCGTCCGTATTTTCAGCTCTATGTATTGTACAAAGAGCATATGATCCTTTATTTATCTTATATAAATCTTGCAGATCTTGAAATTTTTTATCAGCACCCGGCTTGTAATGAAGAACCGTGTCGTACATTACATCCCCGACCTGCTTAATAACATTTTTTGAAAACCCTTCTTCAAGTAAGTTTTTTGTCGCCGTTTCTGTGGGTGTAAAAAGAAGAGAGGAAACATGATCTGCAATAATGCGATTAATTTCTTCAGGCATCTTCTTATTGAAAGATCTAAGCCCCGCTTCTATATGATCGACGGGGATGTGAAGCTTGGCTGCAGCCAAAGCGCCTGCTAAAGTTGAGTTTGTATCTCCATATACTAAAACCCGATCTGGTTTCTCATTAAGGAAAACTTCTTCGATCTGCAACAACATTTTTCCTGTTTGCATACCGTGTCCCCCTCCGTTAACCCCAAGATTGTACTTAGGTTTTTTCAGCTTTAACTCTTCAAAAAATATATCCGACATCCCAGGGTCGTAATGTTGGCCTGTATGGAGAAGAACTTCATCGATTCCCTGATTCGCGAGCGCTAAAGAAAGAGGTGCTGATTTAATAAATTGGGGTCTTGCCCCAAGAATAGTTAAAACTTTCATTGCCCTAAAACCGTTATCAATTTTTCAATAATATAAGATTGCTCATCGTTCGAAAGATAAGGGTGCATCGGTAAACTCATGACGTCATTTGCAAGCCGCTCACTGACTCGTAATGAATTTTCTGCACGCGGATAATGCGAATAAGCCGTCTGAAGATGTAAAGGCTTCACATAATAAATCATCGTTGGAATTCCTGCTTCTTTTAAGAAATGCATAATTTTCGCCCTATTTCTTCCCTCTAAATCAAGAGTATATTGAGCCCAGACAGAAGTAACATCCTGAGGAACATAAGGTGTTTTTGCATACGGCTTGAGCGCTTCAGTGTAAATGGAAGCTATATAATTCCGAGCTTTAATTTCATCAGGAAAAATCCGAAGCTTTTCTATCAAGATGGCAGCCTGCATTGTATCCAAGCGAGCATTCATTCCGATGCGAATGTTGTCATATTTATCAGTTCCTTGTCCATGAACACGAAGAGACTTAAAAACTGTGTAGCTATTTGTATCATCGGTAAAGACAGCTCCGCCATCTCCATAACACCCGAGAGGTTTTGCAGGAAAGAAGCTTGTTGTTGTTGTTGATCCTAAAGTCCCAACTTTTTTACCCTTATATGTTGCTCCAAAGCTTTGTGCTCCGTCCGCCAAAACCCACATGTCGTATTCATCGGCAATAGATTGAATCTGATCATAGTCTGCGGGCAGGCCAAATAAATCGACAGGAATGATCCCTGATAGTTTGAGCCCCATTCTCTTGGCGACGTCAATCCCTTTTTCAAGGCTTTTCGGGTCCATATTAAATGTGTCTTCAAGCACATCAACAAAAATAGGTGTTGCCCCCATCCAGCTCACAACCTCAGCTGTTGCTGCAAAAGTAAATGTCGGCACAAAAACCGCTTCACCAGCTCCAACGTTCTTAGCCATTAAATAAAGTCCTAAAGCGTCTGTTCCGTTAGCACACGACAAAACATGCTTAGCACCACAAAAATCTGATAAAGCTTTCTCGAGATCATAAACTTCAGGGCCCATTATGTAGTGCCCATGATCAAGAACTTTTAAAACAGCGTCATTAATGAGCGGTCTAATCTTTTTCTGCTGAGCCTGCAGATCAATAAATTGAATTCCTTTCTTTGACACTATATCTTCTCCTCATTTTCAACCACTTCTAAGAAACCATCTTGAGAAACCTGGTATTTTATTCCTGTTCGAGGACATGTTAAGTTTTCACCGAGCTTTTCACCTGCATGACTCATCCAACCGATCTGTCTTGCAGGAACGCCTGCCATTAAAGAAAAAGGCTTTGTATCATTTGTCACGACGGCCCCTGCGGCAATGAAGCTATATGCGCCCAACTTATGACCACAAACAATCGTTGCATTAGCACCGATAGTAACGCCTTTTTCAACCAACGTAGCGCGATATTCATCTTTACGCTCAACATCCGAACGTGGGTTATTGACGTTCGTAAAAACACAAGACGGCCCACAGAAAACTGCCTCTTCAAGAATAACTCCTTTATAGAGACTTACATTATTTTGAATTTTGCATCGATCTCCTACCACCACATTATCAGCAATGAAAACATTTTGACCGATGCTAACATTCTTCCCAATTTTTGCCCCCTTCATCACATGTGAAAAATGCCAAATTTTAGAATCTTTTCCGATGGATGCTTCCGGGTCCACGTAGGAGGATTCATGAATAAAATAGGAAGAAACTTTTATTTCCTCTAAACTCGAAATTTGAATTTCACGATGAAGTTTTCGAGATTTTTCGGATGCATCAAGAACCTTTAAAACTCCCATCCCTTCTATGGCATCTGTCCTTGGAGTTGTATTTTGCAGTACGCAATCCAAAAAATGCTTACATTCTGCCTTAAGAGGTTCCTCTTCAAGTAACTCTATATAGGTTGGCTCTGCTTTAAAAGGTTCTGGAAATTCATTTTTCCATTCCAACTTATGCTTATAGAGAGCAAGTTTTTGATTCCATGGTGCAAGGTCATTGAAAACAGCCATTCCTTGGTCCCCTACAACAACTAATTTCTGCTCCTTAAACGGGTGCAGCCATGAGACAAAGATATGAGCATTGATTCCATTTTTAAATTTAAGTGAAGTCAGGGTCGTATCATCAATTCCCGGGATAAGATAAGAAGCTCCTGCTGTAAGAACCGTATCCGGTAATGTTCCTGCCAACTGTAAAATCATCGAGATATCATGAGGGGCAAAACTCCAGAATACATTTTCTTCTCTCCTTATTTTTCCTAAATTAAGTCGATTCGAATAAATGTATTGAAGGCGCCCGAGCATTCCTTCAGCAACTAAATCCTTAATTTTGATGAAAGCGGGGTGATATTGCAATAAATGCCCAACCATGACCTGACGATTACAGGCATGGGCCATCTCAATTACTTTTCGGGCGTCAGTCAAGCTTAAGGCAAGCGGTTTTTCTACAAAGACATGTTTCTCAGCTTTAAGAGCTAAGGTGGCTATTTCGGCGTGCTGTTCAGCGGGAACCGCTAAAACAACCCCCTTAATTTCATTGTTCCTTAATATCTCTTCAAATGACAACGCTGGAATATTGTAAAGCTTTGTCATCTTGGCAGCATTTCCAGGCGACACATCGCTAATGGCACCTAAGGCTCCTAACTCATAAAAATTTCGAACTAGATTTTTTCCCCAGTACCCGCATCCGATAACAGCAATACAATTATTATTTTGAGTCATGAAAATTCCTAAGCTTTAATAATTGGAGTATTTGACGCGATGCCTCGTGTCGCATTTCGAGAATCGATCACCAGTTTACTATTATTAACAAGCGTAACGTAGTCAACTACATCATGATCGGTTGCAATCAAAACGCAATCATATTCTTTTAAATTTTCGGCGGTAAAAGCTATGGTCTTTCTCCCCGCCAATACAGCATGTTCCCTTGTCGTTGATATTTCAGGAACAAACGGGTCGTAATAGTCAACATGCGCTCCTAAAGATTCTAACTTTTCGATTAAAACCAAAGACGGGCTTTCGCGTATATCATCTACATTCTTCTTGTAGGCAATACCCGAGACGAGAATCCTTGACCCGTTTACTCCTTTCATCAGATGACGATCCAACCCTTCTCGAAGCTTCTTAATAACATAATCTGGCATGTGTGTATTTATTTGCCCGGCAAGCTCAATAAATCGGGTGGAAACACCGAACTCCTTAGCTTTCCAAGTCAAATAGAAAGGGTCGATTGGAATACAGTGACCTCCTAAGCCCGGCCCAGGATAAAAAGGCATAAAGCCGAAAGGCTTAGATTTTGCAGCCTCAATCACTTCCCAAATATCGATCCCCATCTTCTGATAAATAACTTTGAGTTCATTTACAAGCGCTATGTTAACGGATCTGAATATATTCTCTGTGAGCTTGACTGCTTCTGCGGTGGCGGAACTCGTGACAGGGATAACATCACAAACAACCTGGCCATAAAGAAGCTTTGCTAATTCTAAAGATTTAGAGTCATCCGCCCCCACGACTTTTGGAATTGTAGAAGTTTCAAAATTTGGGTTTCCCGGATCTTCTCTTTCGGGAGAGTATGCCATGAAATAGTTATTTCCGAGACGAAGATCGGTGTTTTCTTTCTCAATAATTGGCTTCACCACTTCTTCCATTGTTCCGGGATAGGTAGTAGATTCCAAGATAATGAAGTGACCTTCTCGGATGTATGGCGCTATAGATGCTGTGGTTGAAATGATGTAGCTCATGTCAGGATCACGGTGAATGCTTAGGGGTGTGGGAACACACATGATTAATATGTCTACTTCTGCTGATTTTGAAAAGTCCAAGGTGGGATGAAATCTTCCAGATTCAATTAATTCCTTGATTAAAGTATCCGGGATATGTCGGATATAAGATTTTTTATCATTCAATGCTTTGATTTTAGACTCGTCAATATCAAATCCTATACACTCAAAGCCTCGAGCGCAAAATGTCTTAATCAATGGAAGACCCACGTAGCCTAGCCCAAAAACCCCCACTTTTAAATTTTTGTTTGAAATTTTTTGCTTTAATCCATCGAAAATCATTTTCTAAAACCTCCAAAGATGAAACAGTTCATGATCCTTATATATGACTTTGTTGGGTAAATAAACAAAGAACTGTTATGTGTTCAGGTCATTGGTTGGATCCGTATTCTAAAATGAAGTGCAACACCTTATGATTTGGGTTGACGAGAATCAAAGAAAAGCGTTGCACTTCAACCTTGAATGTAGCCCAATCCTATGGAGATTAAAAATTGTTGCGTTTCATTTTTGAATAGGATAGTTTACCCTCACAAATGAAATTCTTTGGGTAAAATATTTTTAATGCCTCATATGTCTATGGAAGTAACGAAAAATGAGTCTTTTTGAAAAATATAAATTCTCTAGAGGTGCTTTTTATATTTTATCTTTTTTTTTATTCTAACTCTATTTATTCATAAACTCTCTCCTGCACTTCTCTTCTTTTGTGCTTTCGCTTTGTTCTCTATAAATTATAAAGAAAGAAAAAGCTTTAGTTTCTCTACCGCGAATACATATCCAATGGTAATTTTCATAGTTTTATGGATATGGGCCTTATTTTCTCTGTTCTGGACAACCAATTTTTCAAATGGCTTGGGGAGTTGGATTAAAGTTTTGGCTATTGTCATTCTCTCGAATTTTTTATTCTCTAACATTAAGAGCTTGGATGCAAAATACCTTAAGAGGATAGTTCATTTTTGTATTTTTTCATCGATAGTGGCTATTATTATTTATTATATTGAAATTGAATGGTTGATGTCTCATACGAAACCCTTAGCCTATTACATTTCCTTAATGTTTTTCCCGAGTTTCCTTTTCTTAAAAAAAAGAAACACAAATAAAAATATATTAAAATATAGCTTGCTAATATTGTATTCGATGGGGACCATATATATTGTTAAATTATCTGGAGCTAAGGGTGTATATTATGGCCTCCTTTTTGGTTTTATAATATATTTTATTACATTAAACGCTACGAGAATAGCGACCGTAACTTTGAAATATGCGTTCCTTTTATCTATTCTTTTTTCCCCGCTCGCAGTATTTTTAATTGGGAATCCTGTGAAACTCTTACCTTATTTTAATATAATTTCAGGAACACTTTTCCATCGCATTGGGATTTGGTGGTATGTAGTAAATAAATTCTTTGAAAGACCGTTTTTTGGATGGGGGCTAGGATCTTCTAAGAACTTTCCTGGCGGAGATCGTAAGTTATTTTCGGTTATTAACCCTGAGGATACCTCTTATTTTTCTAGCTTAACTCCTGAAGATTTTGCCCGTGTATCATCTCTAGATAGTTTAGATCTTCATCCGCATAACAACTCATTGCAAGTATATTTTGAATTGGGAATTGTTGGAGGTATTCTTTATGCTCTTTTTATCGCCTCAATTTTGAGAGTATTTATGAATTTGTTTAAGGAATGCGAATCGCTTGCTGCAGCAAATGCCATGGC
>CAYUCY010000017.1:0-3300 GCA_964443525.1 uncultured Thiotrichales bacterium
CTGCTGTCTTCACATGGAAATATCCTTCCTTTAGATCGATCGTCGCCCCCATTTTTTCAAGGGCCATTAAATGAAGATCGATAGGTCTGGTTCCAATGGCGCAACCTCCCGGTAGAGAAACGACAGCTTGGCTGAGTCGGGTGACGAGGGGACCAAGCACGAGAATGGATGCTCGCATTTTTCGAACCAGGTCGTAAGATGCTTCATAACTAGAAAGATCTTTTGCGTGGAAGGTCGCCTGATGGATTCCCGTCTCGTCATGTCTGTAAACAACATCAACACCTAGATGCGATAGAACTTTACCAAGCGTGAAAACATCTGCAAGTTCGGGCAGGTTTTCAAGAGTAAGAGGATCGTCCGTCAAAAGGGATGCCGCCATGAGAGGAAGAGCCGCGTTCTTGGCGCCCGAAATTGCAATTTTGCCATGAAGGGGCTTTCCCCCGACGATAATGATTTTATCCATAAGTTATTTATCCTGTTGTTTTAAGAATTTGAGGAAGTGTGACGCCCTGCTGTCCCATGTATTTGCCTCCTCTGTCTTTATATGAAGTTTGACAAAGAGTATCAGCTTTCAAGAATAAAAACTGACAGGCACCTTCATTCGCATAAATTTTAGCAGGGAGGGGGGTTGTATTTGAA
Source organism: uncultured Thiotrichales bacterium (assembly GCA_964443525.1). Classification (GTDB taxonomy): domain Bacteria; phylum Pseudomonadota; class Alphaproteobacteria; order Caedimonadales; family Caedimonadaceae; genus CAYUCY01. The sequence goes on from CAYUCY010000017.1 coordinate 640, forward strand.
AACTCAAGCGTCACATGGCCTTCCCATTCAGGTTCGAGAGGAGTGACGTTGACGATGATGCCACATCGGGCATAGGTAGATTTCCCTAGGCAGATCACCAATACATCCCGGGGAATTCGAAAATATTCAACAGTCCTTGCAAGAGCAAAGCTGTTGGGTGGGATGATACACACATCTGTTTTTCTATCCACAAAGCCCTTGTGATCAAAAGCTTTCGGGTCCACCGTGGCACTATCGACATTCGTGAAAATCTTAAACTCGTCGGCCACGCGTGCATCATAACCGTATGAAGAGACGCCATAAGAGAGAATACCCTTTCCTTCCTGACGATCTACAAATGGCTCGATCATTTTGTTCTCTAAGGATTGTTCGCGAATCCAATGGTCAGGTAAGATGGGCATTGAGATGTTCCTGGCATGCGGTTAAGTGACGGGTTCACTATGTCCGATTTAGGAAAAAATTTCAATTTCCAAGATTAACTTTTTTCAAGGGTGAGTTCTTTTTAGAAAATTGAGACGGAAACCCTCCTTGTGTCAGAGAATTTCTGTCTAAGCTTGGGTGTAGGATTATTATCCTTTTGATATTACTGCAAAAAAGAGTTTTCCGTCAGCCAACTTACAGACGCCGGGCATCACATCATCAGAAACTGTCTCATTTATTTTTTCGAGAGTAGGAACGTTTTCTATCTTAATACTAAAACGGCCCAAAATTTTTGTTCGCAAATCAATGTTAATTTGAATATATTCTTCATTAGTAAGAATGCCAGCTTCAGAAAGTTTACAATTATTCTCTTGCAGGTAATAGGAGTATAATTCGTCTGCTTTCCTCTTTTTGTCTTCTTCAGGCATATCGTAAATGTTCTCTCCCTTTAGCTGGGCCAATATGAGAAGCCAACTCTTATTGTTTTCATTGAACCTGTGCATTTCGTGCGTTGTCTGTCTAACAAAGCTCTCATCCGTATTTTCGATGTAAAAGAAGCTAAAGTTCTTTATCATATCTGGATTGGAAAGCTGCGAAGGTGTACTAATAAAATCCTTATCTACGAGGACTGATTCATTCATATTGAAGAATTTTAGAGGACTTGAGTCTAGAACGATTTCGAAATCACTGTTATTCCGAGACATATAAGGGCTTGTAAATGTATGTTTTCCAACGATGCTTCCATTTCGTGTATAAACATCTCCCTTAAAGGAAATATTTTGAGAAAACTTTTCATAAGTTCCCGTGATAAATTGAAACGAATAGGGCGTCGTTGCATAGAAGTTGGGCCCGACGAAATATGAACTCCCACCAATCCAGGCTTTTTTATCAGTGCAAAAGCTCTTAACTTGTTGTGCATTAAATTTCTGAGGAAAAAAGCGTGCAGGCCCTCCTCTTCAAATAAAAACATAGGGGCAGTCTGATTTGGCAAATACGGTATGCAGGAAATGCAAGGCAAAAAGATTAAGTCAAGAAACAGATCTGTTTTGCAAAAAGAGAAGAAAAGACAAAGGATGAAATCCAGATTTTTCTAAAAATAGAAGGCCGAGATTATGGGCGCAGGGGCTTTTGCAACAAGCTTGTTAGTTTCTTATCTAAGGATGCCGAACAGTTGTTTTGCGATGGATCCTTTTTTAGGGAAGAATCGGTAGTCTTTATTCTAGGTGACCGCGGATCATCCAAGCGGTTTTCTCATGATCTCGCAGGCGACCAACTAGAAAATCGATTGTGCCTTCGTCTACTGTATTTTCCAACTCTTCGAGGATTGCCCGGATATTTCTGCACATGGTTTCGTGGTCGACAAGAAGGGCTTGAAGCATCGTCTTCTCGTTTAAAACCTCAAGTGTTTCGTCAAGAGTTGAAAGGCTAAGCATTTGTTCAAGACTTCCGGGTGCGGAAGAACCCAGCGTACGAATTCGTTCAGCCAGCTCATCAATGGCCGGCAGTAATTCTTCATAAAGGGTCCCGAAAAAAGAATGAAGCGTGCTGAAGTGAATACCTCGTATATTCCAGTGAAATCCTTGAGTTTTTGTGTAAAGGACATAGGTGTCGGCTAAAATGATGTTCAGTTTCTCAACGACAAGCTTAAGTTCTGTCTTGCCCAGTCCGATATTCATGAGTACCCCTTCCTTTCTAAATTCTTATGATACGTTTAATCAAAAAAAGGTCAACAAATGATTAAAGGATTAAAACTTTGGAATCGTGTTGTTGAACCTTGATCCGCAGACTATAATTAGATACAACAAAGTTCCTGAAATTTGTTTTGTCGAAAAGGATACCTTTAATGGCCATTGCAGATCGCCCGAAAAAAGAACTTGAGCTCTGGCAAGACCCCGAGGCGATTCCTTCAATCGAAATTGATCAGGTTTCAAAATCTTTCGACGGTATTCCTGCCGTGGCAAATGTTTCTCTCTCGATTTATAAAGGAGAGTTTTTTTCTATTTTAGGGGCGTCGGGGTGTGGAAAGTCGACTCTGTTACGGATGCTGGCGGGCCTTGAAATCCCGACTTCCGGAAAGATCTACATTGACGAGATTAACATGACGAGGGCCGAACCCTATAACAGACCCGTTAATATGATGTTTCAATCTTATGCCCTTTTCCCTCATATGACCGTTGAACAAAACGTCGCTTTTGGCCTGAAGCAGGAAGGAGTTTCAAAAGTGGACATTAAGACGCGTGT
>CAYUCY010000017.1:3310-24798 GCA_964443525.1 uncultured Thiotrichales bacterium
ATCTCGTTCATATGAGCCGCTACGCAAAAAGAAAACCCCACCAGCTTTCCGGTGGCCAGCAACAGCGGGTTGCACTCGCACGTTCTCTCATAAAAAAACCGAAAGTTCTTCTGCTCGATGAGCCGCTCGGAGCCTTGGACAAGCAACTGCGTGAGCAAACACAGTTTGAACTCGTCAATATTCAGGAAGGGCTCGGAATTACCTTCGTTATGGTTACTCACGACCAAGAGGAAGCCATGACCATGTCCACCCGAATGGCCATCATGGAAGAGGGAAGAATTCGTCAGGTCGGAACGCCTACGGAAGTCTATGAATATCCCAACTCTCGATTTGTTGCCGATTTTATTGGCGAGATGAACATCTTTGAGGGTTTTGTGACGGAAGATGAAGCCGATCATGTCCTTGTTTCCTCTGAAGAGGCGGGCTGTGATCTCTATGTCAGTCACTCTGCTTCGGCTCCTGTGGGGGCTCAAGTTGCTGTTGCCATTCGTCCGGAGAAAGTGATGATTACGACGGAACCCAGACGCGGAAATCGGAATACGACGAAAGGTATTGTTTCGGAAGTGGCTTATCTCGGCGACGTTTCCATTTATCACGTGCTTTTGGAATCAGGTAAAAAAGCCCTTGCAACCGTAACCAATCAATTCCGTCTCGCGGAAAGGCCTATTAATTGGGATGATGAAGTCTATCTCTACTGGCGCCCCGAAAGTGGCGTCGTTCTAACTGCTTAAACGTAAGGTAAAAAGAGATGAAGCGGTTTTTGAGCAAAAGTTATGAGCTCTTTCTCAAGGTTCCCGGTGTACAGTACATTTTAAGTCGATCTGCGGTCATTGCACTTCCCTACGGATGGCATATCCTTTTCTTTCTTATTCCTTTTGCGATCGTCATTAAGCTTAGTTTTTCAGAGAGCCTGATCGGAGTGCCACCTTATACCCCTATTTTCGAGTGGGTAGATGAGACAATTCTGCAATTTAAACTTAATCTTGTGAATTATATCGCTCTTTTTGAGGATGATCTTTACATCGCAGCTTATCTGGAATCCTTAACTGTTGCGGGCGTTGCTACATTTTTTTGTTTGATTATAGGGTATCCGTTAGCTTATGCCATTGCGCGAGCATCATCTACCTTGCGGATCGTTCTTTTAATGTTGGTGATTTTACCCTTTTGGACGTCCTTTCTCATTCGGGTTTATGCCTGGATCGGCCTTCTGAATTATCACGGAATCATAAATAACCTATTGCTTGGGATCGGTCTTATTTCAGAGCCGTTACCCCTCATTAACAATTATTTTTCAGTTACGCTGGGCATTGTCTATTCCTACCTTCCTTTTATGATTCTGCCTCTTTATGCAGCTCTTGATAAAATCAATCCTCTGCTGATTGAGGCGGCCCATGATCTGGGATGCAGGCCTTTTAAAGCCTTTTTAACGGTCACGTTGCCTTTATCCATGAAAGGTGTGATTGCAGGATCTATGCTTGTCCTGATTCCGGCAATCGGCGAGTTCGTGATCCCCGAGCTTTTGGGGGGTGCTGATACGCTGATGATCGGAAAAGTCCTTTGGACTGAGTTCTTTAATAACAGAGACTGGCCGATGGCAGCTGCTCTTGCTGTTGCTTTGCTTATTTTTTTGGTGGTGCCGATCATCTTTTTCCAAAAACTGTTGTCGAAATATGAGGAAGGAGAGGACGAGACATGATTCCTCTCAGAAGACGTCCCCTTTTATTGACTTCTATTATTATGGGATATGCCTTTCTTTACGCGCCCATTTTTACCCTGATTCTTTTTTCTTTTAACGAATCTCAGACGGTCACGACTTGGACCTCCTTTTCAACAAGATGGTACACCGAGCTTTTTCAGGATGACCGAATCTTGAATGCCGCTTGGCTTAGCATCAAAATTGCCTTCATGACGGCAAATATCGCAACCTTAATCGGAACCGTGGGAGCCCTTGTTATCGTCAGATTTAAAAGCTTTCGGGGAAGGGGTTTCTTCAACGGAATTGTGACTGCGCCCCTTGTCATGCCCGAGGTCATGACAGGATTGGCGCTGCTCTTGATGTTTATTTTTCTCCAACAGCTTTTCGGATGGCCAGCCCAACGGGGTATGTCAACGATTACGATCGGCCATGTGACGATTTCAATTGCCTACGTTCTGGTGATTATTCGGACAAGGCTTGCTGAATTTGATGAACAGCTGGAAGAAGCCGCGCTCGACCTCGGAGCCCGACCTTTGGGTGTATTCTTTAAAATCACTCTTCCCATCATTTTTCCTTCGATTGCGGCCGGATGGCTTCTTGCCTTTACTCTTTCCCTTGATGATGTTGTGATTGCAAGCTTTTTATCAGGACCAGGGTCTTCAACCCTTCCAATGGTCGTCTTCTCAAGTGTGCGTTTCGGCATCAGTCCTAAAATAAATGCACTCGCAACAATTATTGTTGGGCTCGTTTCAATTGGTGTTATAATTGGAGGTTGGGTCACTTATAAAAGAGCAAAACAACAAAGAAAAATATAATTTATTATTTAGGAGTCATCCAAAATGTCAGCACTTAAGAAACCTCACATTATCGTTTTCGGCAACGAAAAGGGAGGAACAGGAAAATCCACGATTGCCATGCACGTCATTTCTCACCTGCTCAGGATGGGGTTTAAAGTCGGATCGATGGATGTGGATGCGCGACAAGGGACGTTGACGCGTTATATTGAGAACAGAAGAGCTTTTTTTGAAAGAACTCAGATTCCGCTCCCTATGCCGACCCACTATGCGATTCATAAAGCACCAGCAGATGAAAAGAATGCCGAGATAGAAGAGCATGACCGTTTTAAAACGGCTGTTGAAAATCTGATGCTTCAAGATTTTATCGTGATCGACACTCCCGGAAGCGACAGTAACCTTTCTCGCATTGCCCACTCTTTTGCAAATACTCTGATTACGCCTTTAAATGACAGTTTCATTGATCTTGATATGCTTGCTCGGATTAACCCGGAGACCAAGGAAATCGAACGCCCCAGTACATATGCCGAGATGGTGTGGGAGCAAAAAAAGCAAAGAGCATTGCGTCGGGAGGATACCTTTGATTGGATTGTCGTCAGAAACCGTCTCGCACACCTCTATATGAAAAACACGGAGGAAATGCTGAACTTTCTTGATAAGCTTGCAAAACGCATTGGATTCAGGCTTGCCAAAGGTTTCGGCGAGCGCGTGATTTTTCGTGAACTCTTCCTGAATGGACTTACACTGCTCGATTTGAAGGATGCGGGAGTAGATATGACGCTTTCCCATGTCTCAGCCCGTCAGGAACTCCGAGATCTTATCAGCCTCATCCGCCTTCCCGAAATTGAGGAAAAACTTAAGCTTGCGAGCTAGAGTTTAAATTTTACCCAGCAGTTTTTTAAAGAATTCTATAAAGCCTTTGCTAGCTTTATAAACTTTTCCCTACATACTATAATAAAGCTTAAACTCGATCGGGTTAGGACCCTGATTAACCTCGTCGATTTCTTTCATTTTGAGCTCAATATAGGCATCGATCTGGTCGTCATCGAAAACGCCGCCTTCTTTAAGGAAATCACGGTCCTGATTGAGCTCCATCAAGGCCTCCGAGAGACTGCGAGATAAAAGCTTGTCTGCTCCTAAAGAATGTTGCGTCGGATCATAAAGGTTTTTGTTTGTTGCCTCACCCGGATGGATCTTGTTCCGAATACCGTCAAGCCCGGCCATCAACATGGCAGAGAGACAGAGATAGGGGTTGGATGACGGATCCGGAAAGCGAACCTCGATGCGTTTTGCATTTAGATCACCCGTATGCGGAATACGTACGGCCACAGATCTATTGCACGCAGAATAAGTGCGATAGACGGGTGCTTCATATCCCGGGACAAGGCGTTTGTAGCTATTTGTCGTAGGATTCGTGAAAGCATTGATGGCCCGCGCATGCTTCAAGATACCGCCGATGTAATAAAGAGCCATTTCTGAGAGATCATTATATTGATCTCCTTTGAACAATGCCGTTTTATCTTTCCAGAGAGATTGGTGGACGTGCATACCCGAGCCGTTATCACCGTGGATCGGTTTAGGTAAAAAGGTGGCCGATTTCCCGTTCGCACGGGCAACGTTATGAACGACATACTTGAAAACCTGGAGATTGTCTGCTGTTGCCGTCAGCGTATCAAATTCAAAGCCCAGTTCATGCTGAGATGGGGCTACTTCGTGGTGATGCTTTTCTCCTTTGACACCCATCTTGTTAAGAGTTAAAAGCATTTCTGCTCGAAGGTTATGGTGCACATCCATAGGGGCAACGGGCGCATATCCTGATCCATGGCTGAGGCCGTGCCCAAGACGATTTGCAAGAGGAATGTCTATTTCGAAAGGAGATCCGTTCGTCCCTGCCGTTTCCGAAGAGCTGAGATGATAGAAGGCATAGTTACTGCTCACGTCATACATAACTTCATCAAAGATGAAGAATTCGGGTTCGGGCCCGAAATAGGCATCCGTTGCTATATTTGAGGTCCGCAGATAATCTTCGGCTCTTTTTGCAATCGAGCGAGGATCCCTATTATATCCTTTGTATGTATGCGGATCCAAAACATCTCCGATAACGACCAACGAGGAATAACGAGAGAACTGATCGGTCACATAGCGCGTCGGGTCGGGCATCAGGACCATGTCCGAGTCTTCAATCGAGCGCCAACCCGGAATGGAAGATCCGTCAAACATGACCCCATGGAGAAAAAGCTTCTCATTAATCTGATCGGCCGAAAGAGTCATGTGATGCCAAATTCCTTTCGTATCAGTGAATCTGAAGTCGACATATTGAAATGCCTCATCTTTGATCATCCTGAGGAGATGATCCGTTTGGGTTTCTTTTGAAAGGGGATTTAAAAGTGAACGCTGTGTCGCCATGGCCTGTTTACATCCTTTTCAGATTAACTTGCTTATAATCTCTCATTCTTAAAAAGAATCAAGAGGTTATTTATTTCAAAAAGTTACTTTTTGTTTCTGGGGTGAGCTTTTGCATAAACGTCGAGGAGTCGAGTCTTTTCTACTTCCAGGTATTTTTGAGTCGTTGAAAGAGATTGATGTCCCAGGAGTTCTTGAATCAGACGGAGATCTCCCCCGTTTGCAAGAAGATGAGTCGCATAACTATGTCTCAACGCATGAGGTGTTGAGGTGTCCGAAAGACCTAATAACTGGCGTATTCTTTGCATTTGTCTTCGGGCAATGGTAGGAGAAAGAGGTGCTCCCCGAGCTCCTAGAAAAAGAAAAGAATCGGGATCCGATTTTTGGGGATGATAATTTAGATAAAGAGAAATTTTTTCAAGAACTTCCGGCAACAAAGGAACAAGGCGTTCTTTTTTCCCTTTGCCCTGTATTCGAAGGGTATTAGGATTTCCTTTGACGGTATGGATTTTTAAATTGAGTGCTTCCGAAAGGCGAAGACCGCATCCGTACAAAATACTAAACAGGGCTTGGTCCCTCGCATTCAACCAAGGCTCCTTATTCTCAAGAGGACTGCTCTCGACCACGCATCGGGCGTCTTCCTCCGAAAGAGGGCGGGGCAGGGAAGCTGCATAACGCATGGATCTAAAGCTCTCAACAGCTTTATTTGTGATCTCTTTTTCTTTTCGAAGGAATTTATAAAACCCTTTAAGGGAGGAGAGAACCCGCGCATTAGAACGCTGGGAGGCACCGCTTTGCAGGCGACTCGCAAAAAAAGCACGTAGTGTTAGTGAATCAAGCATTGCAAGCTCGTTAAGGTCAATACTTTTCTCGAAATATTGATTCAGGAAGCTGAAAAAGGAAGTAAGATCAGAATAATAGTTAATCACCGTGTGCGGTGAGTAATTTTTTTCGTGTCTCAATTCCTTCATGTAGAGGGAAATAAGGTCTAATATGCCCTGTACGACAGTCCCTTCAAGAGCTGTCAGATATCCTGTTATTTTTTCATCAAGATTCTTTTCGGACACGACACCCTTTCATCAAACAATTTTTTGGTTCGTCTTTTCCCAATCGGCTAGAAAAGAAGCGAGCCCAGAATCCGTCAGGGGATGCTTATAGAGCTGCTTGAAAACCGATCCCGGAAGGGTCACGACGTCCGCACCTGCTTTAGCTACGGACAAGACATGTTGCGGGTGACGGATAGAAGCTGCCAGAATCGCTGTTTCTATGTCGGGATCATTATCATAAATAGTTGCAATATCATGAATGAGTTGAACACCGTCATGACCGATGTCATCCAACCTCCCCAAGAAAGGTGAAATAAAGGTTGCCCCTGCCTTTGTCGCTAGGAGTGCCTGAACGGGAGAAAAGCAAAGAGTCACATTCACCATAAAGCCATCCTCCGTCAAGTGCTTGCACGCCTTAAGGCCGTCAAAGGTTAGAGGCACCTTGATCGTGACGTTTTCCGCAATCGAGGTTAGAACCTTTGCTTCCTTCATCATTTCATCAAAGGTTATGGCGGTAACTTCAGCACTGACGGGGCCCGGGATGAGCTCACAAATTTCTGCGATGACGCGTTTTATGTCTTGCCCGGATTTTGCAATTAGAGACGGATTGGTGGTGACGCCTGCAATAAGACCGGAATCGGCCAAGGACCTGATTTCATCAATGTCAGCACTATCAAGAAAAAAATCCATATGTTCGATCCTTTCAAATGTGAGCAAGAGAGTGTTATAATTAAAAATATAATCTAACCCGTTTGGTTTCCAAGAGCAACCATAAGTAAAAAACTAATGATCATTCCGGTCCTTCTTCCTTTGCCCTTTAATCACCCATTTCATTACGAAGGCGAAGGATATTCCGCGGGAGATTTCGTCCGTGTTCCTTTCGGGAAAAGAGAACTCTTCGGTGTCATCGTTGAACAATCAAGTGAGCAAGTCCTCCCCGATAAGGCCAAAATGAAACCGATCCTGGAAAAGTGTCCTTATCCGCCGCTTGCTTCTGTTAATCTAGAATTTCTTGAATGGGTGGCTAAGTATACTCTTCAACCGCTTGGCTCGGTTTTAAAGATGATACTTCCCAATATCGGCGCCCTTGAGCCGGAAAAAAGGGAGCTAGGCTATCTTTTAAACAACGCCTTTCAAGGGGGGCTTTCAAGGAGTGCCTTGAAAATTCAAGAAACGCTTAAAAATCGAGATAAACCTCACGCCTTGTCCGAAATTGCATCCTTAGCAGGGGTCGGGGAGCAAACCGTTCGTACTTTTTTAAAAAAAGGAGGGCTTTTGGCTGTCTCCCTTCCTTCCTCGAATAATGAGAACCTATTTTACGATTCGCCTTCTGTGCCCCATTTACTAGAAGAACAAAGGGAAGCAGCCGATATCCTTCGCCGGAAATTAAGTCACGGATATTCAGCGACCCTCTTAGACGGTGTAACAGGGTCTGGAAAAACAGAGGTCTATTTGGAGGCTGTGTCTGCTTGTCTAGAAGCAGGGAAGCAAGCTCTCGTTCTATTACCTGAAATTTCCCTGAGCCCACAAATGGTGGATCGCTACCGAAAGAGGTTCAGCACGGATCCTATTTTATGGCACTCGGATCTGACTCCTGCGCAACGGCGAAAAGCCTATCGGGCTGTTCTGAAAGGAGAGGGGAGAGTCATTGTGGGGGCCAGGTCTGCTCTCTTTCTTCCTTATCCGGATTTAGGCCTCATTGTGGTAGATGAGGAACATGATGGTGCTTATAAACAGGAAGAAGGGGTCATCTACCACGGTAGGGATATGGCCGTTGTTCGTGCTCTAAAAGGGCAAATCCCGATCATTCTTGTCTCAGCCACTCCTTCTCTCGAGACGATTTTTAATTGTGAACAAGGCCGATACGAACGTATCCATCTTTCTTCCCGTTATGGTGAAGCGCAACTGCCCGAGATCGAATTGATCGATTTGAAAGAAGAAAAGAAGAGGAGAGAGAAGGGGTGGCTATCTCCTACTCTTTGCGAGGCAATCCTTAGAACTCTAGAGGCTCAAGAACAAATTCTCCTTTATTTGAACAGGCGAGGATATGCGCCCCTGACGCTTTGCGGGAGTTGTGGAGAAAAGGTTGAATGTCCTTTTTGTACGGCCTGGTTGGTTGACCACAGGAAGGCGGGCAGACTTCTCTGCCATCATTGTGGACATGCGGTGACCCTTTCAGACACGTGTACGAAGTGTAACGCCGAAGGAAGTCTCGTTCCCTGTGGTCCCGGCGTTGAGCGGATTGCAGAGGAAGTCTTTCAAAAGTTTCCCTCTGCACGAATCGAGATTCTTTCAAGCGATATGATGACTTCGCCTAAGAAAATGCAGGAGATTCTTGAGAAGGTTCAAGCAAAAGAGATTGATGTTTTAATTGGCACTCAGATGATTGCAAAAGGGCATCATTTCCCTGAGTTAACGCTTGTCGGCGTTGTTGATGCGGACATCGGCCTTCAAGGAGGAGATTTGCGAGCAACTGAAAAGACCTATCAGCTCCTCCATCAGGTTTCAGGTCGTGCAGGGCGCAGCCGAAAACCAGGGAAAGTGTTGATCCAGACCTACATGCCTCAGCATCCCGTCATGCAGGCGTTGCTTTCAGGGGATCGAGATGCTTTCATCGCCCAGGAACTTGCTTCAAGATCTCGCGGAGGGCTTCCGCCCTACGGGCGTCTTGCGGGACTCATCCTCTCGAGCTCCCACCTAAAAGATGTGGAAGGTCTGGCAAGGCATCTTGCCCGCGCCAGGCCGCCTTCCGATCTCTATCAACTTTTAGGCCCGGCACCGGCTCCCATTTCTCTTTTAAGAGGAAAACATCGGTGGCGCCTTCTTTTAAAATCGGGTCGCAATGCTTTGCCTCAACCATACCTTGATGCGTGGCTCGCCAAGCACTCGATCCCGAAAAACGTAAAAATTCAAATTGATATTGACCCCCAGTCTTTCTTATAGGAGCTTCACCAGCAATTCTCTCACATTAAACTTGTGTTTAAGACAAATTTAGATTAATTTAAAAAGATAAATAAACACATTTTGACTTATTAAAAGATGCTTTCAAGGGACCTGAAAAGAAGATCTAAGAAATTCATAGGCTTAAGTTTGTCCTTATGCCTTTTCCTCTATTTCGGCCTCCACTTGATTTTCGGGAATCATGGGCTCCTTGCATGGCACGCCCTGGATCAAAAGCTAAAGCAAGTTCAGGTGGAACATCAGAAACTTGCCTCTGTTGAGAACTCTCTTGAGAATAAAGTCAAGCAGCTGCGACCTGAATCTATTTCCCCCGATCTTTTGGCAGAACGTGCAAAGGACGTTTTGGGTTATTGTGATCCGAACGAAATCGTCGTTTTAAATCCCAAAAAATAAGACCTCTTTTCCGCAGATAAACCACAAGGTTCCCTCTGTGGAGCGTTCATTTTTAGCCTTCTTAAGCCACTGAATCCATGCTTGAATGGCGAGAGAATTATGAGATCTTCTTAATTCTGCCTACGGATCAGATTCGAGCTTTTTTCCGGGATGGAGTATCAGAGTTCTCCTCCTTAGAATCGTAAGCGTGTGAGCAAGCACCTCTATAAAAAATCTGCTCGTCAAAAAACTCCCACTACCATCCGAGCTGGTTGCCAGTGATGAAATAGGAGATCATAAGAATGTGTTTGTTAGAATAGGAAGGGATGCGCGGCACATCCCTCAAGGTCGTACTGATCAGCGCACGTTATCTTAACGACCTGTTCCGTCATCCTAAGATATTTTAAAAGTCATCTCTACTGCAACAGAGACCTGTCTAAGTGACCTGATACGCGATCATTCGTTTGAATTTTTCTCGATTATCGAGAGAAAATAAGTCCAGAACCGAGCGTATCCTTGACTAAGAGTATTTATCATTTTTTCTGTTCTGTTAGGATCATTATTGAATGGTCGTGTTATTTTCTTTTGTCCCACGTCATACTCTATCGGTAAAAAAGTCCCATTCTCATCATGTACGGGCTTTATGCTGCCATCGCTCTCAGCATACTTGTCTTTTAAAATAAATTCCCAATCGCGATTTTCTTGTTTGTATGTTTGGCTCCCATATAGGCTTAATCCACTATATGAGCGATCATTTCTGTCATAAGTCATGATCGTCTTTTTAAATTTGGAGGCGATGGCTTCAAAAAATTTGAAACTCTTACCATCCTCCCTGACTTCTGGATTTGCCATACCATCCATCACGACATCTGGCCTTTCGTGGATGATCATAAAGAGCCCATCCATAAGAATAGTTGCATCATTGTTTTTATTCTGGTCTTTTAGTTTTTTTTGAATGGTAAATGCTACTTTAAGGTACTCTAAAGCTGTAACCTCTTTAAGATACCATATTTGCCTCCTAATATGTGCTAAGTCGTGTTCCAGCATCCTCTCTGTCCCGTTTTCGAGCGACCAATGTGGATCTTTGTGCGTGGGCCTATTTTCTTTGGTTGCGTTCCATTTGTCTTTTGGTTTTGATAAGATATCGAAAAATGATACGTAAGAGGAATAATTTTCATTAAGACATTGCTCAACAAAGTGAGAGGGAGAAATATTTCTTGCTTTTCCAGGTTTTGGAAGCCCGTAAATTATGAAGAGAATATCAGAGATATTGGGGTCTTCGTCTTGGCGAGGGAAAAAAAGTAGGTCTCTTGGTTCAATTTTCCTATTTTTATAGTCATCCTCTAGCGTCTTAAAAGCTGTTGATGTGCTTCTTATTCCATATAATTTGAAGTTACTGTCAGATATCTTATCCTTCATATAATTTTCAATATCTGTAAATTTATTGATGTACCTTTTTTTAGCTTCTGGATCACCGCAACTTTCATCTATTTTGTGCTTAAAGGCTTGGAGGTTCTTTGAAAAATGCTCACTCCAATCAGGAAATGCAAGAGGATTGCTGCTCATCACCCCATTAATACTGATATCTTTTTGTTCTTTATAACAATCGATAATATAGGCTAAGTTTTTATTAAAGCCTTGGAATATTGATGACGTTAAAGTATCTGGGCTTTTCTTTGCTCGTACCCAAAGGTCCTTTAAGACACTCAAATATTTCTCTTTTTGGTCAGATCCTCTTGTCGTGTCATCAAGAATGTGATCATTTATCAAGGCAAAAGCATTTGTGAGCACATCAAACAAACCTGGAATGGTTTTTGACTTTAAATATTCAACGTTTTTATAAGATTCTAAGGCCGCATCATGGATTTTGCGATAATTCTCCATTTGTTGAGAAACGTTGCAATGTTTATAATTTCTGGGCAACGCCAAGGTCCCCGAATCAGTAGAGACAATGTTTGTAGCAATTAAGTTGCTTGCCGTTAGGGGGTTTGATTGCAAGAGAGCTAAGGCTGTCATTGCTTTCAATGATAATGATCGAATTTTAGTGTTCATTTCTTCGCGCCTTCGTTCTTAAGGTAGGACGATTCTTTTAAAGCCTACCCCATGAGAGTATTGGACATATAGTCATTTTTTAGAAAATGACAAGCAAAAAGTGGGATTTGTGCGCAATCCATTCAAATGAAGAGAATTTTATGTCTTTAAGAGATCACGGTCACCCTAAAGTGGATCGGTCACTTGCTTACGAGAGCTTTTGCCATATGAGGAAGACTCCGGTCCAGTCTGTAATCCAAGCCGGAGTGATTGTCTTTAAATTCTTCGTAAACATGAGGGATTTTTTCCCTCTCAAGTATTCTGATGAAACGTCGAGCGCCGTATTGAATATGGTATTGATCAAGCGTGCCACAATCAATGAAGAGATACTTCAATAATTTTAAAGCTTTTTGAAAGACGGGTTTTTCAATCATCCTGAGAGGATCGAACCGAAGCCATGCTCGCCAGCGATCTTCGATCATTTCGGCTGTATAAAGATCAAAGGGAAGACGAACACCGTAGGGTTGAGTAACATCAGGATCATAGGAAGCTGCCATAGCGAGAAGCATTAAAAGATGGATATCGGTACCCGATTGTTTATAAGTGACCTCAAACCTTTCCATGAATAAGGCGACGGATCCTTCATATTTTGAGTTAAGGTAAGTCAAAGCCTTTGTAAAATCGGATCCGTAGACAAGCTCAAATGCCATATCGCCCGAATGAGAAGCAGCGGCCGACCAAACCTCGGGATATTTCATGGAAAGATAAAGAGCACCGTAGCCTCCCGAAGATTTTCCGAAAAGACCTCGATGACCTGGACCACCGCAGTAGAATTCGGCTTCGATTGAGGGGAGAAGCTCTTCGTTCAGAAACGTCTCATAATTCCCGAAGACCGGGGTATTCACATATTGATTGCCACCAAGTCTTGTGAAGCAATCCGGCATCGCAACGATGCACGGTTCCATGCCTTCTGCGATCAAGCGATCAAGGCGCTCGGGCAAATTCTCTCCAAAGCCTTTCCAAGCCGTATGAGCAAGGCCCGACGAAGTATATCCCGCGAGGTCGACTAACAGCGAGTAGTGTTTATCTGCCGAGTAATGGGGGGGAAGGTAGATTAAAATATCTCTCGTTTCAGGGTCTTTTAAAAAATTCCCCTCAAGAGCTTTACTCTTGAGTGTTCTCCTTTGAAGGGTTCCTTTGGCCTGAACGCTCCGCTTATGCATCTTTGAGAAATTCCGTTTGTTTAGCAGGTAAATCACGATCCAATCCTAATCACATTTCTTTGAGGTTCCAAGTTAATTCGCTTGACAAAGTGAGGCGGAGGGGGCATAAGTGAGTTCATTATTCATATGAGACATAGGATAACCGAGATGAAAATCGTAAATTCTCTTAAATCAATGAAGACCCGCCATAAGGATTGTCGGATCATTCGCCGCAAAGGTCGAGTGTATATCATCAACAAGACAAATCCGCGTTTTAAAGCGCGCCAAGGCTAACTTCGAACTCAGAACCTAAGGGGGAACAATGGCACGCGTTACAGTCGAAGACTGCATCGAAAAAATTCCGAATCGTTTTGATCTTGTGATTCGTGCGGCACAACGTGCTCGTCAGGTTTCGGCTGGGGCTCCCTTAACAGTAGATCGGGATAACGATAAAAATCCCGTGGTTGCTCTTCGTGAAATTGCAGAGGAGACGATTGATCTTGAGGCTTTAAAGACGGCACTTGTCTTGAACTATCGTCGACATGCCGAAATCGAGCCTGCTGAAGAAGAGCTTTCGGATATTTTCGAGCAAGAAACAGCAGCTTTGCGTGCTTCTCTGCCGCAGGCATCTACCTATATTGCCGACTCGGAAGAGGATGAGGAATCCGAAGAAGACTTAGAGCAAGAGTCTTTTGAAGATGAAGTCTTTTCAGATGAGGAAAACATTTCTTCCAAAGACTAAATAACTT
The DNA here is from genome assembly GCA_964443525.1 of uncultured Thiotrichales bacterium. Classification (GTDB taxonomy): domain Bacteria; phylum Pseudomonadota; class Alphaproteobacteria; order Caedimonadales; family Caedimonadaceae; genus CAYUCY01. The sequence continues at coordinate 16,565 of CAYUCY010000017.1, forward strand.
ATTATAATAAAAAATCTATTATAATAAAATAAATTGGTGTAAGATTTTATAAACATACCTCTTCTGTGGAAAGATGAGGTTTTATAAAAATAATGATTCGTCAATACGAACTCGTTGAAAAAGTAAAGTCCTACGATCCTGATGCAAATGAGGACTTACTGAATCGTGCCTACGTTTTTTCTATGAAGGCACACGGCACTCAAAAAAGAGCTTCCGGAGATCCCTATTTCTCACATCCTCTTGAAGTCGCGGGTATTTTAAGCGATATGAAGCTCGACGATGCCACGATTGCAACGGCGCTTCTCCATGATACTGTTGAGGACACCACGGCGACTTTGGACGAGATCAGAAAACTTTTCGGCTCGGAAGTTGCAAACCTTGTAAATGGAGTCACCAAGCTTTCTCAGATTGAACTTCAATCAGCTGAATCAAAGCAGGCAGAAAACTTTCGCAAGCTTGTGCTTGCGATGTCGAATGACATTCGGGTGCTTCTCGTCAAGCTTGCAGACCGCCTCCACAATATGAGGACCTTACATCACGTTCACAGTGAAGAGAAAAGACGCCGTATCGCTCGTGAAACCTTGGAAATTTATGCGCCTCTTGCAGAAAGGATCGGAATCCAACATTTCAAGGAAGAATTAGAAGATCTCTCATTTAAGGAATTGAATTCGGATGCACGTGAATCGATTTTGACGCGCCTTCACTTCCTCGAACAAGAGGGCGGTAAAAAGATCGTCCAGGATATTATTGACGAACTTGAGAGGATTTTTATCGAAGGAGGAATCAAGACACGAATTTCGGGGCGCGTGAAGTCTCCTTATTCAATCTGGCGAAAAATGCATCGCAAGAATGTCGCATTCGAGCAATTGTCTGATATCATGGCATTCCGGATTGTCGTTGATACGGTCGCCGAGTGTTATCAAACGCTGGGCATCATTCACAGTCAATATATGGTCGTTCCCGGCCGCTTTAAGGACTATATCTCGACCCCTAAACCGAATAAGTACCAATCACTTCACACAAGTGTCATCGGACCTTACAACCAGCGAATTGAGATTCAGATCCGAACCCAGGAAATGCACGAAATCGCTGAGCTCGGGGTTGCCGCTCACTGGCAATACAAGCAAGGCACCAGCAAAGACGATCAAAGCTATCAGTGGTTGAGAAGTCTTCTTGAAATTCTTGAAAATGCGTCGAATCCTGACGAGTTTCTTGAGCATACGAAACTCGAAATGTTTCAGGATCAAGTTTTCTGTTTTACGCCTGCGGGAGATTTAATTTCTCTACCCAGAGGCGCCACCCCCATCGACTTTGCGTATGCCATCCACTCGGAGGTAGGCAATCGGTGTGTTGCTGCAAAAATTAATGGCCGGATGGTGCCTTTGAGAACCATCTTACATAACGGGGATCAAATTGAAATTTTAACTTCCAAAACCCAAATTCCGTCTCCCACGTGGGAACGCTTCGTTGTCACGGGCAAGGCACGCGCTAACATTAGGAGGTTTATCAGATCTGAGCAGCGCTCCCAATTTATCGATCTTGGCAAATCTATTTTGCAAAAGACTTTCCAACAAGAAGGATTTGATTTTTCCGAAAAAGCAATCGGCCCCGTCCTGAAAAAATTTAAGATAGAGACGGCGGACGATCTTTACGCTCTGGTCGGAGAAGGACTTCATACGGCTTATGAAGTTTTACGACTTATGCACCCCGAGTCGACGGCAAAACCTGTACCAAGTAAAAGCACCGAAATCCCTAAAGTGGCCCCTAAAAAAGGGAAGACGGCTGCGGCTGTTTCTATTCGAGGACTCATTCCCGGGATGGCCGTTCATTATGCTAAATGTTGTCATCCTCTTCCCGGAGATAAGATCGTCGGGATTGTCATGACGGGAACGGGAGTTACGATCCATACATATGACTGCGAAAACTTACAACAGTACGCGGACGAACACGACAGGTGGATCGATGTTGCTTGGGACGATAAGGGAGCAACCACGGAAGCCCATATGGGGCGTCTGATTTTGAACGTCATAAACAAGCCGGGGGCGCTTGCCTCCATTACAACGATCATCAGTAAATTAAACGCGAATATCTCAAATCTCAAAATTACGCAAAGAAGCGAAGCTTTTTTTGAAATCATGATCGATCTTGAGGTCAAGGGAGCGGATCAACTGGAAAATATCATGGCCTCTCTTCGGGCCGCTTCCATCGTAAATTCAGTTGAACGCGCCAGGAATTGAGATATTTCTTGTTCACTCTTACGAATCCTTCTCTTCGTGTTGCACTTACGAAGATGGAAGCACAGAAACTTTGCTCTCAAAGACCGCCCATTTTCTTGAGGATTTGCCAGGCATTGGGATCGATTGGCATGACGGAGAGTCTTGATTGACGAACCAGAGACAAGTGACTCAGGCGAGGATCTTCCTTAATCTGTTTGAGCGATACAGGAGTGGGGAGTTCTTGAATGGTTTCAACGTCAACCATTCCGAAACGGCCGCTCGGGTCTGTGGAGTCAGGGTAATATTCCTTACAAATGCGAACAATCCCGACAATTCGGCGTTCTTCTCCCGAGTGATAAAAAAAAGCGAAGTCACCAACTTTCATAGCCTTCATATTATTTGACGCTTGATAGTTCCGAACGCCGTCCCAGTGCTCAATCTTCTTTTTAATCTGATCTTGCCAAGACCAGGTGTGAGGTTCGGTTTTTATAAGCCAAGTATTCATGGGCTAACTCGCCAGTTGTTCAACTTTAAGAGGACGGGATAAAAGGGATTCGATTTCGTCTTCAATAGGGCTTTGGTCATGAAGGACATTGTTGACAGCCGCACAAATGGGCAACTCAACACTTAAAGCTTCTGCCCGTTTCATGACAGCTTTTGCCGTGAAGTAGCCTTCCGTTAAAGTGCCTCCTTGAAGAGAATCTTGTGTGACAATGTTCTGAGCACCTATCCGAAGGCCGAGGGACATATTTCTGGATTGGGAGGAAGTGCAGCTGAGAATAATATCACCGACCCCCGACAACCCTAAAAATGTTTCGGCACCAGCACCCAAGGCAAGGCCCAGTCGCGTGATTTCGGAAAGGCCTCGCGTAATCAGGGAGGCTCGAGCACTTTCTCCTAATTTGCGCGCCGTGCAAATGCCGGCAGCAATTGCGAGCACATTTTTGAGAGCGCCTGCTACTTCAACACCAACGATATCATCGGAGGGGTAAAGACGGAAGGCGGGACTACTCAGTGAACTTGCAAGCCATCGGGCCGTTGAAATTTCTTCAGATGCCAGAGTAGCAGCCGTCGGGAGGCCGAGACCCACTTCTCTTGCGAAGGTAGGGCCTGAGAGGATCGAAATTGATTGGTCGGGAAGCGTTTCTTTTGCCACCTCATGCATCAAGAGTCCCGTTTCCATCTCAATCCCTTTTGAGGAGATAATAAAATAGGATTCTTTGAGATCGTAGGACTTGATCTCCTGCGCCATCTTGCGCAATGTCTGAGCAGGGGTTGCCAGAATGATGATGTTTGCTCGCAAAGCCTCTTCGAGAGAGTCCGTGATATGCAAATCTTTCGGAAGTTCGATTCCCGGAAGTCTGGAGTTTTCATGGGCCCCTCGGCACTGATTGACCGCGTCTTCCGACCTCATCCAGAGGCGAGTCGGGTTGGAGGCTCGGTGAGCGCACAAAGCCAAAGCCGTTCCCCAGGCACCTCCCCCGATAACGGCAACTGAAGTCATTTTTAGCCTTTCCTTATCTCGTTTAATGGCCATCTGGGGCGGGGCGCAAAACTGAGGGGATCTGTTTGTCCTTTGCTCAGTTGTTCAAGCCCAGCCCAAGCCACCATCGCCGCATTATCCGTGCAAAGGTGCGACGGTGGAGCGACAAAGTCTAGGTTAGCTTCTTTCGCAACTTTTTCAAGAGTCTCTCGTAAGACCATGTTCGAGGCAACACCGCCTGCAACGACAAAAGCTGTCAGAGGAACCTTTTTTTGAGAACATGCTTGTAAGGCATTTGAAACGCGGTCTGCGAGGATATAAGAGACTGTTTCTTGAAAGCTTGCCGACACGTCTGCAATGAATTTGGGATCTCTTTTTTGGTCCGCATGGCTTTCAATCAAATGTCTTACAGCTGTTTTCAAGCCTGAGAAAGAGAAGCGACATCGATAGTTGGGGTCCGCCGAATGGTGGAGGAGGGGTTTCGGTAATTTGAAGGCTTTGGGATTTCCGTGTTTTGCTTGTTTTTCGATCTGAGGGCCTCCGGGGTAGGGGAGAGCTAAGAGTTTTGCGCTTTTGTCAAAACATTCTCCCAAGGCATCATCAATGGTGGATCCGAGAACATCAAATTTATCTGAATCATGAACGATGATAAGTTGTGTGTGACCTCCCGAGACAAGGAGCAAAAGATAAGGAAAATCGAGCTCCCTCGTCAAGCGGGCCGTCAAAGCATGGGCTGCTAAGTGATTAATTGCTAAAAAGGGTTTTTTCTTAGCGCAAGCAATAGCCTTACCGTAGGTCAACCCTACCATAACACCGCCGATCAACCCGGGGCCTGCCGTGCAGGCGATCCCGTCGATCTCATCAAGGGTCAGACTTGCGTCGAGGAGAGCTGCTTTCATCAAGGCATCAAGATGATCCAAATGCCTGCGGGCCGCAATTTCGGGGACGACGCCTCCGTAGATCTCATGATCCTTGAACTGCGAGAGAACGTGGTTTGCTGAAATTTCCCGCCTCTCATTTACGATTGCAACGGCCGTCTCATCACAACTTGTTTCAATCCCTAAAATGATCATAAAACCGAGTTAACTCTTTTCTATTGCTGTTAAAAGTCATATGTTTTAAAGCGTAAATCAAGTAAAGAATGCAAGGAAAAACTTGAAGAGACAAAGAAAACTAAGGATCGGAACAAGGGGAAGTCGACTGGCTCTTTTGCAGGCCCAACAGCTAAAAGACGCCCTTTCCACACTTGGCATTGAATCAGACTTTGTCACCGTAACGACCTCGGGCGATCGGATTCAAGATCGCCGGCTTGCCGATTGTGGTGGAAAAAGCCTTTTTACAAAGGAGATTGACCAGGCTCTTCTCAATGGAGACATTGATCTCGCCGTGCATTCCGTGAAAGATTTAGAAGGTTTTTTGCCGAAGGGAGTACAATTAGCAGCCATCTTAAGCAGGGAAGATCCTCGCGATGCTTTTGTATGTCCTCGATATAACAGTTTTGAGGACCTCCCCTTGGGGAGTATTTTTGGCACGTCCTCCCCGCGCCGAGAGGCTCAGGTCCTTGCTATAAGACCCGATTTTAAGGTCACTCTCTTGCGAGGTAACGTTGAAACGCGTCTTGAAAAAATAGATCGGGGAGAGTGTGATTTTACATTGCTGGCCGTTGCAGGATTGAAACGCCTTGGCCTTTATTCGAAAGACCGCTTTCCGCCGTTAGACATGGATTCTTTTTTACCTTGTGTGGGACAAGGAGCGATCGGGATGACGTGCAGGTCTGAGGATCAGAAAATTCAAGCAATTCTCGATCATATAAACCACTCACAAAGTTTTCAGGAAATACTAATCGAAAGGAAATTTTTGGAGGGGCTTAAAGGTGGTTGTAAAACGCCCGTGGCGGGGCTTTGTAAGAAAACAGGGAATGACTTTGTTTTCAAAGTTTTTGTCTCAAGGGAAGATGGTTCCGATTTTATCCGCAAAGAAGTGCGAGGCTCCTTCGATTTTCTCTTGAAAAAAGCCTTTGATCTTGGTCAAGAGATGGCCCTGTGGCTGGAGGTACAATCGAATGATCTTGCTCACCAGACCTCTTGAGGATTCGATTCGGCTTGCAAAGGAATTAGAAGAAAGAGGAATTCCCGCCTTTATCGAGCCGATGCTAAAGATTGAACTCTTAGAGCTTCCCGACATTCGGGCTGCAGAGTATGCAGCCGTTGCACTGACGAGTCGCCATGCAGTCCCGGCTCTTTCAAAACTTTTCGAAAGAAAAGCCGCTCCTCCGATTTATTGCGTCGGGGGGAATACAGCCGCTCGAGTCCGTGAGGCAGGATTTCTGGATGTTATTGAGGGGGGAGGCTCCGCTATTTTGATGAAAGGGGTCATCAAAAAAACTTTGGATACGTCCTCGACCAAAATTCTTTACTTGAGAGGAGAGATTGTTAAAGGAAAGTGGAGCCATGAACTGCGGAAGGATGGCTATCTCATCAATGAGGTGATTGTATATAAAGCGCATGCGGCAACGAAACTCTCTCCCAAACTGATCAAATTGCTTAAACAAAATCAAATTACAGAGATTCCTTTCTACTCCGATCGGACAAGAGAAATCTTTTTATCCCTTGTGCAAGAAGCTGAGATTGAATCTAATTTCCTGAAGAAAATTTTAACCCATTTTTAAGAAAAAATTAATGTAACGTTAAAGATATTTTAAATATGGTTAAATAAATATATAGATTTAACATCCAGAAATTTAAATATAAAAAATATCTAGAGGCGAGCGTTTTTACGAGGAGATATTATATGGTTCATATTAGAATTCTCGGACAAATCATTATCATATTTATTTCTCAATATGGTTTCCCTCTGTATGCCTCTCATTCTCACGAGCCTCAAGAAAAATTATCGCGAACGCGAAGCTACTCAACAAGCGAATCCCATATCTCTTGGGGCGATCTGCCGGTTGAATATGGAAAAGAAAAGGAAAAAGAAGTTAAGAGAGAACCAAAAATCTCCAGAGAAAAAAGCGTAAAAAATTCGTCACTTGAGAAAAAAACGACTAAGGTTAATAAAAAATCAGAAGCGTATCTGGCAAACCTCAAAAGAGAAATCCAAAAATGCAAGCCCAAAAGGTACGTGAATCTAGCTATAGCGCTTGTATATTCATATCCTCTTTTTACACATGAAGACGATCTTTTTAACTTTTTGGATAAAGAAAAAGAAAATTTTTCTAGCTTTGTTCAAATCTTTATTGAGCAACTTGCGTTGGCAGGTTTTCCAAACGGTCTGGCTAATTTTCGAGCGGCGGAAAAATCTTTTAATTTCCTCAAAGAAGGATTAAGTATTCCTCTTCTTTATGACCTCCTTCTTCGGCAAGAGATAAAAACTCTTACTGTTGATCTAATAACTTTACCAAAAATAGCCATTTCGCAAGATGAGAAAGATTGGTTCAGCCGATGGACAGGTGATCAGCTCGTGGATGCCATAACTTATCGAGATCGGTCTCTTTTACGCGCAGTAACTCTTGGAGATATTAAGCTATTTCTTATAAACCAGAAAACATCCCCAAGCTCCATTTTAGACCTTATAAATCATTTTAATCGTACGACAAATTGGATCTGTTTTGAAATTTTAAAACACATCCAAAAGAGCGAAAGAGTTAAAATTATTAAGTTCTTCCAACTTATGGGAAGAAGCTTATTCCTAAAGAATAACTTTCACGGTGTAATGCAGGTTGCAGCCGCTTTCAGTAAAATTTCTCTTAGTCGAATTCTTACAAAAGAACAAGCAGAGGATTTGGCTAATGAAGATTTTATGAAATATCTAAACCCTATCAATAATTATGGAATTTATCGTGATTTGGTTAGGAAGCTTCATGAGAACAATTCGTCTGTATTCCCTGTTGTCCCTATTATTTTTACAGACGTTATGCACGCATATGAAGTTCTGAATTTTGAAAAGCTCAGTCCTGTGATGAAATTATTTTTTAGAGGGCAAGCATTCCTTCAACCCAGCTCTACCTTGAGCTTCCAGACTCAAGATGCCTTGAAATTTGTATCCCACCTTTCAGATGTGCATGAATCGACACTCGATGAGATGTCCAATTTAATTGAAGAGTGGGACCTTCAGAGAAAACCTGAGCTGCCTCAAAAGCTTGAAGATTGGAATGCGACGCATTTCTATGTCTTTTTAAAGAGCCATAATGCTCAACTGAAGATATGGGCTCTCTTTTCTAAAAATATTTACAATGGTAAAGATCTTATTTCTTATATAAAGAGATCTTTATCAATTCAGGAGCTTACTACCAAATTTGATCAAATCGGCTTTATAAAAGAAATTAGAAAAGACCTGCTCATTCGAGTTCAGAAAAATCTCTCAGACTTTTTTGATATACCTTCTCTTCAGCTCGATAAAAAATCATCTCGCGTATCATCCCCATTAGAACTGCATGCTATTGAAACACCTCGAAAGACGAGACATTCGATGGTTCTCAAGGAAAAGTCAAGTGTCATCGTTAAGGATAAGAGGCGGAGATTAAGTCTTAATTT
>CAYUCY010000018.1:0-6041 GCA_964443525.1 uncultured Thiotrichales bacterium
GCTCGTTTACCTCTACATCCTTAATTTGAGCTGCGCTACTTCTTGAACTCGCAGCCCTGTTTGCAACATCAGATAAAGAAGGGCATAGCTTCGTTTGGCATGGCCATGTTTGGAATGCCCGATGGCTTGCAGTAAAAGTCGAATCTCCGAAGGCTTTAATCCTGGAGGTGCTCGTTTGGAAGAAATGCTTACCTGTTTCACGGATCTGAAGATGTCATATTTAAGAAGCTTCTGATCGACGAGCCAACGGCAAAGACGTTGCAGGGACCTGATCTCCGATTGATAGTTGCAGGCTGAAGACCTCTATCCATCATATGCTGACGATATTCAATCAGATCGATTTCCGTAAGAGTGGAAATTTGTATCTTATGGTTCATAGAAAGAATCCCTACCTCATAAAAAGCTCTAGATCGTGTTTGTAGGAAGAGAGGGTTTTAGGCATGAGGTCCTGTTTTTTCAGGACATACAAAAATTGAGTCAGAAGGGATTCCCAACCAGAATCTTGGACTCTTATTAATTTTCAGTTATCATTTAAGTTTGATGATTTTAAAAAAAGACGAGAAGGATAAAAGAGTATGATGTTTTTAAAAAATTTTGATTATATCGCTTTAATCCCTCTTATTACCCTACTTGTTCTTATCTTTGGAGCCCTTGCCGCGTTTTTTATCAAACCTCATAAATTTAAAAATACGCGCACTTCTGTTTTTATTTCGATCATGGGAAGTGTAGCTGTTCTTATATTGGCTTTTAATGTTTTCTTAACATCTATCAAACTGGAAACCGAAAGAGCCACCAATAATGCTCAGTTTACAAAACAAACAATTGACAAGCTGTGGCTCTTTCCGAATCAACTACTTACTGAGAAAATACACGCAAGGCCGGAGTTTCTTGCTAGCCTTTATTACAATAACTTGAACTTATACAAATTAACAAAAGATTTAAAAAGTACTCCCACACCGAGTTCCGAGTTGGCTGAGCAATACATTTCGATTGTTTTAATTCAATCCTGGGAAGATTACTTAACACTAAGAACGTTAGAAAAAACAGGAGATGAAGTCTGGTTACATAACTTTCTACAATGGGCTCAAAGTCCTTATTTAAAAAAAGAATTTGATACTTTAAAATATAACTTTGCATCAACGACTATTGAGCTTGGAAAGTTACTTTTTGAATATGCAGCTCTTATCCCGATCCCTTCTGAGGATCCCGAAGTTTATAAAATGGTGGTTTCTAAGCTTCTCAAGGATCCTAAATTGTTAAGAATTTTTGAAGAGCGCTCTAAAAAAAACTAAAATGAAAAATAAACATGAGATGGTTAAATCCCATTTATTAAATCAATTTGTAAACAACGTATCTACTTTATACTCAAGTAACGATTTAAGAGACAGTTTATCAGGGATATTTTTCTGTGTCTACGAACTTATAACTTTAGAGACAGTCAAAATTTACATCCCCCCTCCCCTTAAAAATAAGAAATCTAAAACCTCAACAAACCGTCAGGAACAGCCCATGACCCTCCAAAACGCGTATCAAACCCTCGGACAAATCATCTTCGAATTAGGTCTTGCGGAAATCTTTGATCTTACCCCTGAGGATCTGACCCATCCCGAGAACACAAAGCTTCAAAAATTTATCGGGTTTTGTTTTCAAGCGGGACAAGAGACAACCTTCTCGCCCCTCAATCAAAAGAAATTCAAACTCGAGGGCGAGCGGCATCTTGGACGATTTATTTGACTCTTGACAATCATCTCAAAAAAATTAAAATTATGAATTCCTCTAAAAACTCGGGAGAATTGAATTTCTGACCGCTTAAATGTCGCAGTTTCCTTAGGGAAAATTTATCAGATCGCAGGTTTTTAGAGGTATTCATTATGTAATATTTAACCATTTTTTACTTTCTAGCATATTAATGAAATTATTTTTAGATGAAGAGCTTGTATTAAAAAATTCTTTTATTGTGCAGTATAAATCATTGAATGTATCTGTAAATCCTATATTAACATTAATTCCTGCAAGAAAAGATTCAGATTTTAAGCCTGATTTTATAGCATAATTTCTATACTTTTTAATTTTATTTTCTAATTCTTTGATCGTTCTACTTATGTTATTAAATATTTTATTAATTTCAGCGATTTGTTCTTTTGTAATTTTTCCATATTTCACGTACAAAATAATTTGATCAATAAAACCATTTACCTCAGCACATAACAAATTATGCATATTAACTGTATTGATATTCTTGTCATATGATAATATACGATGAGTAATGTTAGATACTTCTTTTGATCTACTTAATAATGGCAGAGTGTTAGGTGGAATCCTTTTTTCCCATCTGTCAGGCATACACAATTCTTCTTCTGCATTTGCAGCAATATTGAGATAAATCAATCCTAGAAATAAAATTGATATAATTTAAAGGACATTTCTCTCTCCATGTTTTTATAGAAATGTAATGCGTTCTTGGGGTTGGGCTTCTTGTGGATGGTAGGAAACCCCCGAATTAAGAGTTTCTCCTAGGTAAACAAGAGAGGTGATAGCCAAACAGTAGTGATAATTTGGCGTGAAGCATTTTATAGTTCTATCTCGATAGTGCTTTTCCTTATCTAATTCGGTACCATTTATTTTAAAGTGAAGAGAGAAAGAAAATGAGACTGATAGGTTAATTTTTTCCGATATACTGCTCATTTTTATATACATATAGATTTGCTCCCCATATGCTCCCCAAATTGTTTTTTTATAAATGGAGGACTTTAAAGACCCGCGGAAACATTGGTGGGCGCTATAGGGCTCGAACCTATGACCCGCTGATTAAGAGTCAGTATATACTAAAGTATATATAGGTTCATAGAAGTCTAAAAATGTTCAAAATTCAAGGTTTCTAGAGATTTTGAAGTCTATGTACATCTACTAGGATCTCATTTAATCTTTTTCTGTTGCTTGCCATATGATTGCCATTTCTCATTGGAGAGTTCTACAGCTTATGTTAAGGTCCTGCAGGTGATAAACTCAATTTTGAATTACTCATGACAAATTTAAAGGAAAACCGCTTAAAGCTTACAAAGCGAGTAGTGGAATCGGCGTCAGCAGATCCTTCAAAACGAAAACTTATTTGGGATGACGAAATAACAGGCTTTTGTGTCCGAGTTTACCCTAGTGGAAGGAAGTCATATTTTTTTCAATACAGGAATCTGTCTAAGGAAACAAAATTTATCAAAATTGGAGTTCATGGAAATACTACAGCGGAACAAGCACGCGAAAAAGCAAAAGAATTAGCATTGAAAGTATGTATCGGAGAAGATCCATCTGAGCAGAAAAAAATTATTAATCGCCTAGAAACAGTATACCAACTTGCTCAAGATTATTTAGAAAGGCATGGCACAAAAAAGCGCCGAAAAAGTTTATTAGAAGATAAGAGAATATTAGAAAAATATATTTTTCCTTTTCTTGGCGATAAAAAAATCCAATATGTGAACCGTAGAGATGTCGAATCTCTTCATAATAAATATCAAAATAGACCTTATCAAGCTAATCGAATAATATCTCTTTTATCAAAAATGTTTTCCCTTGCTGTTTCATGGGGATGGTGCTCTGAAAACCCGGTTCAGGGGATAGAACGTTTCCAAGAGCAAAAACGTGATAGGTGGCTGAATAAGGAAGAAATGGCAAGATTCTGGGACATACTGTGTTCTTATTCTTACCACCCAACTTCTTTTGCCTTCAAACTTTTGCTCCTTACAGGGGCAAGAAAGGGAGAAGTTTTAAACGCTACGTGGGATCAGTTTGATCTAAAAAAGGGAATCTGGACTAAGCCGGCGCACTTGACGAAACAGAAAAAGGCAGAATATTTACCTCTCTCTTCCTATACGATAGAAACTCTTGAAGAATTCAAGCAACTGCATTCATGTAATAGCATTTATTTATTTCCAGGAAGGACTGAAGGTATGCCCCTTCAAGAAGTGAAGACATTCTGGAGAACGGTTCTCAAAGAGGCTCAGATCTCTAACTTTAGAATACATGATCTTCGTCATACCTTTGCCTCCCACTTAGTTTCTAGAGGCCTCAGTTTAAATATTGTTGGAAAACTTCTTGGGCATACGCAAGCGACCACGACTCAGCGTTACGCGCACCTTGCTGATGAACCCTTAAGAGAGGCGGCTAATATATTTGCTCAAAACTTCAACGAAAAAAAGAATGACCCGCTTTAAGACAATTTTTCAAGCTCGGGTATTGATTTTAAAGTTTCCTTAAAATTATTTAATTTGCTTTTCATCAAAATTATGAGGAAATTATCCTCGTTCTGGGAGGTGCTTTTGAGGGTTAAGCTATTTTTTAAATTCAATTTTTTTTCAAGAAATTTATATATTTTTGGATATTATGCTCTTGGTTTTTTCTTATTTTTTCTTTTAGCTTCAATGGCTTATTATACATATGAGAAATCTTCCAATGATAGACAAAAATATCAAAAAGTAGAAGAAGAATTCAGGGAGCAGATTAGAAATATTGAAAAAAATCTTATTTTTGCTCATAGAAGATTACTGGACGCCTCAAAAAATGATATTAGCACCGTAAAAATTCTTAACTCGTATTATCCTCTTGGATTCCGCAATAATAAGTATCGACCCTCTTTAGATTTATATGTCATCGATAAAAATGATACTTCCAACGTTATTAGTGCATATGGACCAACACGATTAGACAGCCCCTTTCCTAATGTTTCTTTATCTGAAATTATCGCACCGAGAGATAATCGCGCTTTCAGGTACATAGTGACTAAAGATTTCTTGTGGTGCTTTTTTCTCAATCCTGCCAGAAATGATGGCCCTGAAAAGAAATTATCGTTCTCCTTAAAATACCGTTGCCAGATTTGTTGCATGAGGGGGAAGAGCTTCAATCTTTTGATAGGGAAAAAGAATTAAAGCAGGAAAATCATATTAAAAATAAAGGTATCGAGATTGACGTTATTCCACATTTTTTCCGTCAAGAAAAATTAGTGCTTTTCGTAAAAAAATCTCACTCAAACTTTCTGAAAGAATATCTTGATAAATTTGGAATGACCTATTTATTATTATTTTTCTTGATGTTATTTTTCGGTCTTTATAATTTTATAGCAATTAGGCGTGTTTTTATTAAGCTAGATCACATATATAAAAAAAGATATAAAAGGTTATTTGAAAATAATAATAGGAACAAGGATGAGCTTCTATATAAAAAATCTGAAATCAGAGAATTATTAGAAATAAATGATTCATACGCTATGAGCAAAATTGCAATTAAAAAAGTAAGAAATAAGTATATAAAAAGGTTGGAATATTTAGAGAATAGATTGTCTAAAAAGCTTAGTATTTTAATTCAAGATCTCACCGAGGTTGCTCATCAAAATTCTAATTTATCAAATCTACTTGAAATGAGCAAGACAGCTAAGAATGATCTCGACCATTTAAAAGATAAAATACCAGAATATCAATCTTCAGAAAATATCGATTTAAAAGAAATTATCACTGAAGGATTAAATGCCTTCAGTGATCTCATTGTTTCGAAGAAAATAGATGTAAAATTAAAATTAAACCCTGAAAATTCTATTATACATGGAGATGAGATTTTAATTCAGATTGCACTAATAAACCTTCTTTATAAATCCCTAGAAAGAGTGAAACCGGGCGGTAAGATTAAAATATGTGTATCGAAGGACCAAAACAAGCACGAGTCATTCAACCTTGAACTTTGGGATGATGGTTATAATTTTGATGACTCGAGGCTTATGCGTTACGCTGCTTCAAGTTCCTCAGAGAGCGATCCACTTTTTTCTTTGAAATGGGATAATTTAAAAACCATATTGGATAAATGTTCTGCTGAAATATTGGAAAATGTGTATCAACGTAGTGGGAATAGGGTTGTAGTCAGATTTAATCATAAAGAAAGAAGGATAACTGATGATAATTTAAATATAAAAATATTAACTCCAATTAGTAAGTCAATAAATTAAAAATGAAATTAATATGGCATATATATTTATTAACATTATTTACAAATATTTTCAACGT
>CAYUCY010000018.1:6051-11033 GCA_964443525.1 uncultured Thiotrichales bacterium
CTGCTGGTCGGCTCCTATTTTGTTTTCAAAATACACATTTAGGAATGAGATATTTCTTGTTCCAGACAGAAACAAGCAGTTTGTTGGAAGAGCTGACGAGCTTTCGCGGATCAGCGAATTACTCAAATCTAGCTCACGCGTTGCTTTCGTTGTGGGTCTTCGAGGGATTGGGAAATCACAAATTGTAAAAGAGTATGCTCACTCTAATAAGGAAACTTACTCGATTGTATGCTGGATAGATTCTTCAATAGCGCTTCAACCGCAGTTTGCGCAGATAGCCCATAGTTTGAATGAAGTCTACAAAGATCATGATGAAGGCAAAATTCCTCTAAAAACAATAGAGAGTCCGAACGTCAGTAAGGCTGTTTTGACAAAGCTCCGAAATATTAAAAAGCCTTGGCTTATGATTTTTGATGATATTTCGAATGCAGAAGAGGTTGAGAAAATTATTAAAACGCTCTCGGATGCGAAAAGTGGCCATATAATATTTACATCTAAATATGATATAGAAAAAGAAAGTTATATTAAGGTTGAAAAGTTAAAGCGTATAGACTCTCTGAAACTTCTTCAAAATATTCTAAATAAATGTTATTCATTAGATGATTTAGATTATTTAGCTAATATGCTCGGTGATCATCCTTTGGGTATAGTTACTGCTTCTTCCTACATTAGACAAATACCATCGTTAACGGTTGCTTCCTACATAGATTTGTTTAAAAAGAATAGTCTGGTTTTTACTAGACTTGAAGATCGTGAAATTATATCATTAAAATCTGATAGTTATTCTGGATCGATCGCCTCAATTATGAAAATTGTTTTGGAACAGATTAGAAAAAAATCATTTTACGCTTATGAGTTTTTACTTTTTATAGCCTTCACAGATAATAAAGGTATTACAGATAAGCTTATCACTGATTGGTTGAATTTTAATAACCTTTCTGAAGATTTGCTTCACGAAATAATTTATGTTTTGTCCTCTCATTTTTTGATTGAAAAATCACATCAGCATGATGTTGATTTTTACCAAATTCATGAATTATTGCAGGATACTATTAAAAATCTTCTCCCTCCAGAAGAAAAGGAATCGCTTTTGGAGAGAGCTCGTAATTTCTTCCTGAAATATTTTCAGAAGGATACTTTTCAAGTGTCTGAAATTATGAAGAACGAACCCCATATTTTTTCCCATGCAAAACGAGTGTATGGGGAGCTCCCCATTAAAACTTCCATAGATATAGAATTCTTAGCACACCTTTCCCATGCCGCTCTTTTTTATCAAGGAGATGTGAAATTTGGAAAAACACTAATAAATAAAATTTCATCTTTTATAGAGAATCCAACTGCCAAAATCGAAGGTTTCGTTCTTGCCCGATTTTTAAATACAAAAGGCAAAACACTTTATGCGAATGATTTAGATTTAGCAATTGAGCTTACCGAAAAAGCAATTATCATATTGAGAAATGAATGTATTCATGATTTCCGGGCTACTAGCGAGCTTTTTCTAGCTTTAGTGAACAATCTTGTAGATTATTATCTAATTCAAGGACGCGTTCGCGAAGCTAAAGAAGCTTGTTATTCTTATAATGGCTCTCTCAAAGAGTTAAAAAATCGTGCGTATGAAACCATTTATTATTCCTTTTTGGCTTTGTCAGAAATGTATGAGGGAGATTACGAGAAAGCTCTTCAATCAATTAATTTGTCTTACAAAAATATTGAGAATGGAGATTTATCCGAAACTCAGTATATCTTTGTCTTAGTTAATAAAGCTGAAATTTTAGCCCGTATGGGGAACTTTGTAGAAGCTTTAGCCTTGGTATTGAAACTTAAGAAGGACTTACACGATATTTTTCAAGGAGAAAAGACCCATCTTCTCTTAAGAAATGAAATTATTGAGGGATATATACATTTCAAATTAGGAAAAATGGCGGTTGCTGAAGAAAGCATTAAAAATTCTATTAGAAAATATGAGGACCTTGTAAATTCATCCCTGAAAGATCCTTTGCAAGGGTTCGCTCATACTGTGTTAGGAGAAATTTTTTATGATTTAGGCAATTATAATGAGGCCGTTTATGAGTTTCAAATAGCTGACAAAATTTATGATACTGTTCTGAGAGTCAGAGAATTTGATGATATAAGTTATCTCTATAAAAAGATAACATTAGCATCACTCAAAAATAAAAAAATAGATTTAATGAGATATTATTTTAATAAACATTTAGAAATTTTTGGATTAAACCATAAGAGGACTTCTGAACTCGTTTCTTATTTTGATGAGAAGGGTCTTTCAGTTCCTTGGTGATCAGAAATTTCTTGAATATATCCAATTAAGAAATGACTTATCTACCTTTTCCATATTATTTTCAATTGAATATAAATAAACTTCTGATATAGTGAAAAAAATATCATTGATGGTTGGATTTTTTTTATTCTCTTCAAATAATTTAATCGTCTCGCTTGCGACCTCACCAAAAAGTTTGAAATCCTTAATATTTATTTTTTCTCGATTTGGATAATTTTCTGGCGCAGGACTTTCTATTTGGATATCAGATTCTCCTAAAAGCTCATCTACTGTACAGTCCAAAGCGATCGCAATTGCTTTTAATGTATCTGCGCTAGGATGTTTGGACTTTCCTAAGAGAATATTTCTTACGGCAGATACCTTTAATCCAGCTTCTCTTTCAAGAGAAGCCACTGTGAATCTTTTTTCATCCATCTTGTCTCTAATATTTTGAGCAATGTTAGTAGACATTTCTTGTGCATCCATCCTATGCGAAAAATTTTTAAAATACGCACATATACCCTTGACTGAGTACAAATACTCATGATATATGGGTATTTGTAGCGTATATATGAGCATAAATACTCAGTATATCTATTATACCAAGATACTGCTTTGAAAGCTATAGAACACCTTTGTCCTTAAAAAGGTCATCTTTTATAAAAAATGGAGGTAATTAATGACAGTTTCTTTTCTAACTCCAAATCTTCTCGCTAAGAGATGGTCCTTGAAGCCCTCAACTTTAAAACAATGGAGGTGGAATGGAAAAGGCCCAGCTTACGTCAAAATAGGTCGTCAGGTTTTATATCGATACCAAGATATCGAGAACTTTGAGGAAAAGCATATATATCAGAATACTTCTCAAGCTTCATATCACAATCATAACTGATATTGAGGAGGCTGATGGTATGTCAGTTCGTGTAAACTCAACGGTAGCAAAAATGAAAGATCTCCACTTGGAAGGGAACATCATCCCGATCCAGTGGTTCCAGCATATCTGTTACGAAAACGGCAAGCCTGACACGAACGCCATTTTGCTCTTGTCCGACATCGTGTATTGGTATCGGCCTCGGATTGTTCGGGATGAGCAGACGGGACATGTCCTCGGGTATCAAAAGAAGTTCAAGGCCGACCTTCTTCAAAAGAGCTATCAGGATTACGAAACCCTTTTCGGTTTCTCAAAGAAACAGATCCGAGAAGCATTTATTCACCTTGAGGAACTCGGGCTTATCAAAAGAATCTTTCGGACGATTGAAACGGACTTCGGCCCTCGAGGGAATGTGATGTATATCGACATCAATCCCTCAAAAGTCGCAGAAATCAGCCTCAGGGTACCCCCTCTTTCCCTAGAAGTAAATAGGGGGTTCCCTGAAAGGAAAGAGGGTATTCCTTCAAAGGAAATAGCTATTTCCTTAAAAGGAAAGACATATACAGAGACTACACCAAAGACTACGACAAAGATTCTCTCTTCTCCCTCAGTCCCTCAGAGCGTGGATGATTCTCGAGCCGAAGAAGAGGATGAGATGAGAAAATTTGATTTAGACGTCAAGGAAGAGGTTTCTGACGTTTCTCCCTTCAATCCCACGTCCCCCTTGCAAGGACAGGGCAGGGGAGAGCGGGTACCGGCACAGGCTGCTCGTGCAGAACCTGTTTTAAGGGCGTCCGATCTTGTTCCCCCTCCGACCTGCGTGAAGCCTGAGACACGCTTTGAAGACACCCCCGAATCCCTCATGCTGAATCTCTGGAACACGATCGTCCAGAAGGAGCTTGCCGGTGGAGAGGAGGGCATGCGTCCTTCGGTGCGTTTGACGCTCGAGCGCATCGCTGCGCTGAAGAAAATCTACCAAGACTTGTGCGACAGGGACCTTTCTCTTTGGGAGAAGGCTTGCCGCACGATTGTCTCGAGCTCCTTCCTGATGGGGGAGGTGCCGAACACGAAGTTTAAAGTCTCTTTTGATTGGCTTTTAAGGCCTGCCAACTTTCTGAAAGTGATTGAAGGCGGCTTTACCTCGGGGGACCGTCGTCTGTTGCCCTCCCTGTCAGCGGCGGACCCCCTCCCTTCTTTTTTGAAGACCTATGACGCAACCCCTGACCTTCAAAAGGTTCTTTCAGAAATCGCGGCTCTTTTGGGAACCTCTTCTTTCCTGAACTGGTTCGGCAAAGCCTCTTTTGTTTTGGAGGGCGGCGCTTTAACCGTTTCGGCTCCGACCCGCTTTATTCGGGACTGGATTGCCACCCACTTTCTGGAGGACTTGAGGCGGCGCCTCAAAAGCGTCTCCTCGATTGATCTCTCTTTAGAGGAGCCTACGGCATGAAATCCAAGAACAGAATCTCCTTTGATCTCGGGTCGCCCGTAAGAATTTTAGGCCAGACGCTTGATGAGCTCGGTCTTTTGGGGGCCGGATTTGTTTCCTTCTTTGTTTGCAGCAACAAGGTGTTCGGGGGCCTCCTGACCGCAATCTTCGTTGGAAGCTTCCTTCTTTTAAAGCGTCTTAAGAAGACGACGGCAGGCTTTAACATCAAGGGCTTTTTATGGTGGCATCTGGGTCGGTCTCGCACCGATCGCGTGCTGCCTCCTTCTCACACGCGGAGGATCGGCTGATGAAACTCTCCTTTAAACAAGAGGCTGCGATTGAGCTTCTCAAGCAACGGAACTTTGCGTACCTCATGGTGCTTTTTTTGATGGGGACGACGGGCGTGCTGCTTG
>CAYUCY010000018.1:11043-23999 GCA_964443525.1 uncultured Thiotrichales bacterium
GCTCTGGAGCGCTCAGGAGCGGATCATCGTGATTCCGAGTCTGTCGGATGCCAACAAGCGGTATCTGATTGAAGGCGAGCATGTGCCGGATAGTTATCTCGTGGATTGGGCCTCCAACCTTTTGTCCGATCTTTTTACAGCCAACCCTCAGAATGTGGACCGTAAAACAAAGACGTTTTTAAGTTGGGCGATCAGCAGCAGCTCAATCGGGGAGGATCTGAAGAAGACGGCGGAGCTTTTAAAAAAAGAGCAGATCAGCACGGCCTTTTTCCCCGAGACGTTCTCCCTTGAGCGAAAGACAAGAAAGATTCATGTGACGGGTCGGTTCTTAAGCTTTTTCGGCAAATCTCACGGGCCCACCTTTTCGGAGAAAACCTTTGTGATGGGCTGGAGGATCATGTCTTCAGGCGCGATCGTGATTGAAACTTTAGAAGAAGAGAGGAAAGACGATGACAAAAAAGCGTAACGCAACCCTATTTATTTTACCCCTGCTGCTTGCGGGGATGACGGGCTTGCCGTCCTGGATTGCGGGATACAAGACACTCTCAACGATCTCAACACAGATCAAGGAAGGACACCCCCGATGAAACACCCCTTTCTTGCCCTCACTCTTCTGACGATTTTGATCCCTTCTCACTGGATGGAGACCTCTTTGTGGCGGGAGACGTGGCAACGCTTCTTCGAGCCTCATCCGATCTCTCTGAGCAGTGAAGGACAGGAGACGACCCGATGCTAAAGAGATTTCAAAAATACATGGTTCTCTCGGCCGCCGTCGGCCTTTACTCCCAAGTGCTGACGGCTGCCACCCCCTTAAATCCGGGGGAGGTCATCACGGTCTCTGTTTCAGACAAGGGGCTCACGCGGATTTCCATTGAAGGGGAGGGGATCAAGGACATGTTTGCCTATCCATCTTCCGAGAACATCAAGCTGCACCCCTCAGGACATCTCTTTGTAGCCCCTCCTGAGGAGAAGGGCTCTTTGTTCGTCTCTCTCATTACGGCCTCAGGGCTCACGCAAGACTTGAACTTGCTGTTTACGGACAAGAAGGCCGCCCCTGTGGTGCTGAAAGCCAAAGAGACCAAAGCTGTTTCCAAGACGCAGCTCGAGCGCTGGATGGATGCGGCCTTGGCCGGAGATGTTCCGAAAGCCTTTGCGCGGGAGAGTCTTAAGGAGGAGCCAAGGTACACGGAACAGGCGGTTGCAAAAGAAGTTCAACGTTTTACAAACGGCACCCACAGTCTCTCTCTTTGGGAGGTCAAGTCGAGAAAGCCCGGAGAAACCCTTCTGGAGATCAAGGACCTTCTGAATGCGGATGAAGGGGGCAAGCTCTTGGATGCAAAACTTCTTCCCTTCGGTCTCACCAAAGCCGTCACGATTCAACAAAAGAAAGGAAAAAACCATGACTAAACCCATCTTATCTCAGGACTCGCCTGTCCTTATGCCCTTGAAGAGGCCAGACGCCTCGAAGGCGGCCTCCTCTGTTTCTGATGCTTCAAAAGCAGAAAAAGAGCTTTCTGACAAACCCCTCACCTCTCTTCAGAAAGGAAAGCACCTCTTGATGAGAGCCAACGCAGCCTTTTTCACCTTTACCCTCACCACGCTCTTCTTTGTGGATCGTGTCTTCGGCTCCAAAGCCTTGACGCAAGTCGAGGACAGCTCTGAGAAGATCAGCAAGCTGGTAGCCGGTCCCATCGGAAAAGTGACGCTCATCGGCGGCACGCTGGTCGGTGCTTGGGGGGTGTTTCAGAAGGGAAGCATTTTAGGCTCTGTTGCGATTTTGATCATCGGGATGCTGACCTCGTGGAACGTGGCCGACATCATGAAAGTCTTCGGTGACTAAGAGAAGGAATCCGTCCCATGTTGAAAGACCTCATTCGTCACCTTCAACCCCATGAGGGGGATACGTCCCGTCAAGTCTCCCGAAAGCAGAAAACCCTCTTCTGGCTTTTGGCAGGGGGTGCGGCTGTGGTCTTTCTTTTGATGATGACGGGCCTTGAGAAAGCGGCGGAAGCCCCTCAAAAGACTGAAAAACCCAAGCAGGTTGTGCTCGGAGATTTGGTTAAACAGCAGGACGTGTGGTCGGCTCGGATGGAAGGAGAAGCCGCTAAAATTCGGTCCATTGCCGAAACTCTGAAGAGCCAAAACGAGCTTCAGGAAAAGCGCCTTAAAACGCTCGAAGAAGCGCTCACCGCCAAGATGACGCCCCAAGGCGCAAGGCCTTCTCCGATGCCTGCCAAACCGAAAGAAACCGCTTCCTCTCCCCATGTTCTCAAATCAGACGGCTTCAGTGCCACCTCTGCGACGGGGGGAGACGGGGCCTTCGGGGACATGCCCGAAGAGGCTCCCCCTTTTAAGGAACCTTCTTCCCGCTCTTTGTGGCACGAGGGAGCACCGGGGGATGCAAGCGGCAAGCCTCCTCTTCTTCGGGAAAAAAAGATTCTGCATTTAAGCTCAAACGGCGGTGCTGCGCTTCACCATGCCAAATCCTTTGTGGTGGCGGGCAGTTATGCCAAAGCGGTGCTCACCTCAGGGGTTGTCGTCTCAACGGCGACCTCAACTCAAGGCAATCCCCAACCGATCCTGATGCGTCTGGCTGACGGCGGAACTATGCCGCGGGGTTGGAAGTCCCATTTAAAGGATGCCGTCATTATCGGCAGTTGTTACGGGGATCTATCATCCGAGCGCGCTCTTTGCCGCATGCACAAACTCTCTTTGGTCGAAAAAGATGGTCGCACGGTGGAGAGAGAGGTTGAGGGCTGGATTGTGGGCGAAGACGGAGCTCCGGGCCTCAGAGGCAAGGTCGTTGATAAGGCGGGGGCTGTGGCCCGGGAAGCGTTCCTGACGGGGATTCTTTCAGGTATGAGCAATTTCCTCAAATTCGAAGCCCAATCCTCCGTGTATCCCGTCACCCCCTTCGGGCAGACCCATGCCTTGAAGCCTCAAGATGCTTTGAAAGGCGGGATGGGGCAGGGGGCCTCAAGCGCTTTGGATAAACTGGCTGAGTTCAGCATCAAGCGGGCTGAGAGCATGCAGCCCGTGATTGTGGTCAACCCCGGACGGGTTGTGGATGTGGTCTTCAAGACAGGTTTTGACCTCAAAGACCTCGGACAGGAGACGACGCTCAAGCGCGTTCAAGCTTCAACCCCTAACAAATCAACGAGTGAGCTCAATGCTTAGAAGAAAGAGGTTCAAGATGATTCAAAATCAAACGGGAAGAGCCCTTCTCCCTCAAAAACCACAAAAACACAGATATGCGTGTCTTCTGATCGCCCTCTCAGGCTGTCTTACAGGATGTTCGAGCTGGAACGAGAGTTTTGACTGTCCTGTGGGGGAGGGGATGCGGTGTTCGTCTTTGTCCACCGTCAACACACGGATGGATCGGGGAGAGATTGATCTGAATCCGGAGGGGCCTGTTTCCAAAAGCCACTTCGGCTCTGAGCTTCTGACCACGGTGGGAGATGCCTGATGACCTTGGATGCGCTCGGCTCGATGGCGGCCAAACTCTTCGGGGAAGGCCCTAAAGGCCTGAATGAAGCCTATAAACCCTTGTCCGAGCTTGATCTCGGGATTGAATCCTTTTGGCAGTACCTTCCCTATGACAGTTACGACGCGGAGACGGGTCTTTTCTTGAACAGGGACTCGACGGGCTTTGTGTTGATGGGAGCGCCTGCCGCAGGCGCAGCACTCTCCGATCAGGACAAGCTTGATAAGTTCTTCTCTCAAACGGGGAATCTGCCTGAAGGCAGTTCCATGCAGTTTTTGCTGGTTGCAAGCCCGAGAATCGAAGAGCGTCTTTCCTCCTGGAAATCTTACCGCGTCCATCCTCTTTATAAGGACTTGTCCCAAAGGCGCTTTGAGTATCTGAAAGAGCGGGCCTTTGATCCCCGTTATCCTCTCAGAGACTTCAGGCTTTTGGTGTCTTACACGGTGCCCGGGGTCATCACCAACCCCGTCGAACGCGAAAATCTCGTGCAGATTCGGAAAACCCTGCAAGGATCCCTTGAGAAGATCGGCCTCTTTTTAAATCCCATCGATGACAAGCAGTTGGTGAGGGAGGTCGGGAACATTGTGAACCATGAAGAGGTCACCGAACCTGACGGCTGCTGGTGGTCGGATTATGAAGAGCTCTCAAAGCTCATCCCCGCCCCTGATTTGGCGGGCCGGGTCAGCAAGGACGGCTTTTATCTCAAAGGAGACAAATATCTGGCCCATACCTTTTTACCGAGGCTGACACCGAAGGTCTGGGCGCTTGCTCATATGGACAAGCTCTTCGGGGACATTCTGGACGGTTCCGAGACGATTCCCTGTCCCTTTCTCCTGCATTACGGCTTTACCGTGTTGCAGAATCAGGGGGTTCAGAGAAAGCGGGCGTATTCCAAACGGGGCACCCTTGAAAACAGCCTTAAGACCCGCATGGGGAAATGGCAACCGAACCTGGAAGAGGACTATGAAGAGGCGAAAGAAATCGTCGCGGAGCTTCAAAAGGGCGAGCGGGTTGTGGAGGCAGGCCTCTCTCTTACCGTTCTATGCCCGCCGCAGGAATTTGCCCGCATCCAGAACACGGTTGAGTCCATCTGGAACACCTACGGTTGGTCGACCAAAAGTGCGACGTACGGTCATCTGAACTTCTTTTTAAGTTCACTGCCGATGACGTGGACGACGGGACAGAGAAAGAAGTGGACCCCTTTAGGCCGCAAGACTCAAGCCATCGGTGCGGGCACGGATTTGGCAGCCCTCGGGTTTACACGGAAGACGATCACGAAGGAATCCCAGAACATCCTGCCCGTGATTGCCGAGTGGACGGGACAGATCGTCCCCGGCATTCCCCTTCAGGGAAGGCGCGGACAGCTTGCGTTCTGGACGCCTTTTGACGGGATGTTCTTACCGGGACGCGAGCTTAATAAGCCGGAGGGAGACTTCAATTTCTGCGTGACGGGGGTGCCGGGCTCGGGCAAAAGCTTTCTCTGTAACGAGATCA
This sequence comes from uncultured Thiotrichales bacterium, assembly GCA_964443525.1. GTDB lineage: Bacteria > Pseudomonadota > Alphaproteobacteria > Caedimonadales > Caedimonadaceae > CAYUCY01. Next base: position 16,022 of record CAYUCY010000018.1, read on the forward strand.
TGACCAATACGATTGCGGTCGGGGGCAAGGCTTTTGTGCTCGACAAGGGCGGGAGCTTCAAGAATCTCTGTACCTCTCTCGGGGGCCACCATATCACCTTTGACTTTTCAAAGAGGTTTTCTCTCAACCCTTTCACCCACATTCCGGAGGGTGAAACGGAAGACGAGATTGAGGACAGGATGGCCCTCTTTCAGGGGTTGATGGGCATCTTGACCCAGATGGCCTTCCCTTCAGGCCGGAAGAATGATGCGCAAGCATCCTTTCTTCGGGAGGCGGTTTACACCGTTTGGGAAGAGAAAAAATCAGGGGGGTCGATCAATGATGTGAGAGACGCCCTCGAGCGGGTGGACGACACGCGAGCCCGAGACATTGCACGATCTCTGATCGACTTTACAAGCAAAGGAGTTTACGGGCGGTTCTTTAATCCGCCTGCCAACATTGATCTCTCATACGACTTTATCGTGGTTGAGACGGATAATCTGGAAGAGCCGCTGAAGAGCGTCATGATCATGATGGTCATGACACAAGTCTGGCAGCGGATGATCTTCTCCGATCGTAAAGCGCCGTTTTTGATTTTGATTGATGAGGCGTGGGATCTCCTTCGGGGCAAATCCACAGGCGACTTTATTGAGGCGCTCGCTCTCACATCCCGTAAATACAGAGGCTCTCTGGGTGTGGCCACCCAATCCCTGAATCACTTCTTCAAGGACGGGGCCACAGGCCCTAAGGCCGCATGGGAGAACAGTGCGTGGAAGATCATCTTTAATCAGGCGGGCGACACGCTTTCAGGGCTCAAGGAACATCCTCAATTGAAGGAGTTCGTGCAGGAGGGCTACAGAGAAACCCTCCTCAGATCCCTCCAGCCGGCACGAGGATTCAGTGAGTTTGCGTTGTTTCATTCGAAGTTGAGCGGTGTGCCGCTGCGTCTCTTTTGTGATCCGTATACGACGCTTCTCTATTCGACCAACGCACAGGAAGTGGCTACCTTGAACGATCTTCAAAAGCAGGGGATGAGCCTCAATCAAGCGATTGAGCACATTCTGGCTCAAAGGGGAGGATCCTGCGCGTGAAGGTCCTCTCCCTTCAAAGGAACCGATTCAAGGCACCCCCGTCTCTCTTTCTGACGGCAGCGCTTGTCTTTGGGGGCATCGAAGACTCAAATGCCAAAGTCTTTGAAGATCAGGGGCCGACCTTTGAAGTGCAAGAGGAAAGTCTGCTTGAGGTGATTCAGCGGCGTCTTCTGGCCTTCCTGAAAGAAGGTAAATGGGAGGCTCTTCAAGAAGAAATCAAGGAACGGGCGCGACAGAAGGTCATGCGGCCTCTGCCTGTTCAAGGGGTTGTTAAGACGCAGGAAGAACGACGCTTTTATTTTGACCCTGCCATCACGGTTGAAGAAGACCTCAAGGATCATAAAGGCCGTCTCATCCATGCCAAAGGCACAAAAGTCAATCCTTTGGATCTCCTCTCTTGGGGAGAACCCCTTCTTTTGATTGACGGGGATGATGAAGAGCAAGTGCGGTGGGCGCTCAATCAAAAAGGAAAGATCACCTGCGTGAAGGGCTCTCCGATTGAGCTCATGGAAGCCCACACGCGCCGCTTTTACTTTGATCAGGGCGGAACGATTGTGAAGAAATTCGGGATTACACAGGTGCCTGCACGGATCACGCAGGACGGAAAACTGCTGCTGGTTGAAGAGCTGAAGGGACAGGTGTGAGAGCCTTGGGCTCTGTGGAGGCAGGGATGAAAAACGACAACATCAAGACTCTCACAAGAATAGGATACACCACAATTGTCCAAAATGGCAAGTTTTTGATGAAGGAGCCGAGAAAGACAAGGTGTGAGGGTTCCGGGGGATTGCGGGGAAGACGTGTGTAGTGATCAGAAAAAAAGTCTAACGCTACCGAACCCTCACATAAACATAATACCAAATCTTGCTAAAAAGTCAAGATTTAAGTGATGAGAGGAGGAAAAATTGGCAGAGAGGCGGCACAAGCTTGGGTAATGAAAGAGAAAGTCAATCCGTTTCAAGAGAGCAGGCCGCCCCTCTTGAGATGAACGGTAACAGGACAGATTTAACAAAAAGTAAACAAGGAAGGAAAAAAAGATGAGGAAGAAACAAAGAGGAACAGCAGGTCTCTTGGCTCTGCTTCTCTCGATCCCGGGTGTGATCACCGCAGAAGAGAGGAAAGAGCCCCTCAAAAGGCCGCCCCTTTCCAAAGAAGCCGCAGAAACGGTGGAGAAATGGGAACGGAACCGCTTGGGAAGTCTTGCTTTTTATGTCCGGCCTTACTTAAGCGAGGAAGAAAAAAAGCAAGTCTCCGATCTGATTCGCACGGGCTTTGAGCGCAGTGTTGCCGTTGAAGCCAAAAAATATGAAGAGAGTTTAAAAGAATCAGAGCGAGGCGGGAAAAAGCCGAACCCCCCATACATTTTATGGCATCTCTGGTTTTTGGCAGACCCACATCTGACAAAGGAAGAACGGGCGACCGTCCATAAGTTCATCGATCAAGGCTTTGCCCGAAGGTATCAAGAGCCTCTTTCCAAATGGTCCCACACCCGAGGAGATCAGAAACCCCTAAAAATGCCTCGCCCTTCAAAGTCTCTCAAATCAGAAGAAGTCGTCAGAGAGGGGGCTAAAGAAGACTTGGGTCATCTTTGGATGTCTGTTCGTCCTTTTCTGAAGGAGGAAGAAAACAAGACCTTATCCGAGGTGATTTTAAAAGGCTTTGATCGTTATCTCCGGAAGAACAAGGAAGGCGTCGTCCGGGAGACGAAGAGCTCTCCATCGGACACCTGAAGAGAAGGAAGAGAAAAATGAGACTGAAAAGAAACTTTAAGACAACGCTTATAAGCGCCCTGATGATCTCTTGCATGAGCCCCTCTGCACTTCTTGCCGAGGAAAAGAAAGAAGTCTCTGAGAAAGATTTGATGGCGTATTTGGGCCCTGTGGTTGCATCTGCTTATCCTCATTTTACGGATGAAGAACGAAAGGCCTTCAGCAACCTTTTAAAGGAAGCCATGAAGAGGAAGCACCATTCCGGCGCCGTTCAGAAATTCAATATAACCTCAGCTGAGGAGCTGAGACTGTCGTGGTTCAGTTCCGTAACGGACCGACAAAATCTCGCCGATTTCACCGGCACCTGCTTTTATATGCCGTACGCGTTGATGAATGTGGGGGGCAGAAAACAGGCCGCTTTAGAAGCGGACAGCGTCGTTGAGTTTGTGAAAGCCCATCCCCATCCGGCCCTTGGCATTTACTGGAAAGACAATGCAGGGGCTAAAACCTACAAGAGCTGTAAGGAAGCGGTCAGTGCCGTGTCTCAGGAAGAGCGGGGAATCATCGAAGCAAGTTTCCGGCGCCTGCAAGAGTCCAAAAAAGAAGAGAAGCGTTCATGACCTCAACACAGCTTCTTCAGAACGGCGCTTATCCGACGCCCTGCCTCAAGGGCGGGGAAGAGCAAATCATTCATCATCCACCCCATTACATTGAGGGGAGGACGATTGAGCCGATCGATGTCATTGAGTCATACGGTCTGGGTCATCATTTGGCGTGTGTGGTGAAGTACATTGCGAGATGCGGACGGAAAGAAGACGGCATTAAGGACCTTAAAAAGGCTCAATGGTACGCAGAAAGGCTACAAAAGAAAGGAAGCAGTCTTCGTGTCCATGAGACATGGAACACAGGAAAAGGACCCACACCAGAGGAAATTTGTCGTGACTGGCAATTGGGTCAGGACTTGAGCGACGCTCTCACGTTTCTTATTCGTGCGCACGTTGAAAGAGAGCCCGCTTTGCTTGAAGAACTAAGTAGGTCTCTCTTGCGAGCTCTCACTCAGATCATACAACAAAGGCAAGGGAACACAACCCATGATGTCTAAAATTTTTGGCAAGCACGCTTATGCCGTTAAGGTCGGCAGTTTGAGTCTTCTGGCGGGAAGCCTGATCGGGTATGGGGCCGCTCGGTTTGCTGCGCACGTGTTCGGTCTTTAAGGGAAGGAAAAGAAGAGATGACCTTTTTTGAGTTTTTGCATCAGCACCGCTTCAAGATTTTAGGGACAGCCTGCTTTATCGGCGGGTTTGTGATCACGAAGGATTTAACCCTGTCCTACTATGTCAGCAAACACCTTCAGGCTCGTCAAGCAGCCTTCAAACGAGAGTCCGAAGCCTTTGATGCGTCTTTCAAGGAAAGATGGAACGCCATGGATCAGAGCTTCAAGTCCCAAAAAGCAGCGTGGGACAAACTGAAGGCCGAGAGTGAAGCCCTGAGACAAAAAGAAGCGACGAGGCCGAAAGAGGACGCTTTGCCCTTCAAGAGAGAGTTTGGGTTTCCATCCATGAATAAGCATTTTGAAAAGCAGAAAACTTCCGGGTCAGAGGCGCAAAAGAGAGCGGAGGGGTAAGAGATGGCAACAGCGTTCAAGAAAAGACCCGGAGATTATGTGAGGGTTCTTTCTTGCTCGATGAAAAGCTGGGCGGAAGACGTGGATCAGATCACCGACGCTTTCAAGGGACGTTATTCGGAAAACGACCCTTTCCCCGTGCTCGTAAAATGCGTTCTTTTCCTCCGTCGGTTTGTATTTCCGATTTTAGGTCTTTGTCTGCTGATCAATCTCTTTGGCTTTGCCCTTCACTGGAGCGTTCGGGGAGTTGGGAAGGTGATGAGTTTTGATGGAGGTGTCTTATGAAGGAGCTTTTGACAAAACCGGAGGAGACGTGCCCAGAGGCCGAGATTCCCGCGTCACTCACAAGGAAATCGATTTCTTTCAAGGAGCTCAGAAGGGAATTTTCCTGGCCCCTCTTCAGTCCTCTGACGTTCCTTCGAGAAATCCTTGCGGGATGGAGGTGTCTTTTTCAGGAGATGCTGAAGATACCATCCATACAAGCTTCTTTCTCCCACCGGCTTTTCTTGCTGGGGTGTCTTTTGGTCGCCTTTGGGATGCCCGCCTTCCTTCTTCATCATGCAGTGGGAAGCGTGCTTCTTTTGAGGTTTATCGTCTCGGACATCACACGGCTCTTTGGAGGGAGTGTTCAATGGTGATCTCAGTTTTAAAGACATTCGCAGAAGAGTTTTGGGCAAACTTGCGACACCCGATTAAGCGGTGGCGGGAGGCTTGTGAGCGTTTGAGGGAAAGCCGAGAACGGCTTCTCACGGAAGTCCAAACGCCCATGACACGATTTCTCTGCCGAGTTTTTATCGCAGGGATGGGGTTTGGGTTTCGGATTGTGCTGCCTGCGATTTTCTTCTCTCTGATTTTCAGCCTTTGCGGCGTCCTGCTTTTGTTAGGGACTGTTTTTGTAAATGTTTTTTCATATGAAGGAGGGAACGGATGAGCAAGCTTTCCGTGGAGGCGAACACGCCTCCTATCACAAAAGTCAGACGCAGAAAGAGCCCCCGGCAAGCCCGACAGGAAACTCAACAGGCTTTGAAGTCTATTTTGAAAGAGGTTCTTCTCTTTCCCTTGAATCCTTTCAGGGGGATCAAAGTCTTTTGGACGGCATTGAAGGCTGAGAAAAGAAAGAGCAACGTCAGAAGGCGGTGGGCGTGGCAGGTTCTCGGGCTCAATCGTTACAACAAAAAAATTCTTGCTGTCGGCTGTTTGATCCAAAGCTTTGTGTTTTGGCCCTTTATTTTTACGATCTGGACGCTGATTTGTCTCAAAGTCCTTCTCAGGCTCTTTGAAAGCATGTTGGGAGCATAAATCAAATGTTCAAGTATACAAAGAGCCCTCCCAAAGCCAAGGCAATACAGAGCCCGATTCCCTTCAGGATTTCGGAATCCCAGGAGACTTCGGAAAATAGGGCAACGACGAACAATCCAACAATGATTGAGACAACAGCAACGATGCCGGAAACGGACTTTAGTCCTTCCATGAAGGTAGAGGTCTCCTCCGCACGCACGCTCAAGGGAAGGGTCGTAAGCAAAGTCAAGGAAAAGAGTAAAAGTTTGTTTCTTGTCATGGCCTTATTCCTCTCTGTTATGGGAGAGAGTATCGCGTGTTCAGGACGCTTCGTCAATCCGATCACGGACATCTGCTGGAAGTGCATTTTTCCCCTTCGGATTGCAGGGATGACGGTGGTGAGAGGCGGCGCGGATCCCGAGACCGTGCGTCGACCCATTTGCTTTTGTAAAAAACCGCCCTTACCCGTTCCCATGCCGGGGATCCCGATCAGCTTTTGGGAACCGGCCCGTCTTGTGGACGTGACGCGCACACCGTTTTGTCTTGTCAATCTGGGCGGGTTCAAGATTGCCGACACAGGGATCATTGATCGAGGTCATGTCTCCGATGATGAGGGAGACGGACGTAAAAGAAGCTCTTATCAGGTGCATTGGTACGTGTATCCCGTCCTCTACATTCTGGAAGTTCTCACAGACTTCCTGTGTTTGGAAGCAAGCTCCATTGATGTGGCCTACATGACGGAATTTGATCCCTTTTGGGGGGACGATGAAAAAGGGGCCATTTTAAACCCTGAAGGACTTCTCTTTGGGAACCCCATTGCGCAGGCTGCGTGCGTTGCCGATTGTGCGGCATCGAGTGCCAACCTTCCCCTTGACCCGCTTTTCTGGTGCAGCGGGTGTCAGGGGAGTCTTTATCCGTTTTCAGGCACCGTGGGGGATCATTCAGGGGGTGTTCAGGCAAGCCTTCTGTTGACGGGCCGCATGATGGCCAAACTTCACCGGCAAGGCCTTTTGTGGGGTTATTACGGGACTCAAGGCCTTTGCTCTAAGTACCCGATGCCCGTCATGCGTAAATCCCAATACAGGCTTCAGATGACCTATCCGATCCCTCAGACAACACACTGTCAACCGTTGGGAGCGACGGAAGTTCTGTGGCAGGGAGGACGGGAATATCCCTTCAAGGGAGAGGACTTCGGCTACATGGTTTGGCGCAAACGGGATTGCTGTTTATTTGCCTTATAAGGAGAGATGTGTATGGCATATGGTTATCGATTGTATAACAATTTCTCCTCCAAGAGGCTGAGCCTCTTCTTGAGTGCGGCTCTGTACTGTCTTCCGTTGTCTCTTTCTGCCAATGACGCTCAGGGATTGGCAGAAGACCTCGTGCGGGATTCAAAAGCGCAAGCCTCAACGGAGAGCCTGCAAACGCTCGCCGAGGACCTTGTCCGGGATTCCCTCATACAGGCAGACGACAAACGAGCAGAAGCTTTGGCCTTGATCGAAGGGTCTGTGCCTGAGAGCAGAGGGTCTTTTTTCGGGCTTGAGGAGAACCGTGAAGCCCCTCGAGATCGCTTTCAACAAGAAGAAAGTGATGCCTCAACGGAGGAAGAGGCATCTCTTCCAAGATCGCCCGATTCGAGCTTTTCTGCAAGCCCTCAAAAAACCTGTTCCATGGAAAGCAGCCAGAGCGAGTCCTCAGCGCCTCAACAAAGCGCTTTTGTAAAAGGAAAGGCGGGGGGAGACTTCCTCGTCTTTGTCAGCTTTTCCATGAATGAGGGGGCGCTTAAGGATCTCCACCGGCAGATGAGCCGCTTGGGCGGCCGACTGGTCTTGCGAGGGCTGGTCAATAACTCCTTTAAGGAAACGCAACAAAAAATCATGGCGCTTGGGATTGAGGCCGACATCGATCCGACGCTTTTTGAAACCTACGGTATTAAACGGGTGCCGACCTATGTGCTCACCAAAAAAACGGGGGACAAGACCTTTTATCAAGTTGGGGGGCACATTTCGCCGCAAACCGCCATTGATATTTTTAAACAAAAAGGGACTCTGTCTTCGCATTCAGAGTCCCTTCTTCAACAGCTCCAGCATGGAGTCGCTTAAATGATACCACAAGGACACCTCCTCTCAAGACCCCTTTTGCGGAAACGCCTTCTCGCCACCTTTGTGTTGCTGCCTGCCGTGCTCTTTGCCTCCAAAGACTATCAAGAGGGAAAAGAGCTGGCTGAAGAGCTCGTGATGCCCGATCCCTCTCAAGTCTCTACAAAGGAGGTTCCTGAATTCAAAGGAGCAACTCAGCCT
>CAYUCY010000019.1:0-2054 GCA_964443525.1 uncultured Thiotrichales bacterium
GTGTTGCCGATTCAGGCCAGATAATAAAGGAAGGCTCAGAAACAGAAGAGGACTCTAAACTAAGCTTAAGGACCTTATCCAAAATTCCGTAAGATTGCGTCTGATTCCACTTTAATTTTTGTTCTATGTTAGGTTGAACAACTCTTAAAAGAGGTCCCTGTTTTTCGGTTTCGTGAGGGGCGTCTTTCGCCCTCCAAAGACCGTATCCCATCAAAGCTGAAAAAAGAATCAGCGCCAGGCCTAGAGGAATCCAAGCACCTATTTTTTTTTGACTTCCCATAAGTGGAAAAAGACTTGCTCCCAAAAAAACTGTCAAAAAGCTGAGGCCGTAAGCGCCTACCAAAGACATGCTTTGGGCAATATAGCCGACATCTCCGACCTCCGAGGTCATCCAAGTATAGGCCGTCAAGTTCCATGGGAACCCCGTAAAAAGAGTTCCTCTCAAATACTCGCCCCCTGCCCAGAGAGCAGCAAACCAAAGAGGTTTAATCATTATCGGCATCCAACAGGAATTGTAGAGGATAGACACAAGTCCCGTATAAAGCCCTAAAATAGCAGGAAGCCCTAAAACGGCGAAAGGAAACAGCCACCAGAAACGATCAATTTCAACGGTTAAGGCTATTCCTACCCAATAAAGACCGATTACAAACTGACCGAATCCGAAAAGCCAGCCGATCTTAAAAGAACTCTTCCAGTCTTTTTTCTCAAGAAGCATCAAGAGAGAAGAGAAAAGAACCATCAGAGGCGTAAAATTGAGGGGCGCAAAAAGGAACCCGGACGCCGCTCCTGAGAGAAGTGCAACAAACCCGGGTTTATGAAGGAGCATCCGGGCAATATTAAGACGATTCAGCATGCAGTTCTTTCTTGGGAAGCTTGACCCTTACCCGGTGAATACGTCTCGGGGTTGCTTCCAGAATTTCAAACTCGACGCCAGAATCATGTGTAAACACTTCTCTTCGATCCGGCATTCTTCCTGCGAGATACAGCACAAGACCGCCGATCGTGTCAATATCTTCCTCCCGTTCCTCATCTGTTAGAAGAGGGCCGATTTCTTTTTCAAACTCTTCAATTTCGAGACGAGCGTCAACTTGGTAGGTGCCGTCCTTCGACTTGGTAATCATGGTAGATATCTCAGGAGTATGGTCTTCCTGAAGGTCTCCCAGTATTTCACGAACGATGTCCCATGCGGTCACCAATCCGTCAACGCCTCCGTACTCATCCACGACAAACGCCATAGGGATCAGCGTTGCCCGCATTTGCAACAAAAGATCTATGAGCCTCATCGACGGCGGCACGAAGAGAACAGGTTGAACAACCTTCGAGAGATCGAATTTCTTTTTCTCATTTAAAAGAGCAATATCCTTCACGTGCACAAATCCTTTTAAATCATCAAGATTTTGATGGAAAACCGGTAATCGGGTAAAAGGGTGTTTGGTCATGGTTTTGGTAAATTCTTCGCGCGTGATCGTATCTTCCACCGCAATAATTTCCGCACGCGGGACCATGGCATCTTCAACGGTGAGATCACGAAGCGCAAGCACGTTCGAAAGAAGGGTTTTCTCTTCCTCATTTAAAGAGGAATCGCTTTTCTCTGGCATTTCTTGAATAAGTTCTTCAATGGTTTCTCTGAGAGACTCTCCGCCTTTTTTACCTCTTAGGCGATTCCACAGTTCCCCTATGGACTTAAACATGACCTTCCCTTTCTTCATAAGGATTTGAAATTCCTAAGGTTCCTAAAATTTTAATTTCGAGGGATTCCATCTCTTGTGCGTCTTCCTCCGATTCATGATCGTAGCCGAGTAAGTGAAGAAAACCGTGTAAGACAAGATGAAGAAGATGGTCTCGAGGAGATTTATCCTGGGCTTTCGATTCATCGGTCACTCGGTCATAAGAGATGAAAATATCCCCCACGAGAGGATCCTCTTCATACGGAAAAGAAAGGACATTCGTCGGGTTATCTTTACCTCTGAAGGTTTTGTTTAATTCACGAAGTCTCTGATCTCCTTCAAACACGACGTTAACCTCTTGAAGACGGGATAAATCAAGAGCAAGGG
>CAYUCY010000019.1:2064-23266 GCA_964443525.1 uncultured Thiotrichales bacterium
TCGGAGAACGGTTTCCATGAGCGGCTTAAGGTGGTGAGAGAAAAGATCGGGAAAAGAACCAACCCAACGGTCATCAACGAAGTGATAATTTATAGGTTCTTCTTCGGGGGATTGGAAGGGACTACTTCGATCTTCGGGCATGGTACGTGTCATTACTTCTTGGGATTGAATTTATCATAAGCTTGGACGATTTTGCCAACCAAATCATGACGAACGACATCCTTTTCTGTAAAATAGGTAACCGAGATTTCCTTAATATCCTTTAAAACGTCGAGTGCTTGTGTTAATCCCGATTGCACCCCAGAAGGCAAATCTACCTGAGTAAGATCTCCTGTTATGACCATTTTCGAATCCTCTCCGAGCCGGGTCAGGAACATCTTCATTTGGGCTGCCGTTGCGTTTTGCGCTTCATCTAAAATGACATAAGATTTAGAGAGAGTCCGCCCCCTCATAAAAGCAACGGGTGCTATTTCAATCTCGGCGCTTGCAAGACGTTTTGCAACTTGCTCGAAGGGCATCATATCATAAAGAGCATCATAAAGAGGCCTTAAATAGGGGTCCACTTTTTCGCGAATATCACCCGGCAAAAAACCCAGCCTTTCCCCGGCTTCAACCGCGGGACGCGAAAGGATAATACGCTGAACCTTTCCTGTTAAAAGCTCCGCCACGGCTTGAGCTACAGCAAGATACGTCTTGCCTGTTCCGGCAGGTCCGATTCCGAAAACAAGGTCGTATTTTTGCAGGACCTTTATATAAACTTCTTGATTTGGGCTTCTGGCCTCGACCATTCTTCTTTTGCCTGGAATGTCAATGAATGCCTGGTGAAGTTTGACGACCCCCTTTTCGTTTGTTTGGCTAAATCTGAGGATTGCATCCACCTCTGCAACCGTCAAAGTCATCCCCTTTTGAAGACGTTGGTAAAGCTTATTTAAAATTTCTCGAGCCATATCGACGGCCTCTTGAGGACCTGCCACGATAATACGATTTCCCCGAGCAATTAAAGCAACACTCAAAGCTTCCTCAATTTTACGGAGAAACTGATCATGTTCACCAAAAAGCTGAGAGAGAAGACCATTATCTGAAAATTCTAGATCAAGGGTAACTTCAGGACGATTTCCCATATTTTTATGAAGCCTTATGCGACTTTTCGCGCCATTCCCAAGGGGCCATTTTCAAAGTCATCCGTGACCACCTCGCCTGCCAAACTATTTTGACTTGCACTTTTTATTTTAACCCCAAGTATCTTTCCAATCAAATGTTTAGGTGCTGTTGCAAAAACGGACTGCAAGTAAGGACTTCTCCCAATGAGCTGTCCCTCATGACGGCCTTCCTTTTCAAAAAGGAGGGGAAGAGTTTGCCCCACCAAACTTTCATTAAAGGAAAGCTGCTGATCTCTCAAAAGCGCTTGGAGAATTTGAAGGCGCTCCGATTTGACTGCATCAGGCACCTGGCGCTCAAGCGTGGCGGCCGGTGTGCCCGGGCGCGGGCTATACATAAAAGAAAAAGCTGAGGCGTAACCGATGTCCCGAACAAGTTGTAACGTCTCTTCAAAATCCTGATCCGTCTCTCCGGGATAACCTACGATAAAATCGGAAGAAAAAGCGATATCGGGACGTGCCTCCCTAAAACGGGCCATAATCTCCTTATAAAAGGAAACTGTATGCTTGCGATTCATAGCTTGTAAAATCTTATCCGATCCTGATTGTACGGGAAGGTGCAAATAAGGCATCAACTTCGGGATGTCGCGATGGGCAAGAATTTGATCTTCATTTACGTCCCTTGGGTGAGACGTTGTATACCTGAGCCGATCCAGACCCTCAATTTCAGCCAACTCGCGAATCAAGCGTCCTAAGGACCACTCTTTACCGTCCGATCCTTCCCCATGATAGGCATTCACATTTTGGCCCAGAAGTGTAATTTCCCGAACCCCTTTTTCGACCAAGAGCTTAGCCTCTGCCATAATATCCGCGGCAGGTCTTGAATACTCAGCTCCTCTCGTATAAGGCACCACACAAAAATGACAGAATTTATCGCATCCTTCTTGTATAGAGAGAAAAGCCGAAACTCCTTGAGGATTTTCAACTTCAGGCAGATAATCAAATTTTGATTCTGCAGGAAAATCAACGTCTACAACGCCACGGCCCGGGCCTTTTCGGTCGTCTTTTTCTCGGGTCGCCTCCGCAATCATCTGAGGGAGACGATGATAAGTTTGAGGACCAAAGACCATATCCACATAAGATGCCCGACGAATGATTTCATCCCCTTCCGCCTGTGCTGTACAACCGGCAACCGCAAGGATCATTTTCTCGCCTCTTGCCTTTTTTTCTTCTTTGAAAGGCTTAATGCGACCCAAATCCGAATAAACTTTTTCGGTTGCTTTTTCCCGAATATGACACGTATTCAGAATCACCATGTCGGCATCCTCCACCTCAGAGGTGAGTTCATATCCCAAAGGCTTCAGAACATCAGCCATTCTTTCGGAATCATAGACGTTCATCTGGCAACCGTAGGATTTGATGAATAGCTTCTTACGCACGAATATTTCTCCGATTTTTAAACCTAAAGGGACTATACTGTCTCTTGCCTTTAAAAATCAAGAATTCCATAATAACTTTGGTACCTTGCTCTTTCTCACCAAGCGTGCTTTAAGGCTTCTAGTGTATCTCTAAAGGTGAAAGATGATGCGATTCCCGTTTGACCCTGTTAAGTGGTCCTTTAATCAAAATAATACCCTGTCAGTTCGGTCCCCTTGGATTGATCTGGACATAAGCGTCGAGGACGAAAATAAAGATTGGGTTCAAGAGGCCGTTTATAATTTTTCCCGAAATCCGACAATTAAGTCCTGCCAAAAGCTCTTATCAGACTTAAAAGACTACCGGTTAAGTTATATTGCTCCAAGAAGCCTTGAGAGAGCAGAGACTCAGCTGCTTCTTCCTAAACGCTCAACGCTTCGTTGGTCTCTCGATCCTATCTTGAATGCGGCACGCTGCCCAAACAATCCGGATCTCTTCGACCCCGTTACGGTTGTAAGCTATTTAGAGGCCTATAGGCTCAAAGGAGAAGCTGAATCTGATCAAGAACGTCAAAAATTACCGCTTTCTCTCGATCGGTTGAAAGATCAAGATGAAAACCGTTTTTTTAAAGTCATTGCCCTTCTTTATAGGCAAACCTATGAAGTAACAAAAGCCGTCCAACGCCTTTTGCCGGATGCCATCTCTCGTTTTCCGGCAATTGCCGAGCCCTTAACCCTCTTTTTAGAAGAAGAAAAAGGGCACGACATTCTGATGCGCCTCTCCTTACGGCAACTCGGGCATGAAGACCCCGAGACCCTGCCTCTTTTTAGCTCCATAAAAAAAACACTGGAATTGTTTTGCGAGGTTTGTACTTCCTCCCCCCTTGCACTCACTCTTTCCGTGGGATTTTTCGAAGGCTCCTTTTATCAGAAAACAGATGACCTTGCAGAATGTATCAAACGTTCTTCAAACCCGAAGGCAGCCCTAGGGTATCAACGACACTTCGAAATCAATCAGGAAGGACAACATACAGAGATGATTTTCGAGCTCGCATCCTCACTCCCCGCTCAATCGAAGGAAGAAGTTGAATATGCAACAGCTTGTCTCGAAGCTCTAACCCTTTACGGTCAAGAAGCAGACACTGAAGCCCTTCTGCAAATCAAAGCTTCTTAAACGAGAAGTGTTGCAAGAATGAGAGAAGGCGCAAAAGGGAATTCTTTTTCTTGCCTCCACCAATACCAGAAGAATCCAAAAAGGAGACCAAAACATCCCGCATAAATGAAAAGAATTGGAACGTGGGCCCATTCTAACCAAAGACCGAGCACTGCAACTAACTTAACATCTCCCCATCCCAACAGCGGCGCTTTATAAAATTTCTCAGAAAGAAGACGAAACGTTGCAAAAAGCCCTCCCAAACTTGCTGCACAAAAAAGTAACTGAAAAGGATCCGGCTCAATAAAGACACGAAGAAGAGAAAGACTCGCCAATATCATCAACAAATCATCAGGAATAATCTTGTCTCGCACATCGACAAGGGCGATTAAAAAAAGGACGCTATAAATCAGAAAAGCATAAAGCGCAAAGTCCAAATCCGAAAAGATCTGAACACACATAACGAGCAATCCGGCAGTCCCTGCCTCCAGCAGAGGATACAGCAAAGAAATCCGCCTGCGGCACCATCGACACTTACCCTTTAAAAAAGAAAAGGAAAGAAGAGGGATCAAATCTAAAAGGCTCAGCTTATGGTCGCAATGATCACAATATGAGCGAACCAGCAGTGATCTGGGATTGCGACCACGTCTCGTTACAATAACCGTATAGAAGCTTCCCAAACATAATCCCAGAATAGACCATAAGACATAATTCAACACAGGTCATTTTCTCCTAGCTCTCTTTCTCCATATTTCGTAAATTTAGGAAAATTTTCAAGAACTTAAAAGGTATATGGTGGGCTTCAGAGTTTTTTTACTTCTCAGTAGTGTATTGGTCTTGTGCGGCTGTAAAACAGCAGAACAAATACAAGTTCATGATCCAAGACTCAATCTTTCCAAGACTGCTTTTGATGAGAAGTTTTCGAACCCTCCGCCAGCCGCACCCCTTAAAAAACACCTGAAGCTCAAAACAAAGCCCTCTCCTCTTCCCGCACCCTTTTCAAAATTCGTTAGTCTTTCAATCACGGAAGATGCCCCCCTCAAGGATGTCTTTCTTCAGCTGGCTCAACAAGCGGGCGTTAATATTTCTCTTGATAAGAACCTTTCCGGCGGCGCAACCCTTCACGCCCTTAATAGGCCTTTCATCGATGTCGTTGAAGAACTCTGCCGCACAAACGGCCTTCGGTACAAACACAAGAAAGGGATCCTTCGAATCGAGCCGGACACACCCTACCTTGAGAACTATAATATTAAATTTCTGACGGTTACTCGTGAAAATCAAAATCGTATCAGCATTGCAACGGATGTATTTACCGCCGTTGAAGGGCGCCATAGCGATATTGATAACGGCTCAAATACGCTCCTCTCCGCAGAATCAAAGTCCGATTTTTGGACGGAGCTTGAACAAAATCTGCAGGCGATCCTCTCTGATGAATCCTCGGAAACTCCCCATAAAACATCAAGCTTTACGCTTCACAAACAAGGAGGAATCGCCTCTATTTTTGCAACCTCTCGACAACATAAAAAAATCAAGATCTATCTAGACCTCTTAAAAAAGGCGATTGCAACCCAAGTTCTCATTGAAGCCAAGATCGTTGAAGTAACCTTAAAAGACGAATTTAAAAGCGGCATCAACTGGAATTCCTTCAAGGGAGATTTCGTCATTCAGTCTCCACTCGGCTCCGTTACAACCCCCGGCCACTTTAACAGGGATGTGACGCCTACCCGCGATGTTTTTACTATCGGAGGGACGGGTCGACATTTAACGGGCCTCGTCAGCTTCATGGAAAAATTCGGAACGGTTCGAACGCTTTCAAGTCCTCGCTTGACGGTCATGAACAATCAATCAGCGATCTTAAAGGTTGCAACCAATAGAGTTTTCTTCCGCATCGATTATAACAGGGATTACGGATACCAAACGGATCGGGAGAGAGAACATGTCTCATCCGAAGTGCAAACGGTCCCGATCGGCCTTGTCATGCTCGTCCACCCTTCGATCAGCTTTGAGGACGCTTCAATCATCATGACCCTTCGCCCTACGATCAGCCGTGTCATTAATGAAAAAGCTGATCCCGCCGTTGCCATTGTTTCCAAAGAAGCTTACCAATCCCTGATTCCCGAGGTCCAGGTCAGAGAGTTAGATTCGGTTCTGCACATGAAATCGGGAGAAGTGGCTATTATGGGGGGACTCATGGAAGAACGCGCCAATAATGACTCTTCCCAAGTTCCCGAGGCCGGCGATATTCCGCTTCTCGGGATATTTATTAAAATAAAAAAAAACGACCGTACCGTCTCGGAGCTCGTGATTTTCTTAAAAGCAACCATCATTGATGACTTTGAGAAGGAGGCTCACCTTCTTGAAACCGGGGTTGAAAGTGCCGATAAAAATGTATACCAGGCTTTCACCCAAGACCCGCGGCCCCTTTCTTTTTAAAAAAGATCGCCCAAAGGCGATCTTTTTCGGAGGTTACTCGTTAACATTAGAACGCGTTATTCGTTAGCAACCAGGCTTTGAATCGGGGTGAAGTTGACGCCCCACATCTTTTCCAGGTTATAAAGCGCCCGCATCTCGGGGCGGAAAAGATGAACGATGACATCCCCCGCATCAATCAAAAGCCAATCACTGTTGGGTAACCCTTCCACATAAATGTTTTTTAAACCTTGGGCTTTTAGCTCTTCCTGCAATATCTCAGCAATCACCCGAATATGCTTTTGAGACCGACCGCTTGCAATAATCATCCAGTCGGCAATAGATGATTTTTGCTTCAGGTCTATATCGACGATGTCAAAGATTTTATGGTCTTCAAGAAAAGAACAAATTCGATTGTGAAGCTCAGAAGGTGAAGAAAAATTAATTTTCTCTTTTTCTGCTTTCATATTGGTCGATGGCCCTCCTTTACATTTTTAGTATACCTCATTTCAGGTTTAAAAGGGAAGTTTTTTGCAAATCTCTTAGAAGCACAAAAAAAGCCCGTAAAGGACCTTGTTTTAGAAATTAAACCGTGCCTTCTTCAAAAAGCGAGCATCCAATAGAGGGTTGGCAAAAACCTGAAAACCTGAGGCTTTTAACTCCGCAAAGCTTTCAAAATCCTTAAAAAGTTTTTCTGCCTACGTTTCGTTAAATGTTCCGAAAAATGATAGAAATGACCAGGGGCAACATGATCGAATACAGATAGACATATCTATTCTTATTTTTAATAATATCAAATAAGATTGATATTTTTATATTTATTTTTTTGTCTCATTTTTCTTCCTATGAATTCATTAACTTAAGCAAATTTTCTTGACATTTTGTAATGTCTTGGTAGAAAATAAAATTGAAAGTGCTCTTAAGGAGGCTTTCACGGTTGAGCGCCCGATTGGGGCTCGTTGTTTAACCTTATTGCTCAAGAAGGAGAATAAGATGAACGCATTTGATCTCAAACCATTTTTAAGGTCCACTGTGGGATTTGACGAGATTGCAGACTTGCTCGGCAATATGATGACCGAGACGAGAAAAGCCGATCAATACCCTCCCTACAACATCGAAAAGCTGGACGAAGAGAAATACCGCATTACAGTTGCGGTCGCCGGCTTTACGGAGAAGGATCTTGAAGTCACAAAACATAAAAATGTCCTCACCATCGACGGCAAGATTCATAAACCCGAAGAAACAGTTGAGCGAAACTTCCTCTACAAAGGAATTGCAGAACGTTCGTTTCAATTACAATTCAGAATAGCAGATCATGTCAATGTGACCGCTGTCGAACTTGAAAACGGTCTTTTAACGATCGATATGGAAAGAGAAGTGCCCGAGGAGTATAAGCCGCAAAGCATTCCTATTAAAACATCCTCGAAAGTTAAGACCATCGAAGGCAAAAAAAGCTAACTTTACTTTATTATCTTCATAAAGGGCCCGTTGGGGCCCTTTTTATGATCGGGAAAGAAAGAAGTATGGGGTTTGTTTCAGGGATCGTTGTTTATACCATGATTTGGTGGATCGTTTTTTTTATGGTTTTGCCTTGGGGAGCCCACCCCGAAAAAAACATCCGGCTAGGAAATGCATCCAGCGCTCCGAAAAATCCTCGTCTCCTGCTCAAATTTCTTGTGACAACGTTTCTTTCAACTCTTCTTTGGGCGATTGTTCATTTTTCAATCACCAAAAAAATCATCGCCCTCGAAGGATAGGCTTGCGTTTTTTGCAATGAACCCCTGCAAAAGAAGTATTTTTAATCGCTTTTGATTTTCCTTATCCTGTATTGTATCTAAGATCTCTTGATCGAAGATGTTTGTGAGATAGTCTGTTTGTTCTCTCTATGTTTGTCGGTTGGATGTCTCACAAACTGAAAAAGCCCCCGTTCGCGCTGGGGGCTTTTTCTTTGAGCAATAAAACCTTTTTAAAGGATGGCTCTTCTTAAGGGGTCGTAGAGGAGGTCGGTCGACGCAAGCACCGAAATATCGGGAATCATGTCCATCGCCTTTCCGTCCATTTTAGAAATATAGCCGCCGGCTTCCTTCAAAATGATCCACCCGGCTGCAACATCCCAAGGTTGAAGGCAGGGAGCCATATACCCGTCAAAACGACCGGCTGCGATATAGCATAAATCAAGCGCCGCTGCCCCGAACTCCCGCAAGCCGGCGACTTGCCCCCTGAGCTTTAAAAGCATTTTCTGGTAAAGAGCAGAGTCCATGTTTCCTCTCAAAAAGGAAGAGACCGCGATTAAGGCTTCATGAAGATGTTTGCGCGCAGAAATCCTGATCCGTCTTTCGTTTAAGTAGGCTCCTTTTCCTTTTTCAGCACAAAACATTTCATCTTTAATGGGATCGTAGACGACACCCGCTATAATCTCGTTATCTTGTTGAAGACCGATTGAGATTGCAAAATGAGGAACACCATGCAGAAAGTTATTGGTTCCGTCCAAAGGATCAATGACCCACCGATGCCTACGATCTTTTCCAGGAACTTCTCCCGATTCCTCTAAGAGGAACCCGTAGTCGGGTCTGGCTTTTTCAAGTTCATTGCGCAGGATACGTTCTGCCCTGTGATCGGCTTCTGTCACGAAGTCTCCGGGGCCCTTTTTTGAAACTTGAAGGTGTTCAACTTCGTTAAAGTCTCGAATCAGACTTTTTGCCGCTTTCATTGCTGCCGCAGCCATGACGTTGATATGCGGTGTATTGAGCTTTGTTCGCGAAGTGAACATGCTTATTTCCTAACTTTATTTTTAGTTTATGAGCAACGAATCTTAACTTTTTGCACGTTCAACGTAAGTCTGATCGGCCGTGTTTACAACAATTCGCGTACCCGATTCGATATGAGGAGGTACCATCACCTTGACTCCGTTTTCAAGGATGGCCGGTTTGTATGATGAAGCTGCCGTCTGCCCTTTGACAACGGGATCCGCTTCAACAATCGTCATCACGACCGTCTCTGGTAAAGAAACACCAACAATTTCGCCTTCATAAGAAGAAATTTGAACGGTCATTCCTTCCTGAAGGAACACGGCAGACTCGCCGATCAACTCACGAGGAACGGTGACTTGGTCAAAGGTTTCCTGATCCATAAAAGTAAGCTCATCCCCATTTTCATAAAGGAATTGAAAGTCACGTTCATCAAGGCGAACACGCTCAACAGTCTCAGAAGAACGGAAGCGTTCGTTTAGCTTTGTTCCGTCCCGAATATCTTTGAGTTCCACCTGATTAAAGGCGCCGCCTTTACCCGGTTTGACGTGTTCCGTTTTTACCGCGATCCACAAGCGATTTTTGTGTTCAATAATATTGCCGGGTTTAATTTCATTGCTGTTGATCTTCATGGCTTTCTAATCCTCATTTCCATCTCAAGCATGCCTATTAGTAGTTATCGTGAATCTCGGTTTTTTGGCAAGCGAATTGTGTGCCTTAGCAAACTAATTTTCAAATAGGCCTTGACTTCCTACCCCCGATGCCGTAAGAGAAAGCTAGTTTATATGAATTGATTTGGAGCTTAATTATGGCACGTCGTTGTATGATCACCGGAAAAGGCGTTATGTCCGGTAACAATGTAAGTCACGCAAATAATAAGACACGCCGTCGGTTCTTACCGAATATTCAAAACGTCTCTTTTTTAAGCGATGTCTTAGGACGCGTTCGTTTGAAGATTTCCACCCGTGGTATTCGTACAATCGAGGCAAACGGCGGTATCGACCAGTTCCTGAAAGCGACTTCGACCGCAAAGCTTTCCAAGGAAGCCCAGGCTTTAAAGCGCCGCCTCATGAAAGCTCAACAGGCAACTGCCTAACGCAATACGATTCCATAATAAATGAACAGGGGCGGTTGTCCCTGTTTTTTTATGCCCCTCAAATGAACGAGTAAAAGATGATGATTGGTTTTCTTCAGACCCTTCCTCCCGAATTAATTGGTATCTTTACATTCTGTTTTTGCGCAGTCCTTATTTTGGCGTCTTTTCGATATTTTGGCGCAATCGGTCTCTACCTTTATTCCATCGTGGCACTTCTGGCTGCAAACATTCAAGTGCTTAAGGCCGTTCAATTCAGCTTTATGTCAAAGCCCGTAGCCTTGGGAACGGTTGTCTTTGCTTCTACTTTCGTAGCATCGGATCTTCTGGCCGAACACTACGGGAAAAGAGCAGCCTTGAAAGGAATTTGGCTCGGCTTTTTTGCATGTCTTATGATGACGGGGCTGATGCATCTTACCCTCGGTATGTCTCCCCTCCCCCTCTCTTTAGAGACCGTCGGTTTCGTTCAGGCTCACTACGCCATTGAGACTCTTTTTACACCCACCCCTGCTATTTTGGCAGCCAGTCTGATCGCGTATCTTTTAAGTCAAGGAACGGATATTCTAACCTATACCTTGATTAAGGCTCGAACGGGAAACAACCTCTTATGGTTGCGCAGCAACCTTTCAACTTTGATCAGTGCCTTTATCGACACGGCCGTCTTCAGTACCCTCGCCTGGGTCGTTTTCTCACCGACACCCGTTGACGGCTCAACGCTTTTTTATACTTATATCTTCGGCACCTATTTCATGCGCGTGCTCGTAAGCCTATTTAATACACCCCTTATGTATATTGCGCGTCTCCTCAAACCGAAAGAAGAGAAAGAGTTCCGTGACTTCGCTTTATCCCAACTTTAACTTCGAAATCCTTAAAACAGCCTCATCCTCTAAGGCAAGGCTCGGAAAGATTACGACCCCCCACGGGACCGTTGAAACGCCCGCGTTTATCTTCTGCGCAACAAAGGCAGCTATTAAAGGCGTCTCTCCGGCAGTGATGAAAGCCCATAACACGCAGATCATCCTCTCAAATACCTATCATCTCATGTTGCAGCCGGGCGGAGAGCTCGTGGAAAAAATGGGAGGTCTTCATAAATTTATGGGATGGGACGGTCCGATGTTAACTGACTCAGGGGGATATCAAATCTTTTCTCTCGGGCATGGTTCCGTTTCCTCCGAAATTAAAGGAAAACGTTTGAATCACCGTCCCAAAACCCTTCTTAAAATATCCGAGTTCGGGGCTCGTTTTCGATCTTACATTGATGGGAAAATACATATCTTGACGCCGGAAAAGTCCATCCGGATCCAAAAACAGCTGGGACCCGATCTTGTGGTCGTACTCGATGAATGTACTCCTTATCACGTAGATAAAGCTTATACAGCGAGATCCATGCATATGTCTCACCGATGGGCTTTAAGATCCATGGCTGAGTTTACGAGAACCAATGGCGGGAAGCAGGCACTCTACGGTATTATTCAAGGAGGTGTCTATGAGGATCTCCGACGACAAGGCGCCGAGTTTGTGAACTCAATTCCGTTTTTTGGTCACGCAGTCGGCGGTTCTCTAGGGGCCTCGAAATCCCAAATGCACGATATTGTTGCCATGACCATGGAGCTCTTGACTCCCTCCAGACCCGTTCACCTTCTTGGCATCGGAGGGATTTCGGACATTTTCAACGGGGTTGCTCAAGGCATCGATACCTTTGATTGCGTTCATCCGACGCGTCTGGCACGACATTGCGGCGCGCTTGTTCCGGCTTCTTTTTGGGAAAAAGAAGCCGGAGATCCGAAGGAACATCTCAATCTCAGAAACCAACAATATAGAGAAGATTCACGTCCGATCGATTCTAATTGTCCCTGCTCAACCTGCAAGACCTATTCTAGAGCCTATCTCCATCACCTTATCCGCGCAGAAGAGTTGCTCGTCCACGAGGCTCTTACCGTTCATAACGTAGCTTTTATGAATCGGCTCCTGGCGGCCATTCGGGAGGCCATTCAAAAGGATCGTCTTGAAGAAGAACGTAAAAGATGGGTGATCAAAGATTCTTATGAGAAAGCAGTTGCCTAAATTTTTCGAAGAACGGACTTTGCAATCCTCTCCACATCCTGAGCCGCGTCACTGGTCGGAAACCTGAGCAAAAGCGGGATTTGATGACGAATCGCGTCAGGCACGTGGAAATCCGTTCGGATCACTCCTGCTAAATCAGGCTTGTAATTCAAGAATCTCTCACAGACTTTCTGAAAAGATTCAAATGTTTTAGCACCCATCTGCTTATTTTTTGCCTCATTGATCACGATCTTAATAGGCATATCTCGAAAGGCACTGTGGGTTAGTTTGACAAAAGCGTATGCATCTGTAATTGACGTAGGCTCTTCCGTCACAACGACAAAGCATTGGGAAGCGATTTGGCTTAAATCAGAGATAATGCCTCCAACACCTGCACCCAAATCGATCAACATGACATCGTAGTCTTGAGCAAGGGACACTATGGCATGTTTTACCATGACAAAGCGTTGAGGTGAAAGATCCGCCAAATCTCCACTGCCTGACCGCCCTGCAATCACATCAAAGCCACCCGCCTCATATGGGATGATAATCTCTTTCAATCCCATTCTCCCGACGATGGCCAGCCCTAAATCTTTCTCGGGAGAAATGCCAAGCTGAATATCGACATTTGCAAGTCCCAAGTCTCCGTCAAATATGACGACTTTCTGGTTAGCCTTTGCCAAGGCATGAGCAAGAGTGATTGTAAACCACGTCTTTCCCACACCCCCTTTTCCGGATGCAACCAAAAAAATATTTTTCTTACCCATTGCTTGACTTAGGGGGGGAGTAAAGAGTGAAATTATGTTTGCGTCGGTTGTCATTTTTCCTTATTCCTTCCTAAATGTCGCACCCTTTCAGGAGCAGTTCCGCGAGCGAATGAGGCGAAGCGGGCTTTAAAAGCTTTCCAACCTCGGGACCTGAGCTAAAATAGGAGAGTTGATAGCCTCCTCCGATCAAAGCGGTCAAAAGTCCTCCGAAGCGGTGAGCAACATCAACCCGAGTGTGAATCAGATATTTTGCTCCGAATTCTTTAAATTGCTCAACCGTATCCCTGATTTCATAGGGATCCATACCAGCAGGCAAAACCATAATGGCTCTTCCAGCAGCCAAGGAAATCAAATCTCTTAGAAACTGAACCTCTATTTCTTGAGACGGGTTGATCCCGGGCGTGTCAATCACGAGAGGCACGCTTCTGGGAAGCGTCTTCAGAGTTTGTTGAACCATATTTAAGGACTCAATGTGGTGAAGCGTGACCCCGATCGCCCGTGTGTAAGTTGAAAGCTGCTCAACGGCACCCGATTTATAATTGTCCGTCGTAATAACTTCCGGCCTAGCCCCCCCGAAAAAAAGTTCGGCGGCCATTTTTGCGACAGCCACCGTTTTCCCGGAACCCGATAAGCCGATCAAAATAAAAGGCTTTTCAGATTCAAGCTCATCCTCTGAAAAAAGCCGAAACGGACCGATTTGAAAAATTTCTCGAAGGACGGCTTCCAGCCCCTTCTCGAGGATATCGTGTGGCAAGGCGCTCGCAGCCTGTAAAATAAGATCCCCTTCTTTATCGGGGACATGATGATGTTCAAGGATTCTGCAAACCACATCTATCGTCTTAAACGGGTTTTGCTTGATGACTTGTTGGTCCCGGAAGCTTGCAAAGGGTTTTCCACCATTGTTTTCAAGGGCTGCCGTTACTTTTACGTTATTTTGTTCTTCAACAGATGAGATAATGATGGCGTCCGGCCCTAATTCTTTTCGAACCCGCTCCATCGCCTCCGACATATTAGACGCAATGATCGTCTTTAATCGCATTTTGGGCTCCCGTCATTTTTTTGAATCATGGTATCTCCCTGACTTTTATAGACTACCACCTAATTATTAAATTTTTGCTACTGTTTTAATTCTTGTCTTAGGGTGAATTTCGCTTTGAGAAAAAATAGTCGTCTGAGGCCTGAATCTTTCGATGATAGATCTCAAATAAGGTCTCACGGCTGAGTTTGCAAGAAGAACGGGCGTCTCCCCCAAAGCCAACTGCTCTTCGAAAACATCTCGGATACGTCCGGTCAACTCCTGAAGCTTGCTGGGAGGCAGGGCTATTTGGCGCGACTCTGAATCCCCCACAAGAGATTCATTTAAGGTTCGTTCCCATTCGGGTGATAAAATCACGAGAGGCAATACCCCCTCCCGATTCGTATATTGAGTACATAGTTGTCTTGAAAGTCGGCTTCTTACATGTTCCGTAATTTGTAAAATACTTTTGGTCGACGCACAGGCCTCCGCGACGCCTTCTAAAATGGTCGGAAGATCCCGAATCGAGACGCGTTCGGAGAGAAGGTTCTGGAGAACCCTTTGAAGTCCCGCTGCCGTCAATTGAGAAGGAATCAGGTCTCCTAATAATTTTTGATGAGGTTTATCCAGATCATCAAGCAACTTTTGCGTCTCAGCAAAGCTCAAAAGATCTGATGTATTATCGCGAATCAATTCACTTAAATGAGTACTGATAACCGTCATGGGCTCAACAACGGTATATCCCTTGCTTTCAGCTTCAGAACGCAGGTTATGCGCAATCCACATAGCTCGCAGGCCGAAGGTCGGCTCAATCGTAGGCTCTCCTGCAAGCTGAATATCCCGTGCTTCGGGGTCCATCACAAGAAGCATGTTGGGTCTGATGTCACCTCTCCCGACTTCAATTTCTTTAATTCGAATGACATACGTCGTAGAAGGCAACTCCAAATTATCCTGAATGCGAACGGTTGGAAGGACAAATCCGACTTCCCGAGCCAATTGCAACCGTAAGGACCTTATTTGATCGCTCAGCTTCTCTCCCTGCTCCCCATTCACGAGAGGCAGAAGAGAATACCCGAGCTCAAGACGAACTTGATCTATTTGCATAGCGGCCGCCAAGGGATCCGTCTGGGGTTGAATGTCCTTAGGTTGAGAATCTTGAAGGGCTTTCTCCTGAGTCTCACGGTCATTTCTTTCCGTGAGCTTCCACGCGGTCGTTCCCGTGGTAAGCGCTAAGAAAAGAAAAGGAAGCATAGGCATGCCGGGCAAGAGCGAGAGCGCCGCCATCAGAAAAGAACTCAGCCCCAAAGCCGTAGGATACGCACTCAACTGTTTAAACAAAACCTTGTCTGCGGATCCCTCGATTCCCGCTTTTGAAACAAGCATACCTGCTGCCGTCGACACGATGAGGGCGGGGATTTGAGTGATCAAACCATCTCCGACTGTAAGAAGCGTATAGCTTTGTGCAGCCTCCCCTAAAGAAAGACCGTTTTGAGCAACTCCGATGATCATCCCTCCAACCGCGTTAATAAAGGTGATGCAAAGGCCAGCAATCGCATCCCCTCGCACGAATTTAGCGGCTCCGTCCATGGCTCCGAAGAAATTTGATTCTTCTTCAAGCTGCCTGCGACGCCGACGCGCCTCCTCTTCATTAATAAGTCCCGCCGATAAATCCGCATCAATGGCCATCTGTTTTCCCGGCATGGCATCCAGAGTAAATCGGGCTGAGACCTCTGCAATACGTCCCGATCCCTTTGTAATTACGACAAAGTTCACGATAACCAAGATTGCAAAGACAATGAAACCAATCACATAGTTACCACCCATCACGAAATTGCCGAAAGCTTGTATGACAGCCCCCGCCGCATTGGGACCTTCATGACCGTCCGTGAGAATGAGACGCGTCGATGCAACATTAAGAGCCAACCGCAACATCGTCGAAACCAAAAGAACGGTTGGAAAAGAGCTAAAGTCCAGAGGCTTTTCAATAAAAAGAGCGGTCATCAGAATGAGAACGGAAAAAGTAAGAGACAATGCTAAGGAGATATCCAGAAACCATTTCGGCATGGGGAGGATCAAAACAACCATAATGGCAATCAAAGCAAGGGCAAAAACCACGTCACCCCGCCGCATTGCAGACGCAACTCTTGAAAAGCCTATTGAGGGTCTATCACGCACTTCCATCATTCAGTCTACTAAACTACCAATCGTATGCTTTACTACTCTTCTTCTACCCAAGATGTCTCTTCGCTAGCTGCCGTGTTGACTTAACGCGTTACGAAGAGCTTGCTAAATCCTTCCAACTTCAAATATTCAACCCTCTAGACTGCTGCTTCTATTCCTACGCTTTTCGATGTCCCTTCTTTGAGTGTTTGCTGATCACTATATTGTTTTAACTTGTTACGAAGCGTTCTGATGGAAATTCCTAAAATGTTAGCTGCTTGCGTCCGATTTCCGAGGCAATGGCTCAGTGTTCCGATAATCAGATCTTTTTCCACGTCAGCAACTGTTCTACCGATGAGAGGATTCCCGATTATTTCTTTTTTCTCCGAAGACCCTTGATTCAGGATTTTAACCCCGGACAACTGAATCACCTCTTCGGAAATTTCTTTCTCGCTTGAAAGGAGGACGCATCTGTGAATCGTGTTTTCCAGCTCCCTCACGTTTCCGCGCCAGGGATGACGACGGAGTGCTTCCCGAGCCCCTGCAGAAAGAGTTCTCATTTCGAGACCGTTTGCTTTGGAATATTTCTCGATAAAGTATTCCGCTAACGACTCGATATCCAATACGCGCTCTCTTAAGGGCGGTAATTCAATCCTGACGACGTTCAATCGATAATAAAGGTCTTCCCGGAAAGTTCCCTTCTGAGCTTCTTCTTCCAGATTCCTATTGCTTGTCGCCAAAATTCGGATGTCGACCTTAACAGGTTTTGTGCCTCCGATCCGATCGATCTCCCTTTCTTGAATTGCTCTTAAAAGTTTCGCCTGCAGGAGAGGGTGCATTTCGCTGATTTCATCAAGTAAAAGAGTTCCGCCGTTGGCTTCCTCAAATTTCCCGATGCGGCGTGCAACCGCTCCCGTAAAGGCTCCTTTTTCGTAACCAAAGAGTTCGGATTCCAGGAGATTTTCAGGAATTGCAGCACAATTGACTGAAATAAACGGTTTCGACTTTCTTCTGCTTTGACGATGGATAAAGCGAGCCATGACCTCTTTGCCGGTTCCCGACTCCCCTGTGATCAGGATACTAGCATCACTTGGAGCAATTTGTTCGGCCAGCTTCAAGGTATTTTTCATGACGGGGTCCCGATAAATTAGGGCATCATCATCACTTGCAACCGTCTCCAAAACAGCTGCAATCAAATCTGCCTCGGGAGGCAGAGGAAGATATTCTTTCGCTCCCGCCTTGATCGCTTTAACAGCCAAAGAGGAATCCGTTCCGATACCACAAGCCACAACGGGGACAGTAAAGCGTTCTTCCTTTAATCGCTCAATAAGATCTCCCACATTCAAGGCAACATCGATCAAAACCATATCAGCACCTTTCCCGGATCGAAGCATCTTAAGAGCCGTTTCAAGGTCATCGACATGAGTAATATGGGCTCCTCGGCTCAACGCAATTCTACTTGCCGTTCCGATATGTCCGTTGAGTTGACCGACAATGAGTAGACGCATAGCTAACTCCCTTTTTTATCCTTTTTTAAGTGTCCCTCAGGCCCTATCCGACTTGATAATCTCAGTCATAGTGATGCCTAAATGCTCGTCTACAACCACGACTTCACCGCGTGCAACGAGCCGATTGTTGACGAAAATATCAACGGCTTCACCGACTTTTCGATCTAGTTCAATTACGGCACCTCTTCCGAGTTTTAAGAGTTGATTCACAGGAAGAGTCGCACGACCTAAAACTGCTGAAACCTGAACAGGCACCTCATAGACGGCTGTCAGTTCCTCGTCGTTCGGTTTTTCCGATTTTGCGTGGGAAGGATAGTTTTCTTCCTCCCCCCCATCCATTTCGGGAGGGTTCAGAGTTGAGGATTCGAGATTTTCCTTGATTTCCTTATCTGACTGGGATTCTCCCTGTTCGATCCTCGTTTCTTCTTCACTCATTGTCTCTCTCCTTATCTGACTCAACGGATGATTCTTTTTTTGCCGAAGAGGGTTCTGTTGCTAACGAAATCTTTATTGCTCCCAAGCGTTGTAGAGCTTGTTCGATTTCTTCCTCGATCCTTTCGAAGCGACGCTCAAGACCGCCTCCTTCCCAACGGATCAGAACATCCCTCTCGGAAAGGTCCTGACTCCCTGATACAACGGCTTTGTAATCTTCGGGAGCCTCGGATGCTATCTCGGAAACCAAACGCTCAATCCGCTCGCTCAAGGAAGCGCTGACGGTAATTTCAATTTTCTTTTCCTCTTTTGATTCAAAGGCTTTTCGCACAACGGCTTCAATTTCCGTAAAAGCGCCTTGATCAATAAAATGGGGCAAGAGTTTTCTTAAAATCTGCGCCCCCATTTCAGCTACTTCCCGATAGGCTGTCTCTTCAATTTCTTTTTGAATCCTCATCAAAATTTCAAACTCACCCTTCAAGCGATCAATACATTGCCTTTCAATCCCTTCCATTGCATGTTGCCAACCGTCTTTCTTACCGCTTTCATAAGCACGCTCCTTCTCAAGAGCGAGATCGTCTTCCGAATAGACAGGAGGTTTCTTGCCGGCAATTTCGATATCCGACGCAAATACCGTATCAAAACTAAACTTCCTCGCCTTTTTCATTTCTTAGCCCACCATCTCGGAGTCATCGTCATCGTCTCTGATGGCGACTTCCCCTCTTGCGGCCAAATCTTTCACTTGTAGAACGATATTCATTTGTGCTTCATCCACATCCCGAATACGAACCATACCAAGCGCTTCCATATCCTCTTTCAAGAGTTTAGCTGCTCGTTCCGACATGTTTTTAAAGAAAAGATCCTTGATGACGTCGCTGGCACCCTTCAAAGCAAGAGCCATTTTTGCCTTGTCCACAACTCTGATGACGGCCTGCATGCTGTTTGCATCCAACTTGACCAAATCATCAAAGGTAAACATGAGGGACTTGACACGATCAGCCGCCTCGCTGTCCTTTTCTTCAAGAGCAGCCATATATTTTGCCTCACTTGCGCGATCGAAGGCATTGAAGATTTCAGCCATCTGCTCATAGGGATCTACGGCAGCCGTTTTAGATAGATTTGCCATAAATTCGGATCTGAGCGTCGTCTCGATTTCCTCCAAAATGTCCCTCTGCACATTATCGATTCGAAGCATTCTTTGGATGACCTCGATACTCAACTCTTCGGGAAGCAACGGGATCACACGAGCAGCCTGATCCGGCTTAATCTTTGAAAGGACGACAGCCACCGTCTGGGGATATTCATTCTTTAAAAAGGTGGCGAGAACATCTTCTCCGATGTTGCTCAATTTATCCCAAACCGTCCGACCGGAAGGTCCTCGAATTTCTTCCATAAGTTTTTTGACTTTGCTCGTATCAAAGATCTTGCTCAGAATTTTTTCCGTCGTCTCCAAAGAGCCATAGACGGATCCCGTTGTGGATACTTTCTCAGCGAACTCATAGTAAAGGTGCTCAACAACCTCCGACTTGATGGTCCCGAGATGTGCCATTTTATGGGACAGCTCTTTGACTTCGATGTCTTCGAGCTTTTGAAAAATCTTAGCGACATAGGTATCGGGCAAGGACAACATCAAAATTGCGGCCTTATCAAGTCCCGACAATTTTCTCGTATACTTATTATTTTGTGCAACAGCAGCTTCAGCCATAGATTAATCCTCATACATCCAGTTCCGAACGAGGGAAACGGCTTCCTCCGTCCTAGTATCGATAATCTCTCCTATTTTCTTAAGCGAGGACTCTCTGATCTGCCCTTCAACCTGTTTCATAGAAATCATCCGATCAAGCTCCCCCGCTTTCGATGAGCTGAAGTCAGCCACCTGAGGGACGGGTGTTTGGAACTGAGGAGCCGCTGGTCCTGTAACGGCGGCAACCGGCATCGGTTGAGCCAATTGAGGAACAACTTGAAGAGGATATTGGGACATATTGTCGTTTTCAGGGATCCCTTCCCGCTTTGGCATTCCTTCGATCACTTTTCCGATTACGGGCTTAACGACCATAAGAAGAACAAGAAGTCCCAAAAGCCCGATCACAAGGAGTTCAACGATTCGCATTAAATCTCCCTTTGTCAGGCCCAGGAAAACCCCTTCCGAGAGTTCTGGCACATCAAGATCTTCTTGAGCAAACCGCATATTGACAACCTCAAGACTATCTTTTCGTTCCTCATTATAGCCGATTGCCGACTTGATGAGCTTTGTCAATTGCTCCATTTCTTCCTTCGGTCGCGGTGTATAATTGACCTTTCCATCCTCCGATTTTTTATAGGTACCATCTACGAGAACAGCCACGGACAAGCGCTTGATACCGCCGATTTCTCGCACATGTGTCTTGACAAATTTCGAGACCTCATAGTTCAGTGTTTCTTGCGCCCTTTTAGAGTGAGAACTGCTCCCACCTGCCTTATCGGCCCCCGCATTAGGAATTGCGGATTCGACGCTTGAAGCCCCTCCTGCTGACGCTGCTGCCGAATTTTCTCCTTCCTCGGAACTTTGACTTGAACGCAGGACTTGTCCTTCTGGGTCATATTTTTCACTGTTTTCCGTGATACGATCGAGATCCAGATCAACCGTTACCTCCGCTCTGACCTTCCCCAATCCCACATATTTTTCGACGAGATGTTCAACGGTCTGCGCAATTCTGCTTTCATGAGAGATCTTGAGTTCGTCGAGATTAGATGCCGTCACTTGTTCGGGACTGTTGCCTCCTCTTGCAAGCAAATTCCCGGCGTCATCAACGATTGACACCCGATCCGGCGACAAATTCGGGACAGCCGAGGCCACCAAATGTTGAATCGCTTGCACTTTTGAGGCTTTAAGCTTACCTGGACCGTTTAGTCTTAAAATGATGGAGGCACTGGGATCTTGACGATCGCGACTGAAAAGTTCACGCCTCGGTAAAACCAGATGCACGCGAGCGGAAGCCACATTTGCAAGACTGGTGATCGTTCTTGCTAGCTCCCCCTCTAGGGCTCTCAAATTATTTATATCCTGAATAAATCCCGATGTTCCGAAGGACTCTCCTTTATCAAAAATTTCATAGCCGACGACACCACCCCGCGGCAGGCCGGCCTCCGCCATATCCATGCGCAATCTCGCCACCTTGTCGGCAGGGACGTAAATCTGATTGCCCGCTCCCTTCACTTGAACAGGAATCCCCATCCCTTCGATTCGGGAGACGATATGACCTGCATCCGCCAAATCCAATTCTGCATATAGAAGAGCCATCTGGGGCTCGGAAAACTTTTGGGTGATATAATAAAGACTGCTCATCATCCCGATAAGAACCGTTGCGATAACGGCAAGTCTAA
>CAYUCY010000019.1:23276-23573 GCA_964443525.1 uncultured Thiotrichales bacterium
AGCTCCTAAGCGTTCCGATAAAGGCTTCCACGGAGGTCCCCCTCTTTATTTTCTTTTTTTCTTAATTTTGATTAAAAATATCCTGAAGACAGTTAAGCAATGGTTAATTTCTGGATTTTCTGGGGCAGAAAATGCCGCATCAGAGGAACTTTTTGCAACTTTTTCGAAAAATCAGGAGGTTAACTAATTTTTTTCGTTACAAGATTACCATAATCCTGAAAAGCGCTCCATGCCTGGACTTTCAATGGAAACCGGAACGGAACCTGAAGAATTCCGACACCTTCCTACGAATGTGTC
>CAYUCY010000020.1:0-23078 GCA_964443525.1 uncultured Thiotrichales bacterium
GTGCTCGGATGCAAGAGGGGATTCTCTCCCTTATGCAAATGCCGAGAACAACCATTGCCGTACGTCAAGTCAAGGAGGCGGGTCTGCCCTACATCACCGTTTTGACGGACCCCACAACAGGCGGCGTGTCCGCTTCCTTTGCTATGCTCGGAGATATCACGATTGCAGAGCCTGGTGCTACCATTGGCTTTGCCGGCAGACGTGTCATTCAACAGATCATCCGGGAAGAACTCCCTCAGGACTTCCAGACAGCCGAGTATTTAAAAGAACACGGCATGGTTGATCTGGTTATCTCTCGAGATAACCTTAAAGAAACCCTGGTGAAACTGATTACCGTTCTGATGAAATTCTAGCTCGCGCCAACAAAGCATGCGGCCCGAGGTCCTCTCATGCAAGACCTGAATCACTACCTTTCTTATCTTAAGAGGTCACGAACCCTCCCCGGTGACCTGAAACTTGATCGAGTTAATGCTTTTTTAAAAGCCCTCGGCAACCCTCATCACTCCCTTCCGCCCGTGGTTCATGTGGCGGGCACGAACGGGAAAGGATCCACGATCGCTTTCCTCAAGGCGATTTTTAAAGCAGCCGGATACAGACCTCATGTTTATACGTCCCCTCACCTGCTCCATCTACACGAAAGATTCGTCCTCTCCGGGGAAGAGGTCTCGGATGCCCTTCTCTTCTCTCATTTTCAAGCCTGTGAAACTGTTCTCGGAGACCTGCCGATAAGCTGGTTCGAGTTCTTGACGGCAAGCGCCTTTAAACTTTTCGCAGAGACGCCCGGAAATGTAGTCCTCCTTGAAACGGGGCTGGGAGGACGGCTCGATGCAACCAATGTGATTTCAAATCCTTGCCTTAGCATTATTACGCCTGTCTCGTACGACCATCAGGAACAACTGGGGAATACCCTCCCCGAAATTGCAGGAGAAAAAGCGGGTATTTTAAAAAAAGGGGTTCCCGCCGTCATCGCCCCTCAATATCCTGAGGTCTTCCTTAAGCTCACACAAAAAATAGAGGAGCTTTCCTGCCCCTCATTCTCGTCTCCCACAGACTGGCGGTTTACGCTCCTTAAAAAGGATTTCCGGTTTGAGATGAAGGGTGAAGATTCGATTCTTCTCTCTCTCCCTTCCCTGAGAGGAGAGCACCAAATCCTGAACGCGTCTACAGCGATAGCTGCAATCCGTGTCCTCAAAAACCTTTTTGTGATCTCCGATTCCGCTCTCAGAGAGGGAGTAATGCAGGCTTCGTGGCCGGGCCGCCTCCAGATTCTCGAAAAGCACCCCTTAAACAAAATTTTAAAAGAGCGCGAGCTTTGGATTGACGGTGCCCATAATGAGGACGGTGTGGCCGTTTTGACTCATTTCTTTAAGGATCAGCCGAGAAAACCCACTTGGGTCGTCTTTTCTTGCCTTAAAGGTAAAAGGGGAGAAAAAATGATCGAACACCTCGAGAGTTTTGCAGACGCTCTCTTCTTCACCAGAATGAGAGGAATGGATGAGGTCTTTGCGCCCTGCGATCTTCAAAAGTTCGCCTCTAGGGGCTCTCCCTTCCCTTCTCTTGAAGACTGTCTTTCAGCCCTCCTCAAGACACCTCCTGAAGCCCGGGTTATCTTCTGCGGCTCCCTCTATTTCATTGCAGAAGTCTTGGGCTACCCGACAACCAGCGGCGAAAAAGATCGGTAGAAAGCCTCTCCATTCAGCCAAGACACTCTCTATTTCAAGAGGCAAAAGGCTCGTTTAACGATTGATTAACTTTTTCATTTTTTAATTTTTACTAGAGATTTCAGGAGGCTGCCCGATGATAAAGATAACCTTTTTCTTGTTCTTGTCCCTATTTTTTCTCACGTCCAACACAATAACCGCCATTGCTCAGGATGTTGAAAAAAGAGAAGAACACTTCCAGGCTGAATCTGAGAAAACTGCTTCTCTTAAAACTGAGAAACAACATATGAGTCAGAGCCAAGAATTGAAGAAGAGTAGTATAATGACAGGCCCTCTCTATCCAAAGCTACCTTGGCCCAAGACGAAAGAAGATCCGGACGACCCTCTAGAGGGTCCCCCATTTCCATTGATTAAAAAAGCTCCCAAGGAATCAGTAAAAAATTAATTTATTTCAAGGGGAAGTTTTTAGATGTCAGCGATAAAAAATAAATCGAAGAAAAAAAATAGCTCAGAAAATTTCTGTAGATTTCCTATAATAAAAGAACAGATTAAAAATCATCACGAGAAAAAAGGAACTAGCCTTTCAACTCATGTTGAATATGTTTGTTTTGGAATCCTAATATCTATGTTTTCATTTGGAAAATGCTTCATAACAGAAAATTCATGCCTCTCTAAAATTGTTTTTGCCTTTACAATCATTTCTCTATTCTTGATATATTTTTTTAAATTCCATATTTTAAAAAAAACAAGATGTATTCTTATGAAGTATAAAGAGGATTTTTCAAGCCACAAGTGTGATCCTCATCACTGTGAAAAAATAGAAGAAGATTATAAATCATTCTCTTTATTCTCTTATAATGTATTCCTATTATTCCAGATAATGACTTTTTTATCTTCTGTTTTCTTTATCTTTTTAGCTTACGCCTATTTTTTCTACTAACTAGAATCGCGCTTCCATAATATTAAAGCCTGCACCCCCGCAAAAAACGGGGGCAGTGACTCTTTGATGACGATTGAGAGAAGAGAGCCTACTTCCCTACTTTCCGTCTTAAGTAAGCGGGAATTTCCAAGGTGTCTTCTTCATTGGCAGCTTTCACCCGAGGAGACGGGTCAGCCACAAATGTCATTTCAGATTCGTGGTGGCCTTCCTCGAATGAGACTTCTTCCTCTTCCTTTTTAAGGCCCAAGGTACGGGCCATTCGCCCAAAAAAGCCGACCTTCTTGGAAGAGACTTCTTCCTCATAGCCTTCCGACTCAAACTGTTCTTCCCGATGATCATACTCTGCTGCATCGGACTCGGCATTCAGAGAAAAAGAAGGTTCTTGCGGGTGTTCCTGTCGGGCTGACGACTCCGCGTCCGCCTCTTTGCCTCCGAAATTGACAGTCAATACATCCATCTCTTCCTCGTCTTCGGGCATTTCTTTTTGGCGCCTGAAGATGCCGCGGGATGTTACTTTGACCCCTTCCGTTTCTTTAGAGGCCATCACGCCGGGTTTTTCCGTCTCAACAATACGCATCTTTGCTTTCGCCTGAGCCGATTCGATACCTGTTGCAACCACGGAGACGCGCATCTTTCCGTTCATGCCCTCATCAAATGTAGATCCGAAGATGATATTAGCATCGGGATCGACTTCTTCCCGAATACGGTTGGCTGCTTCGTCCACTTCAAAAAGCGTCATATCAAGGCCGCCCGTGATGTTAATCAAAACACCTTGCGCCCCCTTCATGGAAACGTCATCCAAAAGCGGGTTGGAAATAGCAGCCTCTGCTGCCGAAATCGCACGACCAGCCCCTTCCGCCTCACCCGTTCCCATCATGGCCTTGCCCATCTCCATCATCACCGCACGAATATCGGCGAAGTCTAAATTGATCAGGCCCGGCATAATCATGAGGTCCGTCACGCCCCGCACACCCGAATAGAGAACATCATCCGCCATCTTAAAGGCTTCTGCAAAAGTTGTTTTTTCCGTTGCGACCCGGAAAAGATTCTGGTTGGGGATAATGATCAGGGTATCAACGAAGTGCTCCAGCTCTTCAATACCCGTATCAGCTGTCCGCATCCGGTGCTTTCCTTCAAAGTGGAAAGGTTTCGTCACAACGGCGACCGTTAAAATTCCTTGCTCACGAGCCGCTTGAGCTACAATGGGTGCAGCCCCCGTGCCTGTCCCGCCGCCCATACCTGCGGTCACGAATACCATGTTACTGCCTCGGATGGCTTCATGAATAGCATCATAGGATTCCTCGGCGGAAGCCCGACCAACCTCAGGACGTGACCCCGCCCCCAGTCCTTGGGTTACGAGTTCACCAATCTGAATTTTTTTCTCAGCCAAGGAGTGCGCCAGAGATTGCGCGTCCGTATTACAAGTGACAAAGTCAACTCCTTGTAAATTATAACGAATCATATTATTGACAGCATTTCCACCTGCCCCGCCCACACCAACGACAGTAATTTTGGGCTTAATTTCATGTAACTCAGGGGCTTTCATCGATGGACTTTCTGTCATGGACCTCTCCACTTTCTCCGTTAAGTTGATATAAAGATAAAACTTATCCTTACTTTAAATTAAATCTCAAAAAAAGGCTAGAGATTCTCTTTCACCCAAGATCCGAATTTCTCAAGGATTTTCGGTTTTTTCGAGGCATTACTGTTTTCATTACTGACAATTCGAGTTTGCTCTGCTTTTGCGTAAGAGAGCAATCCCGCACAGGTTGCAAAAGAAGGAGATTTTAAAGCTTTTTCTTTGCCCGTAAAGGAGACGGGACGTCCTAGACGCCCTTGTTTGTCCAAAATCAAGTTCCCCAACTGGAGAACGCCTGAAAGCTGACTTCCTCCGCCCGTCAGGACTAGTCTTTTGCCTGCCAATTTAGCAACTGGAGAACTCTTGAGGCGATCTCTTACGATTTCAAAGATTTCTTCAATCCGTGGACGTACAATGCGCACGAGTTCCGCCTTTGTAATTTGGTAGGCTTTGCTCGGATCGTCCTCACCTATTTGAGAGACAGCAATTTTTTCCCGCTCATCGGATGGTGCAATAAGCGCACATCCGTAAAGGGTCTTCAGTCTTTCGGCTGCCACAAGCGGCGTGGAGAGACCCCGGGCAATATCACTGGTCACATGGGCACCGCCGATCGGAACAAAATCAGTGTAGTGAAGCTTTCCATCATAAAAGACAGCGATCGAGGTTGTCCCCGCGCCCATGTCAAGGAGTGTCACCCCTAAATCCGTTTCATCCTCCACGAGTGTTGCAAGGCCTGACGCATAAGGAGAGACGACAAAGCCAGAGACTTCTAAATGACAGCGCTCGACACAGGCAACCAGATTTCTCAAGGGGCTCAGGGCTGCTGCCACGATATAAATGTCGGCCCCGAGTTTATCTCCGAACATGCCTCGAGGGTCGCGAATCCCCTTTGCCTGATCAATCTCATAAGCCGTCGGAATTGCATGAATGATTGTTTCTCCCGGTTGCTCAACACTTTGGCATGCCTGGGTAACCATTTTGCGAATGTCGGCACTGTCAATCGAATGCCCGGAAATGGTGGCCTCAACACCGATCGTAAAAGGAGTCGTAATACTGGATGAAAGGGAGACATAAAGTTCTTGAAGAGTTTCCTCCGCCTGTTCTTCCGCTTGTGTTACGGCAGCCGCAACCGCATTAGAGAGGGCTTCCATATCAACGATAGCGCCGTTTTTAAGCCCTCTTGAAGCTTGATGGCCTACCCCCAGAACCTTGAGCTTTCCTTCCTCTCCTTGTTTTGCAATCGCACAAGAAACTTTGCTCGTTCCGATGTCGAGCCCCGCTAGGATACCGACTGATGTATTCACAAGTCTTTTCTTGAATTTAAAGATCTTCATCCAGGCTCACTTTTTCTTTAATTTCACTTTATTAAGACTTTCATTTAGTTTAGCCGCCTCGGGACTCAATCTCAAATACATTCGATCGGCATACCTTAAATCAATAGCGATCACTTCCCGATCTTCGATCGATTGTTCTTTCATGAGGGTCAAAAGACGTTTCAAGGCATCTTCTATTCCTTCCTCCGGCAATTGAACGCGAAGTCTTTGATCAAGGATCAAATCCCATCGACGATTTCCGATAAAAACGGCGCCTGACAATTTATTTTTGAGCTCAGGAAAAGCCTCTACTTTTAAAAGCAATGCGGGAAAATGCCGGAAAGCCTCCTCACCTGTCACAACAGGCAGATTTTTCTCCATCTCTCGCGTCGGTCGATCGATATGTTCGCCTAAAGCCGTTATATAACTAAATCGCCCGTTTTTTTGATAAAGAGCGACGGGCTTATGCTCGGAAATCTTAATATGTAAGGTGTCCGGCAATTGTCTTTTGACAGCAACAGCCCTGATCCACGGAAGCTCAAGAAGATTTTTCCGGATCTTATCTAAGTCAAGCCCGACGATGGGGTCTCCTTTTTTCACTTGAATTGCCTTGAGGACTTCAGCACGATCGGCTCTTTCCCGTCCTTCAACAATTAGATCTCGAACAATAAATCCTTTTGTCTGGACTTGAGAACTTACAAAATTCGCTACAGTTTCTTTTGTTTTTTGCAAGAAGCTTATCTTCCATAAATAAAATCCGCCTAAAAAAAGAAATAAAACGACAGCAGCAAGGCCCGCTTTCTTTATTATTCGTTTCAGAGGAAGAGACGTTTTGCGCTTAGGCGTTTTCGACCGACGCACGGCTGTACAGCGATTTTGGGGCGCTGTACGAAGGGACGCCCTTGAGGGCGTCTTTCGATATACTTTTTGAGAGGTGATGTTTAGCTTGGACATCTCGGATTTTCAATCATCCATTCCAAAAGATCCGCATAAGAAATCCCAACGTGAGCAGCAATTTCAGGGACGAGCGAAAGCGGTGTCAGTCCGGGCTGCGTGTTAACTTCCAGCACATAGAACCGACCAGGCTCACCGTTGGTATCATCATAACGCATATCCACGCGTGTAACTCCTTCACATCCCAGGGCCTTATGCGCCTGAAGAGCCAGATCAAGCGCCTCTTCATAAGCGTTCGGAGACAGGCTTGCCGGCATAATGTGATCTGCAAACCCAGCCGTATACTTGGCTTTATAATCATAAAAGGCTTCCTTCGGCCTTATTTCAATCGCACCGATGGCTTTGTCACCGAGAACAGCAACTTGAATTTCCTTGCCCGGAATGTAGGACTCCACAAGAACATGAGATCCAAAAGCCCAATCCTTTTTAACGGTCTCCAATTGAGATTCATCTTGAATGATGGAAACACCAACGCTGGAGCCTTCTCGTAAAGGCTTAATCACATAAGGGGTGGAGAGCACGCCTCCCTTAACAACATCCTCAAAAGAGACGACCTTTCCTTGAGGAAAGGGGATGCCCGCTTCCCGAAAAAGCTTCAAAGAGGTGGGTTTGTCCATAGCAATGGCTGATGCTAAAAGAGACGAGTTCGTATAAGGAATACCAAGCATCTCGATCAGGCCTTGAATGCAACCGTCTTCTCCCCATCTACCATGAATAGAATTCAAAAAAACCACATCAGGTCGCGGCTCTAAATCATGAAGAAATTTCTTGAGATCACGCGTCAGATCGATAGACTTTACATCAAAGCCTCTTTCTGTCAGAGCTTTCACGACACCTTGCCCCGAAGAAAGAGAGACTTCCCTCTCGGCAGACCATCCGCCCATGACCACGGCTATTTTTTTCTTCTTCAAACCCATTTAAAATGATGATCCTTCCTAAAACATACCTCTATCACGCAGCGAGTGCTTTCATAGTCAAAGAATCTTCCTTGATGCCGATTCTTTTAATTTCCCATCGAAGTGTCACACCTGATGTCTTTTCTACGCGTTCCCTGACTTCCTCACCGAGCATCTCGAGATCTTCCGCTGTTGCATCGCCCGTATTGAGGAGAAAGTTGCAGTGCATTTCCGAGACCTGCGCCCCGCCGCGCCTCAATCCCCGGCAACCTGCCCGGTCAATGAGTTCCCAAGCCTTTTGTCCGTTAGGGTTGGCAAAAGTACTTCCTCCTGTCCGGCTTTTAACGGGCTGAGCTCCCTCACGTTCTAACATAATTTTTTGCATTTGTTCTGCAATGACGGCAGGATTTCCCGAGCGAACTTTAAAGCGCGCGCCGATAAAAACCCAATCTTCCGGAATACCGCAGTGGCGATAACTGAAATCCATGTCCTCAGGCGTTAGAGTCTTGAGCTGCCCTTTTGAGTCGAGGGCAAAAGCAACAATCAAAAAATCTTTGATCTCACTGCCGTAGCAGCCAGCATTCATTCTCAATGCACCCCCAAGAGTCCCCGGAATGCCGACCAAAAACTCAAGACCCGACAATCCCTCTTCTTGAGCAATCAAAGCCAAGTTACGGTCTAAAAGACCTGCACCTACGTCAATTTCGTTTTCGCGAACCATCACATTCGTAAAGCCGCGACCCAGGCGAACCACGACCCCTGGAACACCTCCGTCTCTGACAAGAAGGTTTGACCCGACCCCGATCGTCGTCACGGGTAATTCAGAGGGACGGTTCTTGATGAAAAACGATAGGTCTTCCGTGTCCTCGGGCTTGAAAAGAACTTGTGCAGGACCTCCCACGCGAAACCAAGTTAACTTTGATAAATGACTGTTTTCCGAATAGCGGCCTCTTACCTGCGGTAAAGAACCGATGGGTGAAAATTCAAATGCTGCAACCATCTCTGACCTCCCTAGCCATAAGTTCCAACCCTTTTTAGTGGCGCGGCCATTTGCTCCAACTGCAGAGCAAGGTCACGGGCCCACCCCGTAATGCTGCCGGCCCCCATGCAAATCACAAAATCATCTTTTTGAGCTATTTTTTGAACATGACTTGCTAAATCAGCCTGTCCGTCGAAAGCGAAGACATGCCCTCTATGATGCTTCTTTAAATCTGAAACAAATCTCTCGTGATCGAGATCCGGGACGGGATCTTCGCCTGCAGGATAGAAGGAAGAAACACCTACAATATCCGCATCTTCAAAGCAGGTCAGAAAATCCTGATAAAGGTCGCGCCATCTTGAATAGCGGTGAGGTTGAACAATTGCGGTTGTTCTTCCTTGCGTCACGATGCGAGCTGTTCTCAAGACGGCTTTTATTTCAGTCGGATGATGAGCATAATCGTCAATAATTGTGATTCCGTCATATTCTCCGACTTTGGTGAATCGGCGATTCACGCCTTTGAATTCTCTAAATCCTCTTAAAAGGCGGCTCGGCTCAACCCCTAGTTCAAACGCTAAAGCAAAAATACTCAAGGCATTTTGAATGTTATGTTCCCCGAACATATTCAAATGAACGCCCTCTAGACGGGATACTCGAGGCGCATTCTTACACATCAAGAAAAAGTGGTCCGAAAAGGTAACGTCAAAAGTCGCCCCATCAGGCCCCAAATGAACGTTCGTTGCCCGTACGTCAGATGTCTCGGAAAAACCGTAAGTCACGATGCGACGATCCGTCAGTTTTGACCGAAGAACTGCAACCGGTTCTTGATCGGCACAAAGGATACCAAGCCCGTAAAAGGGGAGATTCTCGATGAATTGACGAAACGCAGCATGAAGGGCGTCTACGGTTCCGTAATGCTCCATGTGTTCAGGCTCGATATTGGTAACGATCGCAATCGTGGCAGGGAGCCTTGTGAAGGTCCCGTCGGATTCATCCGCCTCCACAATGATCCACTCTCCCGTTCCCAAACGGGCATTCGTTCCGTAAGAATTGATAATCCCCCCACTCACAACCGTAGGATCAAGTCCTGCCGCCTCTAAAACACACGCTCCTAAAGAAGTAGTCGTTGTCTTGCCGTGTGTTCCGGCTACGGCAATAGAGGGCTTTAGTCGCATAAGTTCTGCTAGCATATCGGCTCGCTTAACGACGGGAATCATCAACCGTCTCGCCTCGATAAGCTCAGGATTAGAGGGCTTCACAGCCGAAGACACGACAATGACAGCAGCTTCCTGAACATGTGCGACGTCGTGACCGATATAAATGGGGATCCCTAACATGCGAAGACGTTGGACATTTGCGTTATCAGCTTGATCACTCCCTCGAACCGCATATCCAAGGGAATGAAGGACTTCCGCGATACCGCTCATCCCTATCCCACCGATGCCGACAAAATGAATAATACCAACGGATTGCGGTTGAATGCGCATAAGAAATCCTAACTTAGTTCTAAGATTTATCCCTACCCTATTTTGAGGCAGATTCCAAGATCACTTCAGCTAATTTTTTTGCCGCCCCCCGAGATGAAAGCTTAAGTATTTGTTCTGATGCAAAAAGAAGTGCTTCGGGATGATTCATGAAACGGATTAACATCTCAGCAATACCTTGAGGGCAAAGGTCTTTTTCTTGGATCATCCAAGCGCCACCTATCTCAATACAAAGCTTGGCATTTGCAGTTTGATGATCATCCTTCGCATAAGGGTAAGGAACGAAAAGACATGGCCTTCCCGCTGTCGCAACCTCCGCTAAAGAAGAAGCGCCCGAACGTGAAATAACGAGGTGAGCCTCCTCCAAAAGAATCGGGATATTCTCAAAAAAAGGCCGAAGGGTTGAATACCCCACAAATGAAAATAGCTTTTTCCGAAGAATAATCTCGTCTTCTGCCCTGCATTGGAGGGTCAGATAAACTCTCTTCTGAAGAGGCTTAGGCAGAAGAATGAGCGCTTCAACGACTTGCTCCGCCAATAACTTCGCGCCCTGACTCCCTCCCAGAACCAGAAGATGAAAAGGAGAATCCTTTTCAGACGGTTGATAGGGTCGACGACCTCTCTCTTCGATTTCAAGACGAACGGGCATCCCTACGTAAGACGTTTTCTTCTCGAGAGAGTGAGAAAGCCCTCGAACGGAAGGCGTTGAAATCATTAGTTTCTTAGCAAAACGCGTAAAAAACCTATTTGTTTGCCCTACATGGGCATTTTGTTCATGTAGATAAAGCGGTCTCAAAGAA
Organism: uncultured Thiotrichales bacterium; assembly: GCA_964443525.1. Lineage (GTDB taxonomy): Bacteria > Pseudomonadota > Alphaproteobacteria > Caedimonadales > Caedimonadaceae > CAYUCY01. The sequence goes on from CAYUCY010000020.1 coordinate 10,607, forward strand.
AACACCCCGGCCAAAACGCCGGCAAATGTCGGATATCCTCCGAAGCCCACGACAAAGGCGGGTCTCTTTAAGATCATTCGAATCCACATCATCACGGAGGAAAAGAGAAGGGAGAGAAAAAAAAGTCCTTTCTTAAAGAGGTTTCCCCGATAAGGCAGAAGAGGCAACTGATAAAGATGTGCCGGAAAATTCTCGGGGAGATATTTCCGGCCTCGTGCATCACAAATGAAATACACTTCCTTCCCTTGTCGAGTCAATTCCTGCGTTAAGGAAAACGCCGGGAAAACATGCCCTCCCGTACCTCCTGCAATGATAAAAATCGGCTTTTCCGACACTAGAATTCTCCCTTTCCGCGCTTGCGGGTCAAGCCCAGAACCATGCCCATACCGATGGCAAGAGCCATCATCGATGAACCACCGTAGCTGATAAAGGGAAGCGTCATCCCCTTAGTCGGAATCAAATGAAGTGTAGAAGCCATATTAATGAGCGCTTGTAAGCCGAATTCCATAGCAAGACCGCTGGTCGCAAGCACGATAAACAAATCATTTTCATGGAGGACTCTCAAGAGGGATCTCACGACAATAAACCCGAAGATGCAGACGATGAGGAGACAAAGAAAAATACCGAATTCCTCCCCTGCCACGGCAAAAATAAAATCCGCATGGGCATCGGGCAAGTGGTTCTTGACGACTCCTTCACCGGGACCTTGACCAAAAAGACCTCCGTTCATGAAAGCTTCAAGGGACTGAGTAATTTGATACCGATCAGAATATTTATCTCCCGAGTCGGGACTTAGAAAACGATCAACGCGAGAAGCCACGTGAGGAAACAAAAAATAAGCGCCCACGAGACCTGCACCTCCGATCCCGAGCGCCAAGAAAACCCATAGGATCGGCAAGCCCGCTAAAAATAATTGGCCGAAGAAAACAAGAGAAGTTAAAACAACCATCCCCATATCGGGCTGAAGTCCCAAGAGCACCAGTACAAACGCGTAAAGGCCCAAGGCCACTTGGGTTCCCGGGAACTCTTTATTGATCTTTCCTTCAACGATCATCCAAGCGCACATGACGACGAGCGCCGGTTTTATGAATTCGGATGGCTGAAGGGAAAACCCGACAAAAGAAAGCCACCGCCTTGCTCCTTTAATTTCAACGCCGATGAAGAAAGTACCAATCAACAGAAGAATGCCCCCGGTATACAGGATCAACGAAAATCGCTTGAGCTCCTTCAACGTCAGGAGAGAAACACCGACAAGAAGAGAAAAAACGGGCAACAGATAGATAAAATGTCTTTTAACAAAGTAAAAATCGTCCACTCGAATGCGTTGGGCCACGGACGGACTTGCAGCAAGGGTGAGAAAAAAGCCGATCGCCATCAGGGAACAAAGCGCGCCGAAATTCCAACGATCAACCGTCCACCACCATCTCCCCAACGGGCTCGTGTCTTGTCTGGAAAAAGCCTTCGTTTTCATATTCATCTTTTTAAAGAAGGGCCTCCATTAAAGATTGCGATGCTGTTTTTTCGACCAAGTCTTGATAGAGTTTCCGGAAAACATCCCCTCGATGCTCAAAACTCTTAAATTGATCCAGACTTGCGCAAGCCGGCGACAACAGCACAACGGGATTTCGGTGATTCTCTTTTTGCGCATCTTTAAAAGCAAGAGGGACAGCTTGGCCGAGGGTTTCACAACGCGTTAAAGATAGCTTCCCTTCAAGCTGTTCCTCAAAAAGATCTGCCGCCTCGCCGATCACATAGGCATGTCGGACCCTTGAATAATAAGAATCAAGTCCTTCCAAGCCCCCCGCCTTAGGCCTTCCGCCCAAAATCCAGTAGATTTCCTTGAAACTTTCAAGTGCTTTTGAGGCCGCCTCTGCATTTGTTGCTTTGCTGTCATTTACAAAACGCACCCTTTCGCAAAATCCGACAAACTCCATGCGATGAGGAAGCCCTTCAAACGTTTTCATCGCGAGGCAAATTTGCTCCTGGCTAAGTCCTTCAAAGCGACACGCAGCAAAAGCGGCTGCTGCATTTTGTCCGTTGTGGGCCCCTTGAAGGGAAAGATGCTGCGTCAGATCGAAGAAAGATCGGCCGCCTTCCCAGTATGTATCATAAAGTTTCCCATTCTGATAAAAGATCCCTGCTTCAAGAGGAGACTTACATGAAATCGGGACAACCGTATGGTACGGGCTATCTTTCAAGGCCTCATAAAGTTGGAGGCTCTTCGGATCATCCACACCGATGATGACATTCTGGTGTGTTGAAGCTTCAAAAATCCTTTTCTTTGCAGCCACATACCCGTCCAAAGATCCGTGCCGATCGATATGATCAAGCGAAATATTCAAAAAGACGGCTGTATCAGCCGAGAGTGACGGCACTCGCTCCAACTGGTAGGAGGAAAGCTCGAGCACATATCTTTCATTCGCCTCAAGAGGATTTAAATTTAAAACGGGTTCTCCGATGTTTCCACCGACTTGTGTCTTCGGAAAAACCGACTTTAAAATATGGCCGATGAGAGCTGTCGTCGTCGATTTACCGTTTGAACCTGTCACACAAATATAAGAAGCCTCAGGACAAGATTGGCATAAAAGCTCAATATCGGATATAATGGGCACACCTGCCTCTGCAGCCTTTTGAGCAATGGGATGAGGAGAGGGTAGAAAATGGGGGATCCCAGGGCTTAAAACCAGTGCCTTGATTTGACTCCAGCCAGCCTCCGTCAAATCCTTGAGAGGGATTTGATCAAGCAAAGCTTTTTGACGCGTCTCGGGTGAATCGTCCCAGCACAAAGGCTTAGCGCCCCCTGCTTGCAGCGCTTTTGCTGCTGAGCTTCCGGTCTTGCCGAGACCCAAAACTGCGACCCAATCCCCTTCGAAGGTGTAGACGGGAATCATAAAATTTTACCTCAATTTTAAGGTTGAAAGTCCGATTAATGCAAAAATAATAGCTAAAATCCAAAAGCGAATCACCACTGTTTGCTCGGCCCATCCTTTTTTCTCAAAATGGTGATGGATCGGCGCCATTAGGAAAATGCGCTTACGTGTCATTTTATAGTAACCGACCTGTAAAATGACGGAGATGGCTTCCAACACGAAAAGGCCTCCGATAATAGCAAGGACGATTTCATGCTTGGTAATAACGCTGATAGCGCCCAACGCCCCGCCCATGGCAAGAGATCCAGTGTCTCCCATGAAGACTTGGGCCGGCGGTGCATTGAACCACAAAAACCCGAGCCCTGCTCCTACCATAGCACCACAAAAAACAGAAAGCTCCCCACTCCCGACAACGTATGGAATCTGAAGATAGGTTGCAAAGATATGGTTCCCGACCAGATACGCAATGAAGGCAAAACAGCTTGCAGCAATCATGATAGGGCCTATGGCAAGACCGTCGAGACCGTCCGTCAAATTCACGGCATTAGACGCCCCGACCAAAACGACCACTGTAAAAGGAATAAAAAACCATCCCAAATCCAGAATCACCTCCTTAAAGAAGGGAATCGTAAGCCCCGTAGAGAGACTCCCTTCCCTTGCTTCCATCACAAGATAAGCGGCGCCTGCAGAAAGCAAAATCTGAAACAGAAGCTTCCCTTTGGCGGAAACACCCTTCGAGGACCTTTTCGTGAGTTTAAGGTAATCATCCATCGCACCCAAGAGGCCGAAGCCGACTGTAATACCGATGACAATCCAAACATATATATTCGTCAAATTACCCCACAAAAGCGTACTAATCAGAATAGATGCCAAAATAAGAACACCCCCCATGGTCGGTGTCCCCTTCTTTGTCTCAAGATGGGTTTGGGGGCCGTCTTCCCGAATGGGCTGTCCGTGAGCCTGCAAGGATTTTAAAAAAGCGATAAAACGGGGTCCCAATAAAAAGCTCATCAAAAGAGCCGTTAAAAGCGCTCCCCCCGTTCGAAACGTAATGTACTTGAAGACGTTAAAGGCTGAGAATTCATCCGCTAAGGGGTAAAGAAAATGGTAAAACATCGTTTATGCACAAGCTTTCCTCAGGTTCTTCTCAGCACCCACCTTTAAAAGAGCCTCAACAAACGCATACATCCGGCCACGATGAGCATATTGGCCCTTTGATCCTTTAATGAGAATACAATCGTTGGGTTTTACGGATGACAAAACCAAAGGGACAAGAGCAGACACATCGTCTTCGTGTCCTCCCCGGAGTCTCTCAGGAAGAAGGTCGTATAAATCTTTCATCTTCGGCCCCGTTGTGAAAACAAGATCGACACGAGCCCGTTCAAGAGGCTCCATCAGAACCTGATGTTCCGCCTTTGACCTCTCGCCCAGCTCATTCATATCTCCCAGAATTGCAATGCGCCTGCCGTTTTCGAAGGGACTGATCTTTCCAAGGACGGAAAGAGCGGCCCTCATGGAAGTCGGTCCTGCGTTATAACTTTCATCAATAATCGTTAAAGTTCCGGATTGACAGGGAATGCGGTGAATCTCTCCCCTTCCTTCCGGAATCTTTAAATGGATCAGATCTTCTGCTGCTTTTTCAACCTTTCCTCCTGCCGCATAAACGGTGGCTAGAATACCGGCCGTATTGATGACCCAATGATCGGCAAGTGTGGGGATTCGTACGATTAAAGTTTTGTCGAGGTAAGTCAAAGTCAACAGTTGCCCTTCAGAGAGGGGTTCGACTTCCTTTATTCTAAAGTTAGCCTTTTCATGCGTTCCGAAAGTCAAGACTTTGAGACCTCGTGCTTCAGCTTTTGAGGAAAGACGCTCGAACACTTCGATATCGCGATTGAGAACAGCAATCGCACCTTTCTCGATCCCCTCAAAAATTTCTGCTTTGGCATCAGCAATCCCTTCAAGAGAACCCAAATGCTCTATATGCATCTCGGTCACTGTTGTAATAAGAGCAATATGGGGTCGGGCAATTCTCGTCAATGCCGCCAATTCGCCCGCATGATTCATCCCCATTTCAAGAACGAGATAAGCACAGCTAGGGTCATGATTAACGAGGGTATAGGGAACTCCCCAATGATTATTAAAACTGCGTTCACTTGCCTGGGTTTTAGCTTGCTGATTCAGAAGAAAAGCCAGATTTTCTTTAGAACCCGTTTTTCCGACGCTGCCCGTCACCGCAATGACTTTTGCTCTTGTTCTCTCTCTTGCTGCGCGCGCTAAATCCTGAAGAGCACAAAAAGTATCTTCCACCAAAAGACATTTATCGGCTGGAACACCCTCCGGCACATGATTCACAATGGCGGCAACAGCCCCCGCCTCAAGGGCTTTAAGAACATGTTCATGACCATCGGTCTTGGGGCCTTTCAAGGCGATAAAAGCTTGACCGGGAACAAGCTCCCGAGAATCTTTTGCAAGGCCCGAGCAAGTCCAAGAAGAACTGGCACTCCCCCTAACAGCTGAGGCAATCTCATCCGATGTCCACAAAGAGGTCATGTTTTTGACCTTCCTGACTTCTTTTTAAGAGCTGCTAATACTTCCAAAACAACCTCGCTATCGTTGAAATGTAGAATTTCATGACCTACGATTTGGCCGGACTCATGACCTTTCCCTGCTATAATACAGGCATCCCCCTTACGCAAGTTTTTAATGGCATGCATGATCGCTTCCCGCCTGTCAGGAATCTCAAAGGCTTGCGAACACCCTTTCAGAATTTGCTTGCGGATACTGGCAGGATCTTCCGTGCGGGGATTATCATCCGTCACATAGACGAGGTCTGCTAATTGATCCGCTATCTCCCCCATCATAGGACGCTTTTCTTTATCGCGATCTCCACCGCACCCAAAGACAACGATCATGCGTCCCGGCGTGTGCGCTCTGATCGCTTGAAGCGCATATTTAAGGGCCATTGGCTTATGAGCATAATCAACAAAGACGGGTGCATGAACTTTGGGATGATATCCGACAAGATCCATGCGTCCCGGAACATGCTGTAATTTTGAGACGGCATCAAGAACTTGATCAACAGGCTCATCGCAGCAAAGCATGAGCGCAATTACAGCCATAACGTTCTCTACTTGGAAAGAACCGAACAGAGGAATCGGAACCTCATAACGCTTTCCCAAAATTACGAATGTAGCCACAAATCCATTTTCGGAGACAGTCACCTCTTCCTGAACGACCTCCTTCCCGTGTCGGCCGAACCAGAAAGTCCTCACTCCTCTTCCCTCACAAACCTCTTTCAAGATGCCGGAAGACGGAATATCCGCATTTAAGATCGCATACCCCGTCACAGGGAGGAGATCACTAAAAAACCTTTTCTTAGCTCCGAAATAGTTTTCAATGGACCCGTGATAATCCAAATGCTCATGATTAAAGTTCGTAAAAATAGCAGCCCTGAAACGAACCTCGTCCAGGCGCCGCTGATCAAGGCCGTGACTCGAAACCTCAAGGCAGGCCCGACTGACCCCCGCAAGTGCCAAAATTTGAAGGGACTGATGCAAATCAAGAGCATCAGGACTCGTCAGCGTTGATGAAGGAAAAGAGAGTGATTCCTGAACACCTTGAACCTGAATCCCCAGCGTACCGACGGATGCCGATTTATATCCAAGTGAGTTCCAGACCTGCCTCGCAAAGGCAGCAACGGAACTTTTCCCGTTTGTTCCGGTCACACCGGCGATAAAGCTTGGCTGTTGAGGATAGAAAGCATCTGCATATTTAGCGTAAAAGGACCTGGCATTGGGAACCTCGACCACGTTAAGAGGCGATGCTTTTGTTTTATTGAGCACCTCTCTCATGCTTTTTTCTATAATGACTTGCCTGGCACCCTTCTCAAGGGCATCAAGAATGAAAGGTGTTCCATCCCCTTTCAAGGGTGGAATCGATAGGAAAACGTCTTCTTGCTTGACTTTTCTTGAATCCGTCGAAAGTCGCTTCCCTTGACGAATCAAATCGAGAATGAACTTTTGGAGTTGCGAGTCTGTTAGCGCGCTTTGCGTATCAACCATCTTTTTTTCTCAAGTGATTAAGTTGTGCCATAATGTGGTCGGAGATCCCCGGATCATCCTCAAAGGGTTCATACCCTAATAAGGGAGCAACCCGTTCGATTATTCTACCTCCAATGGGCGCCGCATTCCAGCCCGCCGTGTTATATCCGTACGTTTTCTTCAATCGCTTAGGATCTTCAAGCAAAACATAGATAATGTAGGCGGGCTCTCCCGCATTTTTCCCAAGAACGCCCACAAAGTTTGTCCTGACTCTATCCTTTTGATAGCCTCGCCCCACTTGAAGATTCGAGGTTCCCGTTTTTGCAAACACAAAATATCCTGCCACATCTGCTTTCTTGCCCGTCCCTTCTTTAACGACAAGCCTCATAAGTTCCAGCATTGTCTTAGATGTTTTTTCCGAGACAACCTTTCCTCCTGGTATAGATTTTTTTTGGGAGGATTTAAGAAGAGTGGGGAATACCCTCTCCCCCCCTCCCAGAATTGTTGCGATACCGCTGACGATTTGCAAAGGACTGATAGAGATCCCGTAGCCGTAAGACATAGTAATCCTAGCAGCTTCCGACCATTGAACAGGCAAGATCGGAGCACCCACCTCAGGAATCTCGAATTTCGGCTGATCCAAAAGGCCTATTTTCTTAAAAAAATCTCTTTGATTTTGGGCGCCTGCTTGTAACGCCATTTTGGCAGAACCTATATTTGAGGAGTACATAAAGACTTCAGGTAATGTCAGCCAATCGTTTTTGCCTTTAAAATCCGTAATTTTAAACCGACCAACTGTAAGCGGTTTTGTTGCATCAAAACGGGCCGTGACAGGAATCCCGGATTCAAGGGCCATTGCTGTATTGACGGCTTTCATCGTCGATCCCATCTCATAAATACCTAAAGTGACCTTATTAAAAATTTCCTCTTCTTTTGAAGGGATGGGATGATTAGGATCAAAGTCAGGCAGTGAAACCAGAGCCAAGATCTCACCCGTTTTAATGTCAAGGATCAGAGAACACCCACCCGTTGCCTGAAATTCTTGCATCCCTTTATAGAGCTCGTCTCTTGCAATATGCTGGAGCCGCGCGTCAAGACTCAGAACGAGAGGATCAGAGGAAGTTGCCAAGCGATCATTCAATCCCTTTTCAATCCCTGAAATACCGATATTATCAATATCCGTGAAACCGATTACATGGGCTGCAAGCCTGCCTTGCGGATAAATCCGCCTGAAATCTGGCATAAAACCCAAGCCCGGAATGCCTAAATTTAAAATATCTTTTTGTTGAGAGGGCGTTAAATGACGGGCAATCCAGATGAACGTCCTCCCCGATTGCAAACGTCTAAGAACGTCTTTCTTTGAAAGTTTCGGAAGGACTGCTATAAGTTTTGCTGTGGCCTCTTGCGCGTTCATAATTTGCTTTGCATTAGCATAGAGAGAAGTCGTTGAAATCGTTGTCGCCAGAACTTCTCCCCGCCGATCTTGAATGTCCGACCGCGCCATTTGAGAACTGGCGGTCGTCGCTGAATCCAAAGCAGCCTCTTCCCCTGAACGAAGAACCATCAAATCAAAAATCCTGATGATAATCACCCCAAGAGCAAACAGATAAACGAAGCCTGCCACCAACAGACGGTTTCGAGCCGTCTCCAAAATTTTTTTGTAGGATTGGCTCAATGCGAGTCTGCTTTTCTCAGGAATAAGCTTTGAGTAGATTTCCCGCGACATCTCTAGGGTCGTGCGCTGGCAAGCCTAACCTCATCCAGCTTTGCTTCGGAAGGCATCAATCGGCTCGGCAACTGGTTAAGAGAAACGAGTTGAACACCCTTGAGAGGGGATGCTTTTAAATGCGATTCAACTAATTTCTGGAGACGTCCCGGTTCATTTAAATAGCTCCACTCGGCATGCAGCAAATGAATTGATTCATTGAGGCGCTTCATTTCTACTTGTGTTGATTTCAAAGAGTGTTCCATCGTTAAAACATGCTGTTTTACAGCGTAGTTGACAACACCAAGAAGAAGACCAAATGTCAACAAAAATAGATTCGAGCGCCTCATCTTAAGACATCTCCTTCGTACTTTGATTTGTGCGAATTGCTGCACGCAGCTTTGCCGAACGAGCTCGAGGGTTCTTCAACGTTTCCTCCTCGGATGGTTTCAAGACCCGCTTATGGGCAAGACGAAACGTTCCTTCTCTCTGCCCTCCAAAAGCCTGAGGCATATGACGCGAAACTGCCGCCTTTGTTGTTTCTCGTTTCCTAAGGAAAGTCTTAACAATTCTGTCCTCCAAGGAATGGAAAGAGACGACAACAAGCCGTCCCTCAGGCTTCAAAAGATCTTCCGCTTGCTCCAAAACCTCTTGAAGCTCTTCCAGTTCATTATTTACAAAAATACGAAGCGCCTGAAATGTTCTAGTCGCAGGATCTATTCCGTCGGCGCTTTTCGGAACCACGGAACGTACCAAATCAGCAAGTTCAACCGTTGTCTCGATCTTTTTCGCTCTACGCGTTTCGATAATTTTTTTGGCAATTTTTCTTGCAAACCGCTCTTCTCCATAATGGAAAATAATCTCAGCAAGAGCTTCTTCTTTATAAGTGTTGATAATATCCCCAGCAGTCGGCCCCTCGAAATCCATTCGCATATCCAGAGGGCCGTCATATCTGAAGGAAAAACCTCGCCGAGGGGTGTCAAGTTGATAGGAGGAAACACCCACATCCAAGACGATTCCGTCTACGGATGTAATACCATGCTGTGCAAGAGAGGTTTTCATCGTGCTAAATCTGTTTTGAATCATCGTGAAGCGATCCCCGTATTCTTTTTCAAATTCGAGACCTCGGATGATGGCTTCTGGATCCCGGTCAAAGGCGATTAGCTTACAATCACATGCCTTTAAGATGGCTCGAGAATAGCCCCCCACCCCAAAAGTACCATCAACATAGATGCCTCCGGACTTGGGGGAGAGAAAGTCAAGTACCTCATTCAGCATTACGGGTACATGGACGGGGTGGGAGGGTCCTTTAGAGGGTGCACTAGGAATCATCGTGCACCCCCTTCAAACTGGGGTGTTTTGCCATGAAGTTTAAGAGTTACCTGACGCTCTTGTATTCTCGCACGAGCATCTGCTTGTCGAGCCTCGAATTGTTCGGGGTTCCAGATTTGGAAAGTCGCCCCGCGCCCCACGAAAGCTGCGGCATCTTCAATACCTGCGAACTCAATAAGGATTTTTGGTAAAATGACACGTCCGTCTCCATCAAAAGGTATTTGCTGAGCGTCGGCAAAAATAGCCGCGGTAAAATCATCTTGCACATCGGAAAAAACATCCAGATCGTCCACACTTTGGCTGAGTTGCTCCATCCGAGCATACGTGCAGCACTCAATGGCGGAATGCTTATAGGATCGAAACGCAACGAATCCCTGAAAAGAATCTTGGGTCAACACAGACCTAAATGACGCAGGGACAGAGATTCTGCCCTTTTTATCCAACTTATTAGTAAAAGTTGATAAAAATAACGCCATTTTAAATTCTTTTTATTTCTCTTTTTCGTTTTGGCGAATAACAAGTCACCAGATCTTATTAATGGGATATCATGGGACGAGACGGGAGTCAATGGGTATTTTATGGGAAATAAGAATTTTCAACAGACTTATCCACAGGTTCAAGGATGTCTCTTTCAAGAAAAAATTCCTTTATTTGCAACGATTTAATGCTGAATTTCAGGTTTATCTGAGAAGGGAGAAAAGTAATTTCATAAACTTTATCCACGATCTCATTCGAGATCGTGAGAGATTCGCACTTCCATAATATTCGGAAAGATTTGGACGAGATTTAAAAAGATATGAGAGACTTTATATTTCCGAGAGTCTGCACGAAATAAAACGTCTATTAACCTTCAGAACGAGGATAAAAGAATAAAATAAACACATTGAAAAAGCTAACCCCGATCATCACAATCGAAACTGGGACAATCGTACCGTCAAAAAAGAGACCGACCCCGTAAATCCCGAGAGCTGAGAAGAACATCTCAAGGGCGATCATCATGGCGGAGGCGGCTCCCGCATATCGATTCACGGCGGAGATAAGGGCAGCCGTTGCATTTCCGAAAATAAGACCCCATCCGATATAGGTTAAAATCTTGATTCCCTGAATTGAAAGTGCGGATAAGGGAGTAAACATCCCTAAAACCAAAATCACACTGTTACTGACAATAATACAAATCAGCCCCGCAAAAAGCATCCGATCCACGACTACCTGATGACTTAACTTGCCACTTAGGTAGGTCGCAAGGATATAAGCCAAGGAGACAGGAATTGTGTAAAGCCCGTAAGAGGCAGCCGGCACCCCTAAATGGTCTACAAAAATTAAAGGAATATTTGAAGCCTCGATAAAAATCAGCATGACGGATAAAACCTTGATGATCAAGTACATGACATATCTGTTGTTTTTGAAGAGTCCCTGATAGACGGATAGCATCTGAGAGAAACTAACCGGATGTCGCTCAACATTCGTTTCGGGTAAATGACGAAACTTTAAAAGAAGCGTCACAAGGGAAACGGCAAAAATGATAAAAAAACAGGCACGCCACCCTAGAAATGCGCCAAGATATGATCCCAACGAAGGTGCAATAGCAGGGACGATTCCTGCCGCAGCATGCACCTGATTCATGACTTTTGAATAGGCTCTCCCCTCAAAGAGATCTTTCAAGCAGGCATTTCCCACAATCCAACCGACCCCGGCCCCGAATCCTTGAATAAAGCGTCCCGTCAACAAAATTGAGATATTAGGTGCGAGTGCTGAAATAAGGGCTCCTAGACAAAAAAGAGAAAGCCCTCCTAAAATAACGGGACGCCTGCCGAAATTATCAGACAGAACCCCGTAAAAAATGCCGGAAATTCCAAGAGAAAGCAATGCAATTCCAACGGTCCATTGAGCCAACTGCTCAGAGATGGCGAGATCCCCTTTCAGATTCGGCAAAAGCGCCGAGTTAAAACTGACAGCAATCTCCACAACCACAATTGTAAAGGTGATCAGCAGGGTTGTCAGAGATTGAATCCTTTGAGAAGAAGAGACTGCCACTCACTATTTTCCTTTAGAGCAAGATAATGGTAAATTAATCTTAATCTCATGAATCGAGTGAAACAGTCAATCATTTGTTCCAGTTGAACTCTCAAAATAAATTTAAGGAGAAGGGAATCTTCCTTCCTTCTCCTTAATCGTGAATCATGAAATTTAATTTTTATTTTTAAAGATGGGCCGTTCCGTCTACATAGTTGTGAACGCCTAAGATCTCATAGTTCCCGGCCCCATGTGTCTGCAAAACCGTCCCTGCAATATCAGACAAGGTTTCGACATCCGGGTTTTGGAGCTTCCCATTCACGACCGTCCCTTCGGGGAATCCCTCAATGCCGTCTTCCACATAGACCAATTGGCCTTCTCCTACTGCCAAAGCCTTTGCAAGTTGCTTGTTTGCTTCGGTATTAGTTCCCTGCTTGTAGGAGAAAGCGACAAGGTGGTCATAGCCGCCGAGATCGGCAGAATCGATAAAAGCCTGAAGATCATCAAGGGAG
>CAYUCY010000021.1:0-13272 GCA_964443525.1 uncultured Thiotrichales bacterium
CGTGAAGGCGGCCGCACCGTTGGCGCCGGCGTCGTTACCAAAATCCTAGCGTAACGATTTGGATTAATATGAAGCGCGGTAAAAGTACAGCGCTTCCTCTATATAGGAAAGACTATGGAAAACCAAAATATTCGAATTCGATTGAAGGCCTTTGATCATAGAGTCCTTGATCAGTCCACCAGAGAAATTGTGAATACGGCCAAGCGTACAGGTGCCCGTGTTTACGGACCGATTCCTTTGCCGACAAACAAGCAAGTCTATACGGTGAATAGATCTCCTCATATTGACAAGAAGTCTCGTGAGCAATTCGAGGTTCGAACGCATAAACGTATGATTGACATCGTCGATTGGACGCCGCAGACGGTCGATGCTTTGATGAAGCTTGACCTGGCAGCCGGTGTTGACGTCGAAATTAAGCTTTAAGCGAGGGAATCATGCGTACAGGATTAATTGCAGAAAAACTCGGGATGACGAGATTGCTGACGGAGCAGGGGGAGCATATCCCGCTCACTCTGTTTAAGGTCGAGAATTGCGAAGTCGTCGCCGTTCAAACAGCGGAGAAGAACGGCTATAATGCGGTTCAACTCGGCGTCGGACAAGCAAAGACGAAAAATACGAGTAAGGCTCTCCGTGGCCATTTTGCCAAGTCGAAAGTAACGCCGAAGTGTAAGGTTGCAGAATTTCGCGTGAGCGGTGATGCACTTTTACAGCCGGGTGACAAAATTTCTGTTGAACATTTCGTTGAAGGCCAGTATGTTGACGTCACTGGAACGACCATCGGTAAGGGTTTTGCAGGAGCCATGAAGCGTCACAACTTCGGCGGACTCAGGGCTTCCCACGGTGTATCGATTACACATCGTAGCCATGGTTCGACAGGAAGTAACCAAGACCCAGGACGTGTCTTTAAGAATAAAAAGATGGCCGGTCATATGGGAACCAATAAAGTAACCGTCCAGAATCTGAAAGTCGTTTTTACGAATCCGGAGGAAGGAGTGATCGCAATCAAAGGGTGTGTCCCAGGGGTTGAAGGCAGCTATGTTTTGATTCGTGATGCCGTTAAAAAGGCTTTACCGGAAGGAATCCCCTTCCCGGCAGCTCTTTTAAAAGATGAAAAGAAGTCGCCCAAAGAAGAGACAAAAGAATCTGCCTCTGAAGGAAATTCTGAAGGAAGCCAGGCCTCCGGTAAGCCTGAACAAAGTGTAGAACAGTCTGCAAACGTGACCGAAGCACCTGCTCCAGCGTCGGCAGAGACGTCTACAAGTGAAACACAAGAGTAAGCCGAAGTGGATAGTTAACCATGAAGTGCGAAGTAAAGAATTTAGAGAATAAAAAAGTGGGTGATATCGAGCTCGCCAAGGAAGTCTTCGGCCTTCCGCAACGGACGGATATCATTGCGCGTGTTGTCAACTGGCAGCTTGCTAAGAGGCGCTCCGGGACACACAAGACTCGCGGCATCAGCGAAATCAGTGGAACGACGAAAAAGCCCTGGCGCCAAAAAGGTACAGGTCGTGCGCGTGCAGGAAGCCTTCGTTCGCCCCAATTTAGAAAGGGTGCCGTAATTTTCGGGCCTGTCGTTCGCGACCACGGCTATTCTTTGCCGAAGAAGGTGCGGGCGCTCGGTCTAAAGACGGCCCTCTCCACCAAACAGCAAGAAGGCAAGCTGATCATTCTTGATACGCTCGAGATGAAAAAGGCAAAAACTAAGGATGTTGCTCAGAAGTTGTCAAGTCTCGGGTTGAGTAACGCTCTTATTATCGACGGAAGCGAATTGGCGCAAGGGTTTGCTCTTGCGGCCAGGAATATTCCCAACGTTGATGTGCTGCCTCAGCAAGGAATCAATGTGTACGACATTATGCGTCGTGATGTTTTGGTCTTGACGAAGGCCGCTGTTGAAACCCTCGAGCAGAGATTGAAGTAGAGGCGACGATGACAAAAGCAAAGAAGCAGGACAAACCGAAGCTCGCTCTGGAAAAAGCGTATTCGATTCTCAAGAGACCGCTTATTACGGAAAAGTCCACGATGGCAAGTCAGTTCCGTCAATACGGATTTGCCGTTGACATGAATGCGACAAAGCCTCAAGTCAAGGATGCTGTTGAGCAAATTTTTAATGTGAAAGTCACGGATGTGAATACGGTTATTGCAAAAGGCAAGACGAAGCGTTTTCGTGGCTATACAGGTCAACGCAGCAACATGAAGAAAGCTTATGTGACGCTTGCCGAAGGCCAAACCATTGATGTAGCGACAGGACTCTAAGAAGATGGCATTAAAGCATTATAACCCAACAACTCCTGGTCAGCGCCAACTTGTCTTGATTGATCGGACTCAGCTTTGGAGCGGAAAGCCAGAGAAAACGCTTACCGAAGGGAAGAAAAAAACCGGTGGTCGTAACTGCTATGGTCGAGTCACTTCCTTTAACCGTGGTGGCGGTCATAAGCAACGTTATCGAATTATCGACTTCAAGCGCCGTAAGGACGATATGGAGGCCACCGTTGAGCGCCTTGAATATGATCCTAACAGAACGGCTTTTATTGCCCTTCTGACCTATAAGGACGGAACGAAGTCTTATATTATTGCCCCCCAACGCTTGAATGCGGGTGATAAGATTGTTTCCGGTAAGGACGCGGACATTAAGGTCGGAAACGCCTTGCCTTTAAAAGGGATTCCCGTCGGTACAATCGTTCATAACGTTGAGATGAAACCCGGAAAAGGTGGGCAGCTTGCACGCTCTGCCGGTGCTTATGCACAAGTGATCGGCCGTGATTCCGGTTATATTCAGCTTCGCCTTTCCTCGGGAGAGTTGAGAATCGTCTCTGCTGAGTGCCGGGCAACAGTCGGGGCCGTCTCGAATCCAGATCAAAAGAACGTGAGCTTAGGTAAGGCTGGCCGCTCCCGCTGGTTGGGTCGTCGTCCGAACGTTCGTGGTGTTGCGATGAACCCGATTGATCACCCCCACGGTGGTGGTGAAGGAAGAACGTCCGGCGGACGTCATCCCTGTACCCCCTGGGGTAAGCCAACGAAGGGGAAGAAGACCCGTGGGAAAAAGACGTCTGATAAGTTTATTATCCGTCGTAGGAATAAGAAGTAAGGAGAAATAAAGTGCCTCGTTCTGTATGGAAAGGACCTTTTGTTGATGGGTATCTGCTCAAGAAAGCAGATGTTGCTCATCAATCAGGGCGCAAAGAAATTATCAAGACCTGGTCTCGCAGATCAACCATTCTGCCCCAATTCGTCGGGTTGACCTTTGGCGTCTATAATGGAAAGAAATTCATTCCGGTTTTCGTGACTGAAGAGATGATCGGTCATAAGTTCGGTGAGTTCTCGGCAACCCGTACTTTCTACGGTCACGGGGCCGACAAGAAAGCCAAGAGAGGTTAGAGATGTCTAAGCAAAAAACACCTCGCCGCTGGGCAGAGAATGAGGCGTCAGCCAGCATTAAATCCATTCGGATTAGCCCCCAAAAACTGAATCTGATTGCGGGTCTGATTCGCGGAAAGCCCGTCCATAGCGCCCTTGATCAACTGACATTTTGTCGTAAGCGCGCAGCAAAGCAGGTTTACGATCTTTTGGTTTCGGCTATTTCGAATGCTGAAAATAACCATTCGCTTGACATGGATCGGCTGGTTGTCGCAGAAGCCTATGTTGGCAAGAGTCTGATGATGAAGCGCTTTCATGCGCGAGGTCGCGGCCGAGGCGCTCGTATTTTAAAACCGTTTAGCAACATCCGTGTTGTGTTGCGTGAAGAAGAGGTAGCTGCATAATGGGACAAAAAGTTAAGCCAATCGGTTTGCGTCTCGGTATTACCCGCACATGGGATTCCCGCTGGTTCGCGAACAAGAATTACGGTGATCTTCTGATTGAAGACTGCAAAATCCGCGATCATATTACAAAGGCGCTTCCTCAAGCAGGCATTTCAAAAATCGTGATTGAGCGCCCGAACAAAAAAGCGGTTGTAACGATTCATGCCTCCCGTCCCGGTGTAGTTATCGGTAAAAAGGGATCTGACATTGAAGTGCTCCGCAAGGATGTTGCCAAGATCACCGGAACGGAAGTGAGCCTCAATATCGTTGAGGTTCGCAAGCCAGAGTTAGATGCAAAGCTCGTTGCAGATTCAATCGCTCAGCAAATCGAACGTCGTGTTAGTTATCGCCGTGCGATGAAGCGTGCAATGCAGACGACAATGCGGCTCGGTGCCGAAGGAATGAGAATCGTTGTCTCGGGGCGTCTCGCAGGAGCTGAAATTGCTCGAGTCGAGCAGTATCGTGAGGGTCGTGTGCCGCTTCATACGCTTCGAGCGGATGTGGATTACGGTGTCGGAACAGCAAAGACGACTTACGGTACCTGCGGTGTAAAAGTTTGGATCTTCAAAGGTGAAATTTTGGATCGTGAGGCACTGGCCCAGCAAAGCCAGGCAGTAAATCAGTAAAGTAAGGGCTATTAGAGATGTTAGCGCCAAAAAGAACAAAATTTCGGAAAGCCCATAAGGGTCGTATCCACGGAAACGCAAAGGGCGGAACAGCTTTGAATTTCGGAGCGTTCGGTTTAAAGGCTCTTGAGCCTGCTCGTATCACGGCTCGTCAAATTGAAGCGGCTCGCCGTGCGATTACCCGTCACATTAAACGTGCTGGTCGTGTTTGGATTCGGATTTTTCCCGATGTTCCTGTCTCTCAAAAGCCGGCGGAGGTCCGTATGGGAAGCGGAAAAGGTTCGCCCGAATTCTGGGCGGCTCGTGTTGCGCCGGGTCGTGTGATGTTTGAGCTTGACGGTGTGCCACAAGATCTGGCACAAAGGGCTTTCGAGTTGGCTGCTGCAAAGCTGCCCATCAAAACAAAGTTTGTAATGAGACCAGGTGCAGAGAGCTAAGTCATGAAAGCACAAGATATTCGTAAGAAAAAAGACAATGAGTTGAAGGAAATGATCCTTCAAAATAAAAAAGAACTGATGAATCTTCGCTTTCAAAAGGCAAGTAGTCAGTTGGAGTCAACAGCACGATTCAAAGTGGCGCGCAGAGAAATTGCACGCATCAAGACGATTTTGAACGAGCGTTTGGCTCAAAAGGCGTCGTAAAAAGGAGTAGTTGAATGCCGCGTCGTGTTTTACAAGGTGTTGTGGTAAGTGATAAAGGAGACAAGACTGTCGTCGTGCGCGTTGAGCGACGCTTTCAGCACCCGGTTTACAAGAAGTTTATTACACGGTCTAAAAAATATGCCGTCCATGATCCCCTGAATGCTTACAAGGAAGGGATGCAGGTCACATTTCGTGAATGCGCGCCTATTTCCAAGAGGAAGCGCTGGGAAGTAATCGAGGCCGGTGCATAAAAGGAATGATGACCAATGATTAGAGAGCAAACTAGATTAGAAGTGGCGGATAATTCGGGCGCTCGACAAGTCGAGTGTATTCGGGTTCTCGGCGGGTCCAAGCGCCGAACAGCCTCTGTAGGAGATATTATCGTGGTGGCTGTGAAGGATGCCATTCCGGACCGTCGTGTTAAAAAAGGAGATGTTCACAAGGCCGTGATCGTTCGTACGGCTAAGGAAGTACGTCGTAATGACGGAACAGCTATCCGCTTTGACAAGAATGCGGCCGTCATTATCAATAAGGATAATGAGCCCATTGGAACACGTATCTTTGGCCCCGTAACCCGAGAGCTCCGTGCAAAGCAATTTATGAAAATTATCTCTCTTGCTCCGGAGGTGCTGTAATGTTAGAAACTTGGCGTGTGAAAAAGGGCGATAAGGTCGTCGTTACAACCGGAAAAGACAAAGGCAAGATCGGAGAGATTTTGCGCGTCATTCGAAAAGAAGATCGTGTTGTGGTAAAAGGCGTGAATATCAAAGTGCGTCACGAGAAACCACAAGGCGGGAATCCCGGCGGAATTAAGCGTGAGGAAGGAGCAGTCCATGTCTCTAATGTCATGCATGTGGATCCGAAGACGAATAAACCGACACGGATCGGAATGAAGGTCCTCGAAAATGGTAAAAAAGTACGTTTCGCCAAGAAGTCTGGCGAACAGATTGATAAATAAGGATTGACCGATGAGCCGCTTGAAAGAGCATTATGAAAAAGTCGTTCAACTCGCTCTGATGAAAGAGTTTGGGTATAAGAATGTGATGGAGGTCCCTCGCATCGAAAAGATCGTCCTTAATATGGGTGTGGGGGATGCCGTTCAAGACCGTAAAAAGCTTGAGCTTGCCATGGAAGATCTTGCTGTAATCGCAGGTCAGAAACCAGTTGCGACAAAAGCTAAAAATTCGATCGCAGGATTTAAGCTTAGAGAAGGGATGAACATCGGAACGAAAGTAACGCTCCGTAAGGCGAGAATGTTTGAGTTTCTGGATCGCTTCGTGAATATTGCTATGCCTCGTATTCGTGACTTCCGGGGGATCTCGAAGAAGAACTTCGACGGGCGTGGCAACTTCGCGATGGGTATTAAAGAACACATCATCTTTCCCGAAGTCGACTATGATAAGGTAGATAAGATGCGCGGAATGGACGTGGTGATTGTCACCACAGCAAAAACGGATGCGGAGGCATTGGCCCTATTGCGCGGCTTTAATATGCCTTTTATGAACTAAAGGAAGAGTAGATGGCTAAGTTAAGCTCCATTGAAAAAAATAACCGTCGACGGAAAATGACTCGCAAGTTTAGTGGAAAGCGTCAACGGCTGAAAGAAGTTATTATGAATAAGGAACTGGCGCCGGAAGACCGTTTCCAGGCAACCTTGAAATTGGCAGCTCTTCCCCGGAACGGAGCAAAAACCAGAATTAGAAATCGATGTGAAATTTCAGGTCGTCCTCGTGGATATTACCGGAAGTTCAAAATGTCTCGTATTGCCTTAAGAGATTTAGCATCCGAAGGGTTAATCCCCGGCGTGACAAAGGCCAGTTGGTAAGGAGTATTCAATGAGTTTTACTGATCCTATTGCAGATCTGATTACACGAATCCGAAACGCGCAACGTATCGGCAAATCATCTGTAAAGTGTCCTGCGTCTAAGATGAAGGTTAATGTCCTGGAAGTTCTTAAAAACGAAGGTTATATTGAGGATTTTTCGCAAAATGATTCTATTCCTTCCGAGAAAGAATTGGAAGTGAAGTTGCGATATGTGGAAGGACGCCCGGTGATTCAAGAGATCGACCGTGTTTCTAAGCCCGGCCGCCGCACGTATACATCCGTTAAGGATATGCCTAAGGTCAAAGGTGGGCTCGGAATCTACGTTGTTTCGACCAACCAAGGTGTTATGTCCGACCATGCCGCGCGGGAGCGTCAGGTCGGTGGTGAAATTTTATTTAAGGTATTCTAAGGAAGAGTTCATGTCACGCGTTGGAAAACATCCTGTTGAAATCCCACAAGGCGTCGAATGCCAGCTGAATGCTGGCATCTTGACCGCAAAAGGGAAACTCGGCCAACTGCAAATGCCGATCTCGCAAGAAGTGATTGTTACGATTGAAGGTAGCAAGGTTTCCGTAAAGCCAGCCTCGAATAGTAAGCAGTCCAGAATGATGTGGGGGACGACCCGTCGTTTGGTTTCAAACCTTGTGGAAGGCGTTCATACGGGCTTTACGAAAAAGCTCGAGATTAGCGGCGTCGGCTATCGTGCATCCGTTCAAGGTAAGAATTTGGTTCTTCAGCTCGGGTTCAGCCATGATGTGAATTTTCCGATTCCCGACGGGATCGACATTAAATGTGAGAGGCCGACCTCGATTTCAATCTCAGGAGCAGATCGTCAGCGCGTCGGAGAAATCTCGGCAAAGATTCGTTCCTATCGCAAGCCGGAGCCTTATAAGGGTAAAGGTGTAAAATATGAGAACGAGTTCATTCTCCGAAAAGAAGGTAAGAAGAAGTAAAGGTTAAAAACCATGCTATCAGTTAGAGAAAAGTTTTTACGCAGACAGCAAAGAAACCGCACCCAGTTGCGTGCGGCTGGGGGAAATCGTCCTCGCTTGAGCGTCTTTAGGTCAAACGGCCAAATTTATGCGCAACTCATTGACGATTCGAAGAGAGCAACTTTGGCGGCTGCTTCAACCCTTGACAAGGACCTCCGGTCGAAATTAAAGTCTGGGTCAAACATTGCGGCAGCGGAAGCTGTGGGTAAGTTAATTGCGGAACGCGCAAAAAAAGCAGGCATTAAGCAGGTTGTTTTTGACCGCGGAGCGTACATATATCATGGTCGCGTTAAGGCTTTGGCTGAAGCTGCGCGTGCCGGTGGATTAGAATTCTAAAGGAAAAGAGAATGGCACGTCAAAACGCAGAAAGAGATGTCGAATACATTGAGAAGCTTGTCACGGTAAATCGTGTTGCAAAAGTTGTTAAAGGCGGTAAGCGGTTCGGTTTTGCAGCATTGGTTGTTGTTGGTGATGGTAAGGGGCGCGTCGGCTTTGCAACGGGGAAGGCACGCGAAGTTCCAGATGCGGTTCGCAAGGCAACGGACAAGGCTCGCAAGTCTCTTGTTCGTATTCCCTTGAGAGAGGGCAGAACGTTGCATCATGACATCACGGCGCGTTTTGGCGCAGGAAAAGTTCATTTGCGTGCGGCTCCTGCCGGAACTGGAATCATCGCGGGCGGTCCCATGCGTGCTGTATTTGAGGCGCTCGGTGTTCAGGACATCGTTTCCAAATCTATGGGAACCAACAACCCTCAGAACATGGTTCGTGCCACGATGGAAGCTCTGAACAATATTTCCAGTCCTCGCCAAGTCGCGTTTCGACGCGGGAAAAAGGTGAGTGAGGTAATCGGTCGCCGTGAGAGCGACGCAGCTAGCGAGTAATAAACAATGGCTAAGACGACAAAAATCGTAAAGGTAACACAAATCGCAAGTGCCAACCGTCGTACAAAGGATCAAGCCGATACCTTGCGCGGCCTTGGCTTGACAAGAATGAATCGCACACGTGAACTTGAGGATACACCTGCAGTCCGCGGAATGATTCGGAAAGTACAACATCTCGTTCGAGTAGAAGACTAAGTTTAGGAAAAGCCATGAAACTTAATGAAATTCGTGATAATCCGGGCGCTAATGAAGTGAAGAAGCGCGTCGGTCGTGGAGAAGGCTCAGGCCTTGGTAAAACCTGCGGACGTGGTGTGAAAGGTCAAAAGGCCAGAACAGGTGTCTCGATCAACGGGTTTGAAGGCGGGCAAAATCCGATTTATCGTCGCTTGCCTAAGCGCGGCTTCAATAATATTTTCCGAACCGAATATGCAGAGGTGACACTCGCACGTCTTCAGCAAGCGGTTGATTCCGGCAAGATCGATCCGAAAAAATCCTTCAATGAACAGCAGCTCATTGAACTCGGTGTTGCAAAGAAGGGATTTGCAGGAATTAAGATTCTTGCAACGGGTGAGATCAAGGCGGGGCTTACCCTCGAGGTCAGTAAAGCTTCGAAGGCCGCCGTTGAGGCGATCGAGAAAGCTAAGGGAAAAGTGACTCTAACAACAGCATAATAAAGGGATGCCATGGCGTCTGCGGTAGAACAACTCGCGTCCAACTTTGATCTTGGGACGTTCAGAAAAGCAGAAGATCTAAAAAAGAGACTTTGGTTTACGCTTTTGGCACTCATTGTCTTTCGCTTAGGAACCTATTTGCCTCTTCCCGGGATCGATAGTCAGGTCATGAGTGAACTGGCCTCCCAACATTCATCAGGTATTCTCGGCTTCCTAGACAAGTTTTCAGGCGGTGCTTTGGGTCGTATGACGATTTTTGCGCTCGGCGTCATGCCCTACATTTCCTCCAGTATTATCATCCAACTCATGACCGTCGTCGTCCCTCAGCTTGAAGCGATGAAAAAAGAAGGCGGGGCAGGGCGAAAAAAAATTAACCAGTATACCCGATACGGAACGGTGCTTCTTGCTGCCATTCAAGGGTGGGGGATTATGGTCGGGCTTGAATCTCTACCGGAAAATCCGGTTCTTGAGCCAGGATTCTTTTTCAGGTTTTCAGGGGTTGTGACGCTTGTTGGGGGAACCTTGTTTTTAATGTGGTTGGGGGAACAAATTACTCAGCGTGGTGTTGGAAATGGTATTTCTCTCATTATCTATGCAGGCATCGTAGCGGGCATGCCTCATGCAATCGCAAATATTTTTGAGCTGGGTCGATTGGGCACACTCTCACCATTTTTGATTTTCGCCCTTTTTGCTCTGCTTATTCTCGGGCTAGCTTTTATTGCTTTTATGGAAAGAGCACAACGTCGCGTTATTATTCAATATCCCAAGCGCATGGTCGGTAATAAGCAATACGGGGGGCAAAGCACTCATCTTCCTATGAAGTTGAATACGGCCGGTGTAATACCTCCAATTTTTGCAGGTTCTCTTTTGACGGTGCCGATCACCATCGCTTCTTTCCGTAACATCGAGTCCGATAGCTGGCTTGCAACGTTTATGCAATACCTCGGCCAAGGGAAGCCCGTTTATATGGCACTGTATATTGCTTTGATCGTCTTTTTTGCTTTTTTCTATACGTCGGTCGTCTTCAACCCGACGGAGACAGCAGACAATCTTAAAAAGGCAGGCGCCATCGTTCCTGGGTACAGGCCTGGTCAGAATACATCTGAGTACCTCGATTATGTTCTGACGCGTCTGACAGTCGTGGGCGCTCTTTATCTCGCCTTTGTTTGCGTTGTACCTGAGTATTTTATCCGGAAGTACGGTCTTGGTCTTGCGATCGGAGGTACCAGTCTTTTGATTGTCGTGAGTGTCACAATTGACACGGTTTCGCAAATCCAAGCGCACCTCTTGGCTCATCAGTACGAGGGTTTAATTAAGAAGGCGCGTTTGAGGGAGAAGAAATGAATCTAATCCTTTTAGGCCCTCCAGGTGCAGGAAAAGGAACCCAAGCCAAGTTGATCGAAGAGCAGCACGGTCTGATTCCGATTTCGACGGGAGATTTGGTCAGAGCAGAAATTGCAAAGGAATCTCAAATTGGTCTTTCAATCAAGCAAACGGTTGAGAGCGGAAAGTTCCCCTCAGATGAAATTATTCTCTCCTTAATTCGGCAGAAGATTCTAAACGGAGGTCCCGGGTATTTGTTCGACGGTGTCCCGAGAACGCTGAATCAAGCAAAAGCGCTTGAAAAGCAACTAGCGGATGTAGGGCAACAGATTGACTTGGTGATTGCGCTGGATGTGAATTTCGATGTTCTTTTAAAGAGAATTAGCGGACGTTTTTCCTGCGCCAGGTGCGGAGAAATTTATAACTCGTATTACTCGCCTCCGAAGAAAGAAGGTGTCTGCAACAAGTGCGGATCTACGGAATTTTCTTATCGAAAAGACGATAACGAAGATGCGGTAAGAACAAGGCTGGATGTGTATCGAGAGCAGACGGAACCCCTGATCCGCTACTATAAAAACAAGTCTGTTCTCAAAAAGATAGACGGAATGGCAAGTGTGGAAGAGGTTTCCAACCAGGTACACACGTTAATAACAAATTTCAAAAGTCAAGCTTGCGCATAAATTTTTGCAAGAAGGTGTTGACTTTTTGGGTGTAATCCTTATAGAGTGCATTCTCTAGTAAGGGCGGGTTTTTTATTGATTAACTAAGGAGAATCACGTGGCACGTATTGCAGGTGTCAATATTCCGACACAAAAAAGAGTTCTCATCGGACTCACGTATATTTACGGAATCGGGCCGAAGCGCTCTAAAGAAATTTGTTTCAAGGTAGGGATTGAAGAGTCTCGTAGAGTTAAAGATTTGACGGATGATGAGGTCTTGAAGATTCGTGAAGCCATTGAAGCAAATTATCAAGTCGAGGGGGATCTCCGTCGCGAGGTCGGTATGAACATCAAGCGTTTGACTGATCTTGGCTGTTACAAGGGATTGAGGCATCGTAAAGGGCTCCCCGTTCACGGACAGAGAACACATACAAATGCGCGGACTCGCAAAGGAAAAGCCGTTGCGATTGCGGGTAAGAAAAAAGTAACGAAGTAAGTTTTAAGAGAAGGTAGGAAAAAATGGCAAAGCCTGCTGCACGGTTACGTCGAAAGGAGCGTAAGAACATCATCTCTGGTGTTGCTCACATTAACTCGACATTTAACAACACGATGGTGACGATTACGGACCCTCAAGGAAACGCGGTGTCCTGGTCATCAGCAGGATCTAAAGGGTTTAAGGGATCTCGTAAGTCAACGCCGTATGCGGCGCAAATTGCGGCTGAGGATGCGGGCAGAAAAGCTCTGGATCACGGTATGAAAAATCTGGATGTTGAAGTAAAGGGAGCGGGTTCGGGGCGTGAAACAGCTTTGAGAGCCCTTCAATCCATCGGGTTCATCATTAACACGATCAGAGACGTAACACCTGTTCCTCATAACGGGTGTCGCCCGGCAAAGCGCCGTCGCATATAGGTCATTGAAGTTAGGAATATCAGGAACAAAATAAAGGGGCCGGTCCGTGATACAAAAAAACTGGTTAGAGTTAATTAAGCCTTACAAATTAAATATCAAAGTAACAGACGATAAAAGTCGTCGTTCTCAAGTAGTTGCAGAACCTCTTGAGCGCGGGTTCGGTCTGACTTTGGGAACGGCTCTCAGGCGGGTTATGCTGTCCTCTCTCCAAGGGGCGGCAGTAACTGGTGTTCAGATTGAGGGGGTTCAGCATGAATTTACTTCAATCCCCGGTGTATTGGAAGATGTGACGGATATCATCCTTAATTTGAAATCTTTGTCTCTTCGCAAGCATGGCGAGACACCGAAGAAGCTTCGTCTAAAGGCGGAAGGGCCCGGTGTTATTACGGCTGCATCATTTCAGGAAACATCGGACGTTGAAATCCTCGACCGGGACGTTGTGATTTGTACCCTTGATAAGGGTGCAAAGATTGTGATGGAAGTAACCGTTGAGTCGGGCAAAGGATATGTTCCTGCCGCTCAATTGCGCCGCGAAGATTCTCCGATCGGCTATATTCCTGTGGACGCTCTTTTCTCACCCGTGCGCAAAGTTGCTTACAAGGTGGAAAATACGCGTGTCGGACAGAGAACCGACTATGACAAACTGATTTTAGATGTGGAGACCAACGGGGCGATTAAGCCCGAAGACGCGGTTGCTCTTTCAGCACGCATTCTTCAGGATCAGCTCCAACAGTTTATCAATTTTGAGGAGCCGGAATTAGAGACGGCTGCCGAGGAAGAGGGTGAGTTGCCTTTCAACAGAAATCTGTTGCGAAAGGTTGAAGAGCTTGAGCTCTCAGTTCGCTCGGCAAACTGCCTCAAAAACGAAAACATCGTCTATATCGGTGATTTGGTTCAAAAGAGCGAGCAAGATCTTTTGAGAACACCGAACTTTGGACGTAAGTCCTT
>CAYUCY010000021.1:13282-22994 GCA_964443525.1 uncultured Thiotrichales bacterium
TTAAAGAAGTTCTTATTCAAATGGGACTTGAGTTGGGCATGAATGTCCAAGGATGGCCACCCGAGAATATCGAAGAGATGGCTAAAAAAGTAGAAGAACCCTATTAAAGTTTAGGGTTAAGGAGATATAAAATGAATCACGGAATTCGTGGACGTAAGTTTGGTCGTGATACAAAGCATCGTAAAGCTCTTTTGCAAAATTTGGCGAAAGAATTAATTCGGTATGAGCAGATTACGACGACACTTCCAAAGGCAAAGGATTTGCGTCCGATTGTTGAGAAGTTGGTTACGTTGGGGCGGCGCGGCGGATTGCACGCTTATCGTCAAGCCATCTCCGTTTTAGGATCGATAGAGCTTGCTTCAAAGTTGACAAAAGTCTTGGGTGAGCGCTATAAGGATCGTCCGGGTGGGTACACCAGAATCGTTAAGGCAGGTTTCCGTCACGGTGATAATTCTCCGATGGCTGTCATTGAGTTTATTGATCGTGACCCTGCGGCAAAACCGA
Organism: uncultured Thiotrichales bacterium; assembly: GCA_964443525.1. Lineage (GTDB taxonomy): Bacteria > Pseudomonadota > Alphaproteobacteria > Caedimonadales > Caedimonadaceae > CAYUCY01. Next base: position 13,787 of record CAYUCY010000021.1, read on the forward strand.
AACCTGAGAAGAAAGTCGAAGAGATTCAGGAGCCTACACTTCCCATGATGCCGGCCGGCGTGTAAGGCTCAAGTTTCGAGCTTCATAAGTTTCATTTTAAACGGTCCCGGCATCCGGGACTGTTTTTTTATTTATATTAGGTATTATTCATGAGAGCTGCCATTGAAACACAGGATCCTGAAGCTGTGGGGTATAATACAAAGATAAAACGAGAAGTCTGGGTAAGAGGAGCAACACCTAAAGATGCTGAAGATATCGCACGGATTCATGTCAAAAGTTGGCAGGAAAGCTACCGAGGAATTTTGCACGCTGAATATCTGGCGAACATAAACATTGACGAGAGGATTCTGTTAAGAAAAAAGCAATTTGAAACGTGCCCTCCGGCATTAAAAACGTTTGTAGCCCTGGTTCAGGATCGGGTGATTGGTTTTTGCGATGCAGGCTGCGCTTCTCCCGACGATGCTCCCATCAGAGGCAAGATCCAAGCTCTCTACCTTTTAGAGGATTATAAAGGGCAAGGCATCGGAACACGGCTTTGGATGGCGGCAACCACCTATTTAAAGGAAAACAATCTTCTCCCCTACATGAACTGGGTTCTTGAAGACAATCACAGAGCACGCTCCTTTTATGAAGCAAAAGGCGGAAAACTTTTCCTTAAGAGAGAGATCGAGTTTGGAGGACGCATTTATCAAAAAGTTGCCTACCGTTACGATGACTGAGCAGATTTGAGCCCTATCAGGATGCGCCCTTAAAATCGTTTTTAGCTTTGATCCTTCGTTAATCCTTTGTACACTTCTCTCTGTTATTGTTTTTTGGGGTACTCGAAAGTTGGAGTTATTTTGTGTCTTTTTTGCGTTTCGTTTCGATCATTTGCCTAGTTGTTTTGAGCTCTTCGGGGGCTTCCGAAGCTCAAGACCAAAAGGTTATTCCTCAAACACGTGATGATCTTCAGTACAGTTTTGCGCCTTTGATCAAGAGAGTAGCGCCCGCTGTTGTTAATATTTTTGCCGTTCGAAAAAGCCAAACACACTCGCCGTCTCCCCTTGAGCAAGATCCCGTTTTCAAACATTTTTTCGGCGAAAGCGGACCGCAGGCTCGTCTCCAGAGATCGTTGGGATCGGGTGTCATCGTGCGGCCCGACGGTATTGTGATCACCAATTATCACGTTATCAGGAATGCCGATGCAATCAAGGTTGTCTTGTCGGATGGTCGGGAGTTTGAGGCAAAACTGTTGGTTCATGATAATCGGACGGATTTAGCAGCCCTCCGTTTGAATGCGCAAGGGGCGTCTCTTCCCTTCCTCGAGCTCAAGGATTCCGATGAGCTTGAAGTTGGTGATATTGTGCTGGCTATCGGTAATCCCTTCGGTTTTGGACAGACGGTGACCTCGGGCATTGTCTCAGGTCTTGCCCGAAGTCAGCTTGGTGTTCATGATATTCGTTCTTTGATTCAAACGGATGCAGCGGTAAATCCAGGCAACTCTGGAGGCCCGCTCGTGACCATGGACGGGAAAGTCGTCGGTATTAACACCGCTATTTATTCGAACACAGGTGCTTCAATCGGGATTAGCTTTGCCGTGCCCTCGAACCTCGTGGTTCCGGTTCTAACCAGTATTGAGACGGGCGGTAAAGTCGTTCGTCCTTGGATTGGAATCATGATGAAGAGTATTACGGCAAAAATGGCTAGTGACTATAAGTTGCCGGCTCCTACGGGTGTTCTTCTCACTCGTGTTTTTGATGATTCAACGGCAAAGAAGGCGGGACTCGAGGTCGGAGACATCCTCTTGAAAATTGATGGAGTTGAAATTAAAAACGAATCCTCGTATCGCTTTCGAATTGCGACTTCAAAAGTTGGAGAAGAAAAAGTTTTCACGATTTTGAGGCGTGGTGAAGAACGTGACATCCGTGTGAAACTTCAGGCCCCGCCTGATTTGAGTCAGGAAAAGAAGATTGAGATTTCGGGGCGGAATCCTTTGTCGGGATCCGTGGTAATGTCTTTGACTCCTTATATTGCCGCCGAGTATGCTTTGCCTTATCAGGATGAAGGCGGCGTTGTTGTGATCTCTGTTAGAAAAGGCACGTTGGCTGCTCAAAGCGGGCTGATCCCGGGAGACGTGATCGTAAGCGTCAATGACGAGCCTGTGGCATCTCTTGAAGATCTGATCAAGAAGCTTCGACGGTCAGGCGGACGATGGCAGTTGGCGATTAAGCGCGGGAGCCGCAAATTTGTCCAAGACTGGTAACCTTTTCGATTCTCTTAAAAAGTCACCTCTGGCCGAGCAAATGCGTCCTAAATCGTTGGACGATGTCGTAGGTCAGGATCATCTCTTAAAAGAGAGATCTCCGCTGAGAGAGCTCTTGAAGGCAGGAACATTGCCTTCGATTATTTTTTGGGGTCCGCCGGGGTGCGGAAAGACAACCCTTGCAAAGCTCCTTGCGAATCACACAAATCTCGCTTTTGAGCAAGTTTCTGCCATTGCCTCGGGGGTTGCAGATCTTAGAAAGATTTTTGAAAGAGCCGAAGCCCTTCATGAACAAGGACAGGGGACACTCCTTTTTGTTGATGAAATCCATCGTTTTAACAGGGCTCAACAAGACATTTTCTTGGGACATCTCGAAAGCGGTGTAATTACGCTGATCGGGGCTACGACGGAGAATCCTTCTTTTGAGTTGAATGGGGCACTTTTATCTCGCTGTCGAGTTCTGACGCTCAAGAGACTTTCGGAGGAGGATCTTGAGACCCTTCTTCTCAGATGTGAAAAAGGAATGGACAGACCCGTGCCTCTTACAATTGAGGCAAGGAAACTTTTGAAACGTCTTGCCGATGGCGACGGGCGCGCCTTTTTGAACATGGTGGAGAGCCTCTTTTCTCAAGGGGATCAAAAACTTCTGGATGAGAATGCTCTTCTTACACTGATTCAACGACGGGCGCCTCTTTATGATAAGGCTCAAGAGGGCCACTATAATCTAATAAGCGCTTTTCATAAATCTTTGCGAGGTTCGGATGCGGATGCCTCCCTTTATTGGCTGGCCAGAATGCTTTTAGCGGGAGAAGATCCTCATTATCTTTTAAGACGTATGGTTCGTTTTGCTTCCGAAGATGTTGGCCTTGCAGATCCTCAGGCCCTTATCCAGGTTCTTGCGGCACGGCAGGCCTATGATTTTTTGGGATCCCCCGAAGGAGAGTTAGCTCTTGTTCAGGCAACTCTTTATTTAGCAACGGCCCCGAAATCCAATGCAGCCTACCTAGCCCAAAAACGAGCCTTTAAAAGTGCTGAAGCTCACGGGTCTTTAATGCCGCCTAAACATATTTTAAACGCACCAACGAAACTTTTGTCTGAAGAAAGCTATGGAGAGGGGTACATTTACGATCACGATACGCCGGAGGGGTTTTCAGGTCAAAACTATTTTCCAGATCAAATGAATCGCGAGACCTACTATAATCCCGTGGAGAGAGGATTTGAGCGCGAAATTCAAAAGCGTCTTCAGTATTGGAGCAAGCTTCGAAAGATGAAAAAAAAGACCGGAGCATTATGCTCCGGCCAAGTTTAACAGGGAGGCTTCACGTCTGGGAGACGTAGGACCGAAGAACATATGTCTTCGACCCCTTTTCGAGCGTTGCGCCCGAAAACTTTGAAATTCTTTAAGGACTTAATCACCCTTGCACTATTCATGTAGGAATTTTTGACCAAAAGGGGTAGCGCTTTTTTTGCAACCCACCTTTGTATATAATGCATGGCAACGCCATTCCTGCCTGTAAGTCTTTGAAATATAAGGGATAAATTTTCAGTGAGTGTGTCTAAAATATTTTTTATCAGCTCGAAAAATCTTTATTTTTTTCAGAGCCCGATTTTTCATTAGATTAGGACAGGGGATTTTCTCAAGGTTTTATGGGAGGCTTTTTTCAAGAAGATATTTAAGCCTGTCGCCCCTGTTCCATAAACTTAAGAAGGAAAGCAAGCCGGTCCTCTGTGGGGGGAGAGATTTTTCCATCTTCAATAAGTGTAATGTATTCTTGAATATCCTCTCTTATGAGGCGCCGGAGTTCTTCTTGATAAGTGCGCAGCCGATCTTCGGGGACTTCATTGCGGGTAAATTGCTTGACTTTGATGTTTTTTCCATCATTAAAAGTTACCGGATCAATGACTAAGCGCGCCTGAGGTCGGTCTAGGGAAATAAGCTTGTCACGGCGTGTTATTTTTCCCTTGCCGCTGAAATTTGAGTATTTTTCGATAAATCCAGCGGTATCGGAGGTCATCAAATCCAAGTATGAGGACATAGAAGGTCTTTCATATCCCTCTCTCTCCTTTGTCAGGATAGGCACCACATCAAAATTCGTTTTCTTTGTAGCGATTTTTCCTGTTTCCTCATTCACCCAGACGGGAATACCTTTCATCCACGAAGCAAAGGCAATATCATCAATCGAGTGAACCCGATCATCGTCTCCTTCGAAATCTCCTTTCTTGATTTTTATCTCCATGAGATTCCCGCCTGTATTGCCCATATAACTTTCATAAAGGTCCGTATACCGTTTTATTTTTCTTTGGAGTATTTCTTCGTCGGTATCGGGTGCCGAGAGTCTCTGAAGAAGGCCTTTAACAAGAGCTTCATTCGGATTGCTGATGTTAAAGGAGTCAATAAAGTAGAACAGGGTGCATTCTGCCAAGAGGCCTGTGTTTCCAAATAAATTTAAATTAGTCGAGATGACGTGATCCCTGATAAAGCCGATTTTATCGGGCGCAAAATTAACGCCGAGGACACGTTTATCCGTATAAAGTTCCGTATTATTATCCTTAGCGTATTTTAAGGCCTCGCTTTCATAGTTTTCGAGAATATCGTCGACCGTTCGAACCGCATTCTTGGCCGTCTTGTCGCGCATGGGATTGGTAATGGCTAACTCTTGGATCGTTTCGAGAGATTTGACCTCTCTCAGCATATCGAGGTAAAGACGCAAGCTATTTCCATGTCCGTGGTACATCACATAGTAGTCAGGATCTGAAGCGGAACTGATAAGGATCTGACGGACGAGTTCCGTTACTTCCTTATGGACAGCATTGAAGTCCGTATTGAGTGCAGCAATGATAGCATCACTTGCAATTCTGTTTTTCTTGAATTGATCTCTATGGATCTCACTAAGAAGTTCTCGAACGGCCCGTGAGACGGAAACCTCAAGATCTTTGTGAGGGAAGCGGTACTTCAAATAAGCGCCTGTCGGCGTCTCGTAAATCTGTTCTGAAATTTCATTCAAATCTTTTATTTTTAATGATTTTTCCTCATCTTTTTTTGGTGCAAATTTTTGCTTTAATTCTTTTAGCATATCCAGATAAGCAACCGTTAACTCAGGTTTGGCAGTGGATTCCTCTTGTCCTGCTAAAGCTGCCGCTAGGGCTGGTTTTGTTTGAGGATTATCCGTTTCCAGTTTTGCGATGGTTTTGCTTGTTTCCGGAATAATATCAGGGGCCTTTTGAAGGCTTTTGGCAAACAGATTTTTTTCTTCTTCAGGAACGTGTCTGAGGCCCTTGATGGTATTTTCCAGCTCGGACCTAAACTGTTGCGCGGGTTTTTTACTTAGGATGCTTGCATAAAGATTGATTTCTTCCTGAGGAACTGGTTTAAGGGCATTCTTTGTTTCTTGAAGAGCTTTAAGAAAAGGATCTTCTCCTAAAGATTTTGCATACAAATTCGTTTCATGAGGGAGTACTTTTTGTAATTGATCTTTTGATTTTTGGAGGGTGTTTTTTAAGGAAGAATCTTCTTTCCCTTTTTGCTCGCTCAGAGAATCTAGGATTGCTTGCTGTAGCGCAATGACATCATGTGCGAGGAGGTTGATAGCATTTTTTTGGGTTAGCTGGTTAAAACGAGTTACAATTTGTTGAATAGCTTGGTTCAGTTTTTCCTGTTCCCCTCGACTCAATTCAGCCGAAGGCGGGGTCACTACTTTGAGAGGGGCGGGCTGGTAGTGCTGCGTCATTCGAGAAAAGGGTTCAAAGGTCGGGACTCTTTCAACGGCAACGGATGCTTTTAATTTGGGAGCCGGGGTGAACAAGCTCCCGGCACCCAAAAGAGCTCCATAGGCCAAAGTTCCTGCGAGCTTGGTCCATGGGTTTTTGGGGGACGCATCTGAATTAAACTCTTTAATCTTTTTTTCGAGCTTTTTCATAACATTCTTGTGATTTTTGCGATGTGCCTTGAGTGATTCTTCGACCAGGGTCGGTGTGTGTTCGATAAAATCTCGATGGAGATTTATCATGTCTTGATAGCGATTGAGGGATTCTTGGGCATAGGTTGTATGATGCTTTGCAATCTCATCAGGTTTCCCTGTTAAAAAAGCTTCCGAGAGATTTTGAAGATAATTTACCCTGCTCTGATAGGAGTCACGCATCAGCTCATAACTTTTTTTGAGCTTCTTCTTAAGATGGTTGTGTTGATTTAAATTCAGATTTTTTTGAGCACTTTCAAAAAAAATATCAAAAGTATCCATAGAAAACCTCACCCGTATTTTAATCTAAAATTCTCATTTTAATTTTAGACAGATAAGATTAATAAAGAGTAAAGTGTTATAAGTTTTATTTAATTTAAATATTAATAAATATTTTTCATTTTTATATAGTAGTTTTTGAAATAATCCATCTTTATTAGGTTTCGGTATGTTATTTGGGGGCGGTGAATCAAGGGAAACGATTCCAGATCACTTCGCGTAACGTTCCCCGTGATGACATGACATCTCAAAAACAGCATATTTTTGATTACAAGACCGGCAAGCTCCAGATTCCTTGCTTGGCGGATGCGAGTTTTGAGCTGGGGGAGCTTCCCCATTTTTCTTCTTCTTTAATTGTGGTTTTCTGATATGGTTCTATAAAACAATAATGAAAACAACGATTTGCTGAAAAGGGAGGCATGATGCGGCTGTTTATCGTTCTTTTTATCCTGTTCGGATTTCCTGTTGTTTTTGCAGAAAAAAAAGATCTCTATCTGGGGGTCGAAAAACCATCATATCTTGCTCAAGAGCAGGAGGTGGAACACTCTTCCTCTTGGAAGAAGGGGTTAGCAGCGGCCTCTCGGGCCTTGAACAAGAGCGTCTTTGAGGAGGGTTCAGTTTGGGATACCCTCTTTTTGGAAAAACGGCCGAAACTGAAAAAAGCACTTGAGGAATTTTTAGAAAATAAGAGAGGGATGTCCGTCAAAGACTTAGATTTGACGGGCCTAAGCCCTGAAAAAATTCATGAAACTCTCGTGAATAAAGGGTTTATACATGTGAGAGAACCGTTGAAAGCCGGACTGTCAAAAGGGAAAGTCAGATATTGGCGGCGAGACGGCACGTACAGTTTTGATAGACAAGGACAAGATCTGATTCCCCACGATATTTACGTCCATCCCGACGGGGAGGTTGTTCGTATCAAACCCGAGGGAATTCCGAATCCGAAACATCCCCGGCCGGCTCCTGCCTATAGCAAAAGTGTTCTTTTAAGCCTAGAGCAAAAATACCACTATCGATTAGCGAAAAAAATACCTAAAATAACCTACCGAAACGAAGCCTTTAAAGTGGGTTTGAAAGGGCATCCTGTCCCGAAGGGGCCTAATCGCCAATTCGGGCTACGGTTACTTTATTCGAAAGAGATGCTTGAGAAAAATAAAGATCTGACACAAGAGCAGAGAGGGTGGATTGACGGCATTATGCAAGCCGGACACCTGCCCCTTCCTTCAGATTTTTTCCACTGTAAAAAAGGTTAAAGGAAACGTTTAGAGGAACGTCAGAGTTCTGGCAACTGAAGGACAGTGGGATGCGGAATCCGTCAGGAAATTATAAAGACAGAGATTAAACTCTTTGCAATCTGCTCCGAAATCCCTGCGATCGATTCGAGACTCTTCATCATTTAAGAATTGATGGTAGAAAACTGAAAACTGAGTATGATCCCACTCGGGAAGCGCGATAACAGGACCATTGTCTTGAAGCGCATGATGATAGTTGCAAACCCGGTCCCGAGGTCGAGAAGAGTCGGACTTCATCAGAGGGTTCAGGCCCTGCCGAAGCCTCTCAAGCGTATTTCGCCCTGACTCGTCTCTCACATCTAAATCAAACATGGAAGTTTGGGCAAAAAAGATATTATCGCCGAACTGTTGAATCACATTGAAATGCCCTTGGCATTCCCGAAGAGTTTCTAAAGCACGCATGATATTGGGCCTAGTTCCAGTGTCCAAGCACTCTTGAAGATAGGTGCGAAAGTGGGAGAGGACCGTCTCCGGCGTTGCGGCCTCAAGCAAAAGCTTCTTAAGGGTATCATATTGACTGCGTGTTTGAACCTTATGCTGCAATCTTAAAGGCGTTACTTTGAATTCTTTCGGAGGATAAACGGGGGCTGTTTTTATTTTAAGCCTTTTAACGGGGGAAACAATAAATCCGGGATATTCTTCTTTTAGTCTTTTTCTTTCGCCTCGGGTCATCCCCGCATAACAATGAGGGGCCCACTTGTCTATCGGGAAGCAGGATGCCTCACCATAACAAAGACCTTTGGGGACAATATTTAAATTTCGTTCCATCATCGGTCTTTTGACGGCTACGTTGAGGCGGCGGACTCGCCTTTGGGAGGAGCGAGTCTTTTTTAGAGGGGTCTTTAGTCTTGAATTTATTTTTTCTCGATTGTTTTTGAAGATCTTTTTATGAGTATCTTGTGCAATTTGTATTCTTTCAATGGAGGCCAAGCGAGAACCTACCCCTATATCATCTTCTGTCATGCTTGCAGAGACGTATGACAATGAAAATATGACTCCTACCATAAGCCTGGAAAAAATGCGAGTTGAAAAAAACATAAAAAATCAAACTACTATTCACCTGATCTGGCCTTTTAGGTATCTATTTTGACAGAAGTTTGCCAATGTTAATTTTGCAATCTCGCTCTAAAAATTTAGTTTAATTTAAATAAAAATTAATACAGTTGTAGGATTTGATAAAAATGAGGGATGCTGAGAAGGCTAACCTAGCGCAATGCAAGTAAAGCTCACATAGAGCATCTTGATTAATTCGAGGGTTCTATGAGCTCTTGAAAGTCTTTGGATAAGCGTTGAAAGCACGAAAGTTCGCTCCCCAATCCACCTCCTGGGCAGGAAAAGTTCTTTGTTTTGTTACTTCCTCTCATGTAATGATCTTTAATCTCAGATTCTCTACGGGGGGGGGGGGGGGGGGGGGGGGGGGGGGGGGGGGGGGGGGGGGG
>CAYUCY010000022.1:0-21360 GCA_964443525.1 uncultured Thiotrichales bacterium
TCGGCGCCGCACGGAGGACGATCATGATGTTGCCTCCCATGATAATGTAGCCGCCGAACACGCATCCGAAGACGACGCCTAATCCCGCAAAAAACATGGGATCTCCCCATTTTTATTGTTATTTCACCACAAATGTGGTTCTATTATACCCTTATATTAATCCAAGAATTGGTTAAATTTTTACTTTTAAAGGAACAAAAAAGTAAGTCTTTGAAAACAATGAAAGAAAATCCATGGGTGATGCCTCTCAAGATTTGCGCTTCGTGATGAGCCGTTTCGCAACGGGTGTTGCCTGTGTTACGGCGCGCACTTCAGAAGGGTTGTTAGGGTTAACCGTAAACTCCCTCGTTTCGGTGTCACTGAAGCCTCCTTTGATCCTGTTTTGTTTGAAAAAAACATCTTCATCCCTGCCTCATTTTAAGGCAGGCAATAAATTCGTAATTAATATTCTTTCGGAAGATCAAGAAGAGATCGCCTCAGCCTTTGCAAATCCCGCCCTTAGGGACTGGGGGCTTGTAAGATTGGAGGAGACCGGAGGAGGTCATCCCAAGATTCAAGGATCGGCTGCATTTCTCGAGTGTCACCCGGAGACCTTTTACGATGGAGGAGATCACGAGATTATTCTTTCTCGAGTTCTCTCTTTAGGAGCGCGAGCGGAAGCATCTCCTCTTATTTTCTGTCAAAGACGTTTTCACGGACTTCCCAGACAAGAGCTTCAGGAAAAGACGGCTTAGAGAATCTCTCGTTGCTACTGCGGCTTATAAATCTCAACTTTCAACAAAAGGCCTTCAACAGCGATTACTTTGACACGTGTGCCTTTGGGGCAGTCGGGCCCCTCGATGTTCCAATGCGTATCATCCAGTTTTGCTTTTCCTCTGCCATTTTCAATGTCCTGAGTCACCGTGATAATGCGCCCCAGATATTGCTTGCCTCTCAGATTGAGAGCCGGCTGATCTGTAAGTGTCGGATTTCGTTTTTGATAAAAACGGAAGACGGTGACGCTGATAACTGAGAAGAGGGCGAAAAGCAGAAGCTGCCAAGCCACATGAAGATCCAGCAACAGATAGGCGATCAATCCCACAAGTCCTGCCGAAACCCCGAGCCATAAGAAGAAGGTCCCAGGGGCCAGGATTTCAATGACGAGTAAAATGACGGCAAAAACCCACCATCCCCATGCATTCACATCAAGCCATTCGAACATGGATCAAACCTCTTTTTTAAGGTGTTTCGGGGCAGGGGAAGAGCTTCCTTTGAAGGCTTCTTTTGCTATTTCCGTAATACCGCCGATGGCGCCGATTATGTTGGAGGCTTCAAGAGGCATAAAAAAGACCTTTTGGTTTTCGGCGGATCCTATCTCTTTTAAGGCCTCGACATACTTATTTGCGACGAAATAGTTAATGGCTTGGATATTGCCTTTTGAGATAGCAAGAGAGACCGTTTCAGTTGCTTTGGCCTCAGCTTGAGCAAGGCGTTCCCTGGCATCTGCTTCCCGATAGGCGGCTTCCTTCTTTCCTTCAGCCTCGAGGATAGCTGCTTGTTTTCGGCCTTCCGCAATCAGGATCTGGGCTTGCCTTTCTCCTTCCGCTTCCAAGACGAGCGCTCTTTTATCTCGCTCCGCTTTCATCTGTCGCGCCATGGAATCAACCAAATCCTTGGGTGGCGTAATGTCTTTGATTTCAACGCGAGTGACCTTAACTCCCCAGGGATTTGTTGCATCATCGACCACATGAAGAAGTTCCGCATTTATTTTTTCACGGTTTGAGAGAAGTTCGTCGAGATCCATGGATCCCATCACAGTTCGAATATTTGTCATGGTGATGGCAATTATGGCCGAGTCAATGGCCGAGACTTCATAGGCTGCTCGAGCCGCATCCAAGACTTGATAAAATACGACACCATCAACCCGAACCATGGCGTTATCTTTTGTGATGACATCCTGGGAAGGAACATCAAAGACGCTCTCTCTCATGGATACTTTGGCACCGATTTTATCGATGAAAGGAATAATCAGGTTTAACCCTGGCATTAAGGTGTGAGTATACCTTCCGAATCGTTCAACGGTCCACTGCATGCCTTGAGGGACGGACTTGACACCAGCCACAATAACGAGAACGGCGAGGATCAATAGGGCGATTGCAAAAATCGGAAAATCAAACATAAGAATTTTCTCCCCCATGTTAAAATAACGTTATCAAAATCTTACAAGGAAAACGATAAAAAAGAGTTAAATTAAGAAAGATCAAGAAGCGCTGTTTCTTTTACCTCGCCGATCTTAAGATCCTGGAGATGATAGGGACCGTAAGAAATGCGAATCAGACGATTTACCTTCACGCCCAGATAGGTCATCATCTTTCTTATTTCCCTGTTTTTTCCCTCGTAGAGTGTGATTTCAAGCCAGGTATTGTTAGGACCCTCCCTCAATGTTTTAGAGATAGTAGGGCGGTATGTTACCCCCTCAAAAGTCAATCCCTTTTCTATTTCCTTAAGGCGATTTTTATCAGGGGACCCGAAGATGCGAACCCGATATGTTCTGGGGATTTCCGTCGATGGGTGTTCAAGGTGGCGGGCGAGCGCTCCGTCGTTGGTCAGAAGCAAAAGGCCTTCTGAATTCATATCGAGCCGGCCCACTGAAATCACGCGAGGAAGGAACTTGGGAAGCGACTCGAAAACCGTAGGCCGCCCTTCTGGATCATGATGAGTTGTCAAAAAGCCTCTCGGTTTATGGTAAAGCCAAAGGCGAGTTTTTTCTTTCGGCTTTAGGGGGACATCATCGAGGGTAAGAACGTCTTCAGGCGAGACGAGGAAGGCCGGTGTTTCAAGGAGGACAGCGTTGACTTTGACGCGTCCCTCAAGGATCAGTTTTTCTGCTTCTCGTCTTGATGCGACACCTCCTCGAGCTAAAACCTTTGCGACTCTTCCTTTTCCCGTCATTTGAGGGCCGTCACATGGCTGATGAAGGCCTTGAAGATCTCGGCATCCGCCTCTGTTGAGAGATGTTCCGGATGCCATTGAACGCCTAAGCAAAACGGGCTGTCTTGGACTTCAATCCCTTCGATTACGCCGTCAGATGCAGAAGCGTTAATCGCAACACCTTGACCCGGGTTCTTGACGGCTTGATGATGGGTACTGTTGACGAGGATTTCGGAGCGTTTCAAAATCCGATGCAAAAGTGTGTCCTTAATGATGGAAACGCTATGAGTTGCTTCATGTTTCGGGGCTTTTTGTTCATGATCGATCGGGGTTTCGATCTCATCGAGAAGGTGTTGATAGAGGGATCCTCCTTTGAGCACGGAAATCAACTGTTGGCCGCCGCAGATGCCTAAAAGAGGCATTTTCCGGTCAAGGGCTCCTTTGGTTATTTTAATCTCAAAGTCAGTTCGTCTCGTTTTTAGAACCGTTTTCGGGTGTCGTTCCCACACGCCGTAGATCTCAGGCGCGATATCATGAGCGCCGCCTGGAATCATAAGCCCGTCGATCATCGAGAGGTAGGCTTCAATGCCACTCGTATGATAGGGAATAAGGATCGGGAGGCCGCCCGCCGTCTCGATACACTTAATATAATTTTCTCTTAAAGCATACCAAGGGTAAGGAGAGTAACTCTCACAATTTTCACAATCAAGGGTGACACCGATGACTGGCTTTTTCATCCTTTTCAAATCTTTCCTTTTCGCTTAATCTCTTAAGAATTATTTATCATTTTTGCCAAAAAACTTCCATGAAAAAACAGCTAACCCTAAGTGAACTGATTTCTCCTCTTCAAGCGGATGTTTTTTTCTCTTCTTTTTTTGATAAAAAGCCCTTTAGGTCTTCGGGGTCGCTCGAGTCCTTTCTGACGATAGAGGAACTCTATCAATGGTTGGAACGTAAGGACTTTTGGACGGCGCAGTGTCTCAAGCTCGTGCGGGATGGCGGGTATTTAGAGGTGAGGGACTACGTTAGCGATGACGGGTTTGCGTCCCCTCAAAAAGTAAAGTCTTTGATAGAGGGGGGAGCGACCCTTGTTTTAAACGATGTTCTTTCTTTGAATCCGTCGCTACAATCTTTCGGGGTGGAGATGGAGCGAACGTTTAAAGCTCTCGTTCAAGCCAATCTTTATTATAGCCCTCGAAAAACTCAAGGATTCGGATCGCATTTTGACGTGCATGATGTTTGGGTGATTCAATGCGAGGGTGAAAAAACATGGCGGCTTTACAGGAATCGAGAGGAAAATCCTATCAACCACCCCCTGTTTCAAAGTTTGCCTCAGAGCTATCATGATTCTCAAAAAGGACCCGTTGAAGAGGAGTTTACTCTGAAGGCAGGGGATCAGCTCTATGTTCCGAGAGGAGTTTATCATGATGCTAGAACGTCGGAAGGTCCTTCTCTTCATGTCACGTTCGGGATAACGAGGCCGATTGGTCTTGATATCGTGAGCCTTCTTTTCGAGACATTGGTAGAAGATCCTTTCTTCAGACGTTCTCTTCCCATGGATTTCTCCGATGCGTGGGGAGAAGAAGCCGGCAAATGCCTCACGGATTGTTTTTCTTCGGAAGTTTTCCGGGAAAAAATAAAACAGCGCTTCTATAAGGACAAACAGAAGCTTCTTTACGAAGTTGATCCTTCCGTGAAGCTGGAAACGGTTCAGGGAGAAGTATGTCTTTGTTCTCCGAAAGCTTATGTTCCTGTGCCGGAGGTATACCAAAAACCGCTTCGTTTCGTCCTTGACCGAAGGTATTTGACGGAAGAAGATTTGAAAACGCTTCCCGATTTCCTAAACCCCGAAACAAGAAAAAAATTTATTAATGATTTAAGGACTATGGGGGTTCTTAGACCTCTCCTTAAAAGACAGGCTGCCTAAGCGGGTTTTGTCTGTTGCTGTATGGCCACACCTTTCGATATTTATGGTTTATTCTCCACTTCGACATTGCTCTTTTTCTTGGATCGGGTTTTTATAAAATCTGATTAAATGTTTAAATTATTTGCACCTAGTTTCGCGCACAACGATTTAAAATGCGAGAAAATAGAATGGGTTAGCGAATATGGAACAACCCTAGGTTTGGAGGATACTATGAGAAAAATTCTTTTAGCTACGACGGCGCTGGCAGTTGCTTTACCATTATTGTCTACTGATGTTGAAGCCAACGTAAAAGGCGCGAAAACGCCCGCTCTGCGGATGTCTGGTCAATCGACCTTCAACTACTTTGCGTTCAATCAAACGATTAGAGAACCCAACAGAGGTAAGGGCGGCGGACACCACATGGAAGTTGCCGACACCCGAATCAACTTTGAAGTCTTCGGAAAGGCTGATGCCTGGGGCGGGCTCGAGTACAGTTTCTTGGTCGGGTTGACGGGTGACGTAGATCAAACGCAGAGTGTTGAGGAAAGCCGTCTTAAATTTAAGGGCGAGTGGGGTACCGCGATCCTCGGTAATGCCCGCGGTGTTGATGATTTTATGGCAGTTGGTGCCTATGACGTCATGGGAGCAACGGGCGGTTTTGCCGGAAACTATACCCACGTTACAAACCCGACGGAAGGTGTAATCACAACCGTCGATCTTCAGGGGGCTCCGAAAGACTCAACAAAGGCGACGTACGTTACGCCTCGAGTAAACGGGTTCCAAGCAGGTATTTCTTTTACGCCGAACCAACAACACAAGGGCGAGACGAAACTTTTCTCCCATACAAGCTCCACAAACACACCATTTGACAAAAACCAGGTTGGTTTGGGTGTTAACTATAAGGAAACCTTTGGAAACGGCGTGGATGTGAAACTCTCCGGTACGCTTCTTTATGCCGGCAAGACTATGCGCGGCAACAGAACTGGTAATGTTGCACGTGCCCGTACGAAGTCTTACGCGCTCGGTGCCGTCTTCGGTTGGAAAGATTGGAAGCTCGGTGGTGAATTCATCGATAACGGCCATTCACAAACCGAGCAAGGTATCAACGGTCAAGATGCAGGTAAGGCTTACAGCTTGGCTCTCGGTTACGATTATGGAGTTGATAGCTTTGCCTTCGGTTGGTACGGCAGCTCCCGCAACATTCGTAGTGACCATTTGAAGGCTAAAGCAAACGTCTGGTCTTTGACATGGGATCGGAAACTTGCGCCCGGCTTGAGCGTGTATGCGGAAGGAAACTTCTTCGATTATAAAACAGATCCGAGGATCGTCGGTCAGGTTATTTCTTCAAACAACAAGTTTGAAGCAACAAACGTCGAAAATAACCGCGGCCACGTCTTTATCGTCGGTTCAAAAATCAAGTTCTAATTTTAAAAGACTTAATAGTTTCAAGGAAGGGAGCCTCGGCTCCCTTTTTTCTGTTCAGGAAATCGGAAAAATGTCTTCCGATCTTTCCTCTTGACGATCAAGCCAATTCGGTCGATACCTGGAGAAGTGTTTTTGTAGTAGAGAGGTTTCTTAAATGTCATCCCGCCCTTCTTTTTTCAGCTCCGCACTTTTTCTTCTTCTCGGAACTGTCCTTCTTGTGGGTTGCTCCAATTCTAAGATTAATAAGGATGATGAGATCTTGACCCGCCGAGACCGGAAATACCGAGACATGGAAAAGTTGTTCGGAGATGATACGCTTCTTTTCGGTGGAGATAGTGACGTCAAAAAGGAAGCAGACATCGGGATCGGTGTGAACAGTTATCTATGGCGTGCCTCTCTTGACACTTTATCTTTCATGCCCCTGAAGTCTGTGGATCCTTTTGGTGGTGTCATTTTAACGAAATGGTATACGCCCGTTGAAACGCCTCAGGAGCGCATTAAAGTCGACATACGGATTTTGGATCGTCAGTTAAGAGCGGACGGTGTAAAGGTATCTGTTTTCCGGCAAACGCTCGTCAAGGGTAACTGGGTTGATCAACCGACCGACCACCAAACCGCGGTTGATCTTGAAAATTCTATTTTAACCAGAGCACGTCAGCTTCGAATTCAGGCAGGAAAATAAAAGCATGGCCGAACGATATGCCCACAGAGCCTTTGAGGAGAAATGGCAAAAAGTTTGGGCGGAAAAAAAAGCATTTGAGGTAAGGGAGAATGCAAAGGCACCTCCTTACTATGTTTTAGAGATGTTTCCTTACCCCTCGGGCCGACTTCACATGGGTCATGTGCGCAATTATACGATCGGCGATGTGATCGCGAGATATAAACGAGCTCAAGGGTTTAACGTTCTTCACCCCATGGGATGGGATGCTTTCGGGTTGCCTGCGGAAAACGCAGCCATGGAAAAAGGGGCGCATCCCGCCAAGTGGACCTACGACAATATTGCTGTCATGCGAGAGCAATTCAAGACTTTGGGATTTGCCTTCGATTGGACGAGAGAGCTCGCCTCCTGCCATCCCGGTTATTATGCGCACGAGCAAAAGATCTTTCTGGATTTTTATAAAAAGGGTCTTATTTACAGGAAGGAAAGCTATGTAAACTGGGATCCTGTCGAGCACACGGTTCTTGCCAACGAACAAGTGGTCGACGGTAAAGGATGGCGGTCGGGGGCTCCTGTGGAGCGTCGAAAGCTTTCTCAATGGTATCTGAAAATTACAGCTTATGCGGAAGAGCTTCTTCAGGGTCTGGATACCCTCAAAGATTGGCCGGAACGAGTTCTGACGATGCAACGAAACTGGATCGGTAAATCTTTCGGGGCACAGTTTAAATTCAAGATCAAAGGACGTGAAAATCAAATCGAGGTATACTCGACTCGTCCTGATACTCTTTACGGTGCTTCTTTTGTGGGGATTTCTCCTAATCATCCCTTGGCCGAATTTTTGGCTCAAGTTAATCCGACGTTAAAAGCCTTTATCGATGAGTGTAACCATCTCGGTACAAGTGAAGAGGCTATTGAAAAAGCTGAAAAATTAGGCTTTGATACGGGTCTTGTCGTTGAGCATCCCTTCGATCCTTCTCAGGAGCTTCCCGTTTACGTGGCAAACTTTATTTTGATGGATTACGGCACAGGGGCTATTTTCGGGTGCCCTGCTCATGACCAGAGAGACTTTGAGTTTGCAACCAAATATGGTCTTCCGATTCTGCCCGTCGTAAGACCTGCGGATATTCCTCCCGAGGCGTTTCATCTAGATGGAAAAGCCTTTACGGAAGATGGGATTCTTTATAATTCGAATTTTCTCACCGGCCTCTCCAAGGATGAGGCCATTCAAAAAGCTATCCAAAAGTTAGAAGAAATAGGCGTCGGATTCGGGACAACTACTTATCGCTTAAGAGACTGGTGCATTTCCCGGCAACGTTATTGGGGATGCCCGATTCCCATGATTCATTGTGAGAGGTGTGGCGTTTTGCCTGTTCCGGAAGAAGAACTTCCCGTTCTTCTTCCCGAAGATGTTTCTTTTGAGAAGGCAGGGAATCCTCTTGAATATCACCCGACATGGAAAGATCGTCCCTGTCCTGTCTGTGGGGGAAAGGCCCGTAAAGAGACGGACACGCTTGATACTTTTATGGAATCATCTTGGTATTTTGCTCGCTTTTGTGCGCCCAGAGACAAGAAACCTTTGAATGCAGAGGCCGCTTCCTATTGGCTACCGGTTGATCAATATATCGGAGGGATCGAGCATGCCGTCCTTCACCTTCTTTATGCTCGATTTTTTACCCGAGCTCTCAAGGAGTGCGGGTACGTATCGATAGAAGAGCCCTTCAAAGGGCTGATGGCCCAAGGAATGGTTTGTCATGAAACATTTCGTACGGAAAAGGGCGAATGGGTCATGCCGTCCGAAGTGATTGAAGAAAATGGTAAGTTTTTCAGAGTCTCCGATCATGCGCCGGTTAAGAAAGGGCGGTCGGAAAAAATGAGCAAGTCTAAGAAGAACGTTGTGGATCCTGCCGACATCGTTCGCGATTTCGGGGCAGACACGGCACGCCTCTTTGTGATATCCGACAGTCCCCCCGATCGAGACTTCGAATGGACAGAAGCAGGGATCCAGGGAGTTTGGAAATTCCTTAATCGCATTTGGAGCCTCTCAGAAGCGTTCTTGCCGTATCTCGGGGGGGTAGATCAAAAAATTCCTCAGAACCTCTCTGACGATGATTTAAAGATTAGAAAAATTGTGCATGCTGCGATGCGTGAAGTAAGCAAAGAAATCGAGGCCTTCGGGTTAAATCGATATGTCGCTCGTCTTAGGGAGTTGGTCAATGCTTTGTCCGATCTTTCCCCTCAGGAAGTGAATTCTGCGATTTTAAGGGAAGCCCTTGAAACATTCCTTCTTTTGCTCTCTCCTGTCATGCCCCATATTGCGGAAGAGATTTGGTCCCGCCTGGGCCGACAAACCCTCATTGCCGAAACTGCATGGCCTCAGTTTGATCCGTCTCTTGTGCAGAAAGAAACGGTTACCTTGGCCATTCAGGTGAATGGAAAGTTGAGGGCAACCCTTGATGTTGCAGTTCATATGCCTGAGGATAAAGTTAAGGAAGAAGCCCTTTCTCAGCCCAACGTCACACGAGCTCTTGAGGGCTTGACCCCTCGCAAAGTGATTGTGATCCCTAACAAGGTAGTAAACATTGTCGCAAATTAAAAACTTTTTAGGTATTTTCCTGACCGTTCTCTTGGCTGGATGTGGATTTCGTCCTGTTTACATGCCTAATAATCTGGAAGAGACCGAGAATGTTCACGAAGAGTTGGCTTTGATCAAAATAGGAAACATTCCCGAGAGAATGGGGCTCCAGCTCAGAAATCATCTTTTAGATCTGGTGAATCCATATGAGGAACCAAAAAATCCAAAATACTCTTTGAATGTATCTGTGTTGGAAACGAAAACGGAATTCGGTTTTCGGAAAGACGCAACGCCGAAAAGGTTCCGCCTCAATTATGTTTTTAAATTCTCTTTGTCCGACCTTAAAACCCGTCAGCTTCTTTATCGGGATTCAACGGAGGTAGATGCGAGCTTTTCAACGGGCTCAAAGGCCGAAATCGCTTCCATCCCCTATATTGTTACCGAGGAACGTCAACGTCAAAGGGCCATGAAGCAGGGGGCCCATGAAATTAAGGTCTTGCTAGCCTCTTATTTTGCTAGCCCTAGGATGGATGCACCATCTAAGAAGAGAATAGATGACGCCGATTCTAAAGCTGGCGACTGAGCCGAAGCCCCCTCAAGCCGTTTTACTCTACGGGCATGATCAAGCGCTTCAATCCTTTCGGATGCGCCTCCTTCTCTATGGATGGGCCTTGGGCCAAAAGATAGAAACGATACATATCGATGCGTTAAAAAGCGCTGAGGGGCATCTGGATGCTGATCTCTTCGGCTCTTCTGCAAGTCATAAGGTCTTCGTTCTTTCTTCTGTCGGGGACTCTCTTCTGTCTGATCTCGAATCATACCTTGAGAAGGCCGATACTTCTTTTATTTTCCAGTCAAGCAAGCTGAATCGAAAGTCTAAAATCGTTTCTTATTTAGAGCGGTATTCTCGAGGAGCCGCTTTTCCCTGTTATGAAATAGATGTGCGAGAATTAAAAGCTTTTATGAGCTGGTATTTTGGTCTCAAGTCTCTGTCGTTTCCCCCGGATGTTCTGGAGTTTTTAGCTTTTCATGGGCAAAGACATCTAGAGGGATTTTTCTCGGATCTTGAAAAGATCGAGCTTTTTACTGCACAAGGTGAGAAAACACTAACCGTGCACGAGCTAGAGAACTTTCTTGCAACAGAAGAGCGGCTTTCAACGGATCAAGTGGAATCTGATTTCCTGAAGGGCCGATATGGTTCTCTAGAGGGTGTGGTCTCATCTTCCAGAAAACAGGGCATTTCCGAAATCGGTCTTCTTCAACTCCTGCTTTCAAGTCTTGAAACACTCCTCTTTTTTAAGGAAAAGGGGTTGACGGCGCTCAAGTCAAACTATGCTGCCTTGGGGCGTCGATTACCGTTTTCAAAGCTTGATCTGTATGAGACATCTTTGAAAAGATGGTCGAAAGAAAAAATCTTGGAGGGGATCAGCCTCCTTAGGCAGGCTGAAAAAAAAGTAAAAACTTTTTATCCGCCTTTTGATGGGCTTTTCTCCTCGCTTTTACTGGAGGTCGCTCAACTGCCTGACAAATGAGATGCCAGACGATCAAGCTCTTCGAAAGAATTGAAAGAGATGGAAATTATCCCTTTTTGCCCTTTCAGGCGGATGGAAACAGGTGCGCCGAGATGTTCAGTCAGTTGGCTTTCAAAGAGAATTAAGTCTTCGTTTCTAGGGGAAGTGCTCCGAGGAATGGAAGTGGTAGAAGTTTTTAAAATAGCATCCCGCATACTTTTTTGCACAAAGCTTTCCGTTTCCCTGACGCTTGCACCCTCTTTAATGATTTTCTGGAGAAGGTCATCGGCCTTGGGATGGTTGAGAAGAGCCCTTGCATGGCCTGCCGTGATGGCGCCTTCCTTTAAAGCCGTTTGAATGGCAGGGGTAGCACCTAAAAGTCTTAAGGTATTTGCGATATGAGGTCGACTTTTACCGATCATTCGTGCAATGACTTCCTGGGAATGACCGAATTCTTCCATCAAGCGTTTGTATCCTTGTGCCTCTTCGAGAGGATTCAAGTCTTGTCGTTGGACGTTTTCGATGATGGCCGTCTCGAGAGCCTCTTCATCCGTGAGATCCACGACCATCACGGGGACCTCGGCGAGACCGGCCTCCTTTGCAGCTCGCCAACGCCGTTCTCCAGCAACGATCTCATACTGGTTGGTCAGACCGATGATGGGTCGGACAAGAATCGGCTGTAGAATTCCTTTTTCCCGAATTGAATTGATCAAATTTTGAAGGGGCTTTTCCGAAAAGGATTCACGAGGTTGATATTTCCCAGCTTGAAGGGTTTCGATCGAGGTAGAAAGAATGGTGTGCGCCGTATTTCCTTCAGGTTCATCAGGGCCGAGGAGGGCTGAAAGACCCTTCCCGAGGGGGGCTTTAGCTTGCAAGTTTGACATGAGATCCGACTCCGTCTTTTTTGATGATTTCCGAGGCAAGTTTCATATAAGCAAGGGACCCTGCGCTTCTGACGTCGTAAATGAGGACGGGCATCCCGTGAGAGGGAGCTTCCGAAATTCGAATATTTCGGGGAATAATGGTTGAGAATACCTTGTCTTTGAAGTGATGTTTTACATCCTGCGCCACCTGCTCGTTCAGGGCATTTCTTTTATCATGCATGGTTAAAACAATACCCATCAGAGAGAGGGTCGGGTTAAGTCGTTGTTGAATACGACGAATAGTATTCACCAGTTGGCTGAGCCCTTCCAGGGCATAAAACTCACATTGAAGGGGAATGATGACATGAGATGAGGCCGTCAGAGCATTGACTGTTAAAAATCCCAAGGATGGGGGGCAATCCAGAAGAACATAATCAAAATCGTCGTTTGCCGTTAAGCTTAAGAAGAGACGATGTTCCCTTTTTTCCATAGTTACGAGTTCAACCTCGGCACCGCTTAAGTCTCGGGAGGCGGGGATGAGGGAGAGACCCGGAATTTTTGTGGAATGGAGACATTCGTGAAGGGGCGCATCTTCGATGAGGAGGTGGTATGTTCCCTTTAATTTATTTCGATCAATTAGGCCCATGCCCGTGCTGGCATTTCCTTGTGGATCGAGATCGATCAAAAGGGTTTTTTTCCCGATTGCGGCGAGGGCCGTTGCAATATTGACAGTTGTCGTCGTTTTACCGACACCGCCTTTTTGATTTGCAATTGCAATGATGTTCATGAAAGTGCCTCAAATTTTATGGACTCTTTCTTTTTACCTCTAAAATATGTCCATGGCAATCGGTCAGAGAGGGATATTTTTGAAAGAGATAATAATCTCCCTTCGAAGAAGCAGCCTCCATTTCTTCATCGACGCTCTTCCCTTTCAAAAAAAGAAACACGCTTTTGGAGTGGCTTAAAGGGTGTGCCCATAGGAGCAGCTGCTCGAGAGGAGCAAGAGCTCTTGCGGTTATGACATCGTATGGATGTAAGGGAACTTTCTCAATACGCTCGCTCAAGAGAATGGTCGATGTCTTTGTTTCACGTGAAACAGTTTGAAGGAAGGCACATTTTTTCCTATCTGATTCGATCAGAGTGACCGTAAGGTTTGAAGCGATCGCAACCACAAGACCTGGAAACCCGGCACCAGAGCCGAGATCACACAGAGTTTTTGCACCTTTCGGAATGTACTTTAAAAGCTGAAGAGAATCGAGGATATGTCGTTCCCAAAGGATAGGTAAGGTCGAAGGCGCCACAAGGTTGAGGCATTTCTGCCACTTTAACAAGAGCGCTTCGTATCGCTGGAGATTCGAATATGTTTCACGTGAAACGGGAAGGGTAAGTCTAGAAGAAAGTTCTTCCCGTGTCATGATTATTGATTCATTGACTGAAAAAAGTCGGCATTATTTTTTGTTTCTCGAAGTTTTTCAAGGAGAAATTCCATGGCCTCTTGGGACCCCATGGGCGCCAAAATACGGCGCAGAACCCAAGCTTTTGCCAGATCTGCTTTGCCGATCAGGAGCTCTTCCTTGCGGGTTCCGGATCGGGTAATATCGATGGCCGGGAAAATACGCTTATCGGAAAGCTTGCGATCTAGAACAATTTCACAGTTACCCGTTCCCTTAAACTCTTCGAAGATGACCTCATCCATGCGAGAACCTGTTTCAATGAGGGCGGTTGAGATAATGGTAAGAGATCCGCCTTCCTCTATGTTTCGGGCAGCCCCAAAAAAGCGTTTCGGTCTCTGAAGAGCGTTGGCGTCTACCCCACCCGTTAAAACTTTTCCTGAAGAAGGGACAACCGTGTTATAGGCGCGGGCCAGGCGGGTGATGTTATCGAGAAGAATTACAACGTCCTTTTTATGCTCGACAAGACGCTTTGCTTTCTCAATGACCATTTCAGCGATTTGAACGTGGCGTGTTGCTGGTTCATCAAAGGTGGAGCTCACAACTTCTCCTTTGACAGATCGGGCCATATCTGTGACCTCTTCGGGACGTTCGTCAATCAGGAGGACAATCAGATGAACTTCAGGATAGTTTACGGAAATCGAGTGAGCAATTTGTTGAAGCATGACCGTTTTACCGGTACGAGGTGGTGCCGTGATCAGTGCTCTCTGTCCTTTTCCGAGGGGGCTGACGAGATCGATGACACGGGCCGTGAAATCTTCTCCGTTTCCTTTTTTGGCTTTTGTTTTCTCGACTTTTTCCGTTTTTTCGATCTCGAGTTGGATACGTTCTTGGGGATAGAGGGGAGTAAGGTTATCAAAGTTGACCCGATGACGCAGGAATTCCGGGTTATCGCCGTTGACTTTGTTGAGCTTGGTCAGGGCAAAATACCGTTCTCCCTCTTTTGGAGCCCGAATTTCTCCTTCCATTTGATCGCCTGTGCGAAGGCTAAACTTACGAATTTGGCTGGGGGAGACATAAATATCATCGGGACCGGGGACATAGTTGCTTAGAGGAGACCTTAAAAAGCCAAATCCATCTTGTAGAATCTCAAGAATACCTTCTCCGTAGATCGGAACATCTTTGGCGGCAAGGGTTTTCAAAATAGCAAAGATAAGATCTTGTTTTTTGAGGGAACTTGCATTTTCAATTTGATTTTCTTCCGCCAACAAAATGAGATCGGCAGCAGGTTTTAACTTCAATTCATTAATATTCATAGAGATACACTTATTGCTTCTGATTGTTGATGATTCTTAACTATGATAGGAAAAAGGCGATTTACCTTCTGATTCTTTTTTATACTCTTAGAACGGTTTTAAAACAACAAGAAAAATGATCAAAATCATCAAAAGTGTAGGAACCTCGTTGAGGATTCGATAAAAGCGAGGGGAATGGGCGTTTTGATCGCGAGCAAAAACTTTAACGCATTTGCTGAGGTATCCGTGAAGACTGCTCATCACCAGGGCGGCAAAAAGTTTCACGTGAAACCACCCGTTGGGAGCTGCTAAAATTCCGGGCGTGAAGGCCAAAAGAAGACCGAAGACCCAACTAAGGATCATGGCCGGGGTCATGATAATTTTTAAAAGACGTCTTTCCATAATCTTGAAAGTCGCTGCCGTTTCCGGTGTGATGTCGGAGGATGCGTGATAGACAAAAAGACGGGGGAGATAAAAAAGTCCCGCCATCCAGCTGATTACGAAAATAAGGTGAAATGACTTGATGACGAGATAAGAACTAGAGAGCCATTCTTGCATCTTTGATTTCCTCTTGACGGGGTAAAAGGGTTGGACGAGGGCATCCCTTGCAGATCTTCGGGCAAAGGACCTCAGAAAAAGCATGCGTCTCTAAAGTTTCCTGAGAAAGACTTCGAACAAGCCGGGCAAGACCTTCAATGAAAAAGGGATGTGCTGAAACCGTTTTTATTCGTGTATAAGATAAGGCTCCGTTTTTAAGAGCCAATTCTCGATATTGACGATCGAGCTCAACAAGGGTTTCCGAGTGTTCTGAGACAAAAGCAATCGGAACGACGATCAGATGTTTTTGGGCTTGAGCTCCCTTCAAGATTTCTTCGTCCGTGTAAGGGTTAACCCATTCCAATGGGCCGACGCGAGATTGATAGCATACAACAGCATCCAGATCGGATTTGTTCAGTTTTTTAAGGAGGGCCGAGGCGGTTTTTTTCACTTGAGTGACGTAAGGGTCTCCGCGATCAACGGTTTTTTTCGGAAGGCCGTGAGCCGTTAAAAGAAGGCGATGTTTTGAGAGGTCATGGGGTAGGTGAGGAAGAATCATCTCTGCCATCGCTTGGATAAACTCCTCCAAGTCAGGATAACAGCAAAGCTTTTTGATCGGAATATGTCTGGCCCTTGAAGGCCTCGTCTCCAGCCATTCCCGATGGGAGGATCGGGTTGTTGTCGTTGAATATTGAGGGTAAAGGGGAATCATGAGAATTTCGTCGGGGGCACCCTCCAAGACTTCTTCCCAAACGGAGCTTGCTCGAGGATGCCAATAGCGCATCACCACATGAACCGAATAGTTTTTCCCCAGTTTTTTTTCTAAAGCTTTTGCCTGTTCTTGAGTATTTTTGAGGAGAGGAGAAGCGCCTCCCAGCTGCTTATAAATTTCTTGGGCTTCTTTTTCTCGACGCCAAGCAATGATCTTCGCAAGAAGAAAGCGAAAGGGATTCGGAAGTGTAAGAATAGCCCTATCGGAAAAGAGATTAAAAAGAAAGGACCTTACCGAAGAAAGCTGGTGGGGGCCTCCGAGATTAAAGAGGATGACGGCGGATTTTTTCATGACGTTGAAAAGATTTTATGTGTTGAAGAAGACCTTCTACGTGAGAGATCGGCGTATGCTGGGAAATACCATGACCTAAATTAAAAATAAAAGGTCTATCTTGATAGACTTCAAGGAGATGCTGAGTTTGACTCTCTAGAGCCTCTCCCCCTGCAAGGAGAGCCATCGGATCGAGTCCTCCCTGAAAACAAGGAACAAAAGAAAGCGCCTCAAGAGCCTGAGTTGGGGAAATCGTATAGTCTAAAGAAAGAGCGTCGGGCTTCACGCTTTCTGCATAGCGTCTGGTTTCAAGGCCGATACCTTTGGGAAAAGCGATAATAGGCGTGAGGGGATGACGTTCCCGAAGGGTCTTGATTATTTTTTGTGTGGGCTTTAAGACGGCTTGATCAAAAAGAGAAAAGGGGACGGCACCACCCCAACTTTCGAATAACTGAATGCAATCAGCCCCCGCCTTAATTTGGGCGCTCAAGGATTCGGTTGTGGCCTCTGTGAGGAGATCAAGGAGATCCTGAAAGGCCTTGGGATGGTGATAAGCAAAAGCTTTGGCTTTTTCAAAAGCCTTTGATCCTTCTCCCTCTAACATATAACAGGCAACCGTCCAGGGAGCCCCTGCAAAGCCGATCAAAGCTTTTTCTGAGGGAAGTCGAGAACGCACGAGGGAAAGCGCCTCACACGTTTGGGCGATGCCGTTTGACAAGGGCTTCAAAGATAATGATTTTAAGTCTTCCCGAGTTTGAAGGGCATTTAGTTTAGGACCTTCTCCTTCTACAAAACGGACCGATTGCCCTAAAATGTGAGGGAGAATCAAAATGTCCGAAAAGATAATCGCAGCATCAAGATCAAAGTGTCTTAGGGGTTGAAGAGTGGCCTCAGCTGCCAAAGAAGGGGTTTGACAAAAGTCAATAAAATGCGCGGCTTTTTGGCGTAATTCCTGATACTCGGGTAGGTATCGACCCGCTTGTCGCATCAACCAAACGGGGGGTGTCCCCGTCAGATTTCCTTTGAGCGCTTGAAGGAGTTTCATAAAACCTCTTATATCAGTTTCATCAGTATGTGCCGTTTTTTCCCGGCGGAAAGCTTGAGAGCTTTTTCCTCTCCGAATCGATCAAGGGAGAGAAGCTCGTTTTCATTTTCAATCGGTTGATCATTCAATCGAGCACCTCCTCCTCGGATAAGCCGTCTGGCTTCTCCGTTGCTGGGCACAAGGCCGCTTAAACGAAGAAGGTCAACAACCCCGATACCCTGAGAATATTCCTCTTTAGAAATCTGGACGCAAGGAAGCCCTCCTAAAGGACTCGTCCCTGTTTCAAAAAGAGCCGCTGCGGCTGAGCGAGCTTCACTCACGGCCTCCTTTCCGTGACAAAGACGGGTGACTTCATCAGCCAAAATTTTCTTAGCTTCGTTTATTTCAGCATCCTTAAGGTCTTCAAGGCGTTTGATTTCATCGAGCGAAAGGTCAGTAAAGAGCCTTAAAAAGCGCCCTACATCCGCGTCAGCCGTATTTCGCCAATACTGCCAAAAATCAAAAGGATTTAATAGGACATCATCAAGCCAGACGGCTCCTTGAGAGGTTTTACCCATCTTCGCACCGTTTGCCGTCATGATAAGGGGGGAAGTCAAGCCGAAGACCGATGTGTGCTCGATGCGGCGAACGAGTTCAACTCCTGAGACAATATTGCCCCACTGATCCCCTCCTCCGAGTTGCAGCAAGCACTTGTGGCGACGAAAGAGTTCCAGAAAATCATAGGACTGAAGGATCATGTAATTAAATTCGAGGAAAGTCAGATTTTGTTCCCGCTCAAGACGAATCTTAACGCTATCAAAGGTCAGCATGCGGTTAACTGAAAAGTGACGTCCGTAATCTCTTAAAAAATCCAGATGGTTGAGGGAGGAAAGCCAATCTGCATTATTCACAAGCAAAGCATCTGTGGGACCGTTCCCGAAAGTGAGATATTTTTTAAATATTTTGGAAATAGAGGTGATGTTGTTTCCGATTTGATCGTCGGAGAGCATTTGACGGGCTGTGTCCTTGCCTGTCGGATCCCCGATGCGTGTTGTTCCTCCACCCATAAGCACAAGCGGTTTATGCCCTGCTTTTTGAAGACGTCTCAACCACATGATCTGAACAAGGCTTCCGACGTGAAGGCTCTCGGCCGTTGCATCAAATCCGAGATAAGCGGCAACGGGACCTTTTTTTAGAATATTGTCTAGTTCTTCCGGGTGGGTGGCTTGATGAATAAAGCCGCGCTCTTGGCTCTCGCGCATAAAATCAGAGGTAAAATGGGTCGTCATTTTCTTTAAGAACCTAGTATTATTCGGCTCTCATTGAACGGGTTTCGATCGTTGCCGTCAAGCCTTTAATCGGAAACAAATACGATTCTTCGAAGAGAAGTTTTAAGCCGCCTCGGAGGAGAAAGAAAATGCCTTAGGTGCCAGGCGTGCCCGATCGTATTTTTTCAAAGATTCCCGACCGATGACAGCTTTAACGCGGTTGACGTAAGTTTTCCCAAGTTCCGAGTAACGAGCCATGCCCTCTATCAGCTTCAAGCTGCAGACAGGTTTTCCTTCTTCTCTCAAGCCATGTCGAATGTCCCGCATTTTTTTGTAAGCACCGTTGGTATTAAGGTTATGAATATAGTGCTCGACGCTTTCCTGAAGGGTTTGATAGACGCAGATCTTATCACAAGAGCGCATCATGCCGAACGGGGCATTTTTGGTGCGCATTAGTTTGGACCCACCCCATCCAGACTCGACACCGGCTTGTGCCAAGGCAAGGGAGGGTGGAATAATATCTACGCGCCGGAGCAGCTCTTCAAGAGAAACCTTTTTGAGTTTATATTTTTTGGCAAGAGTTCCAAGCCAAACACGATCTGCCGTTCCAAGGCGTTCGCCAGCGTCTCTTTGCGCCTTGATCACCTCGAGGCGTTCCCTGTCTGCCAATATCTCCTCATTGGTGGAAAGAATGTGAGGAAGAAGTCTTTCGACAAAGACGTTTTTTCGAGTACCGATCGTTTTGAGAGACGCAAAATTTTCAGGAAAGGACATATGCAATGCCCGAGGAACGTAATAGGTATCTCTAGAGTGGGCCATAAAATCCTTAACAATACCTTGAGTTCCTTCGGCCAACTCTTGCAAGGCCGTTACATAACCTTGCGTATCAACTTGGAGCCCGGCATCTTCGTCAAGGCTTGCAAAGTGGAGTCGTTCAGGCGGTCCGTAAGGAGCGATCAGAAGAGCTACGACTACCATAAATGAAAGAATGCCGAGAATGAGTGTTCGTCCGTGATCGGCAGGAATGTTTTTAAAAGCGTCTCGAAACAGTTTCATTCTGAATCCTTTCTCTTCGGGAATGTGTGCTGTTATGCCTGGCGCACTTCTTGAACTTCGGGAATATAATGCTTGAGCATGTTTTCGATCCCCATCTTTAAGGTTTCCGTCGAGCTGGGACATCCTGCACAGGCTCCCTTCATCTCGACATAAACGATACCGTCTTCGTAGCGACTCAATCGGATGTCTCCCCCATCCTGGGCTACGGCAGGTCGAATACGAGTTTCAAGGAGGTCTTCGATTTCTCGAGTGATAGCACAAGCGTCGTCTTTTTGGAGGCTTGTCTCTCGTGTCGTAAGAATCACCCGATCATGCTGAAGGTAATATTCCATAATGGCGGTCAAGAGCGCTGGTTTGATATGAGTCCAGTCCACTTCCGCTTTTTTCGTGATAGAAACAAAATCATGTCCCAGAAAGATTCCGCGCACGAAACCAAGCGCCCAGATCTTTCGAAGCAGCTCAGAAGACGCAGCACCGGCCTCATCCGTTGCCTCGAACGTTCCTGAAGGGAGAACGGTTTGTCCCGGAAGGAATTTTAGCGTTTCAGGATTGGGAGTCGTCTCAACTTGGATGAACACGATGCTCTTCCTCCATGATGCAAAGAGTCTTTTTCATACTAGGGATCATAAGTAATAATTTTCCCCTGTCAAGCGATAAAAATATTACCTTGTAAAAACAAAAGGATCTTTTTCTAAAATTGCCATTAACCCTTTTTCTCAATTCAATGAAAAATGTCTCATTTTTTAATTGTCTTTAATTTTTTATCCTTTTCTATATCATTAATCAATTTTTACTATCCTGATTCTTTGTAAAGCGGTCAACAAATTATTTAAAAATTGATGAGAATTTAATCGAGTAGTCAGGTAAGTCGAAATAATCCTAAGAAAGAAAAATCTAGGAATAACAGGGTAAAATGCGGTAAAAGAAGGCATGAAGATCCTATTTATCACATCGACGCGACTAGGCGATGCGGTTCTCTCAACGGGGGTTTTGGCAGAACTCACCCGCACATACCCGCAAGCAGAGATCACGGTTGCTTGCGGAGACCTTCCTGCGCCTCTCTTTAAAGATTGGCCGAGAGCAAAAGTATTCTTGTTAAGACGGCGTTTCGGTATCGGTCATTGGGTTGATCTGTGGTGGTATGCTGTCGAGCGACGCTGGGATATAATCGTAGATTTAAGAGGGACGGCTCTCAGCTATTTTCTCCGGGCAAAAAAGAGATTTATTTGGCGCGGAACAAAAACCCGTCATCCGAAAGCACGGCAATTTTCAGATTTACTTTGTTTTTCCTCCATTCCTTATCCTTATCTTTATATAAATGACCGACGCACTCGAAAAATCAACGAGTTCTTAGCCCCCTTCAAAGGACCTTTCCTCACTTTGGCTCCTGCTGCAAACTGGGCGGGAAAAGAATGGGCTCTTTCCAAAATGATCTCGCTCGTTCAGAAGATTCGAGCGTCCGAAGGGCTTCTCCCGGAGGCTCAAGTTTTTGTCCTTGCCGCTCCATCCGAGGAGGAAAAATTAAAACCCCTCTTCGAAGCATTCAAGGGTCAGGAAATTCATAATTGTATCGGTAAATTTTCTTTCCTTGAGATCTATGCTTTGATGAAATCTTGTGATGCTTTTATCGGTAATGATTCGGGGTTAATGCACTTGGCGGCCGCGAGCGGATGTCCGACTTTAGGGCTTTTCGGCCCCAGTCCCGATGACTTATATGCGCCCTTCGGTCCTCAAACGGCTTTTGTCCGAACGCCCGAGTCTTATGAAGAGCTTTGGAGGAGACACAAGGACGGGGAGGAAGATTCTCGCCTTATGGAGAATTTGGAAGTTGATGCAGTTTATCAAGCTTTCGAGTCTCTTTTAAAGGAGAAAACGTCAAAATGCGGGTAATGCAAGTCATGG
>CAYUCY010000023.1:0-10410 GCA_964443525.1 uncultured Thiotrichales bacterium
GCGTTAATTTGTATATGCAGCCCTCTCCCGGGGACGGAGATTGTTTCTTCTGGAGTCTTGACACAAATCGTGCCGACGCTGTGAAGCTTCTTAATCATCATCTCTTTAGCCCGGATGTACCAAATCTCCAACGGCAACGTTATATCAAGAAGCTTGCAAAAGGTCTTTATAATGAAATCTTTTTGGAAGATCTCCATAAAGAGCTGAAGACAGGTGAGCTCGGGGACTTACTTCATCAACATAATGATCTGATCGAATTGCAAGGGCAGCTCGTCAATCAAGGGTGTGCCCTCTTGGGAATTGTCGGAGACAACCCATATACAGTTGAAGGGTTAGCTAATCTCTTGATGTATGGGGACAATGTAAATGAGGACGCCTTTACCGCGGGTGCTCTGCTTGTTACGTTGCCTGATACAATCAAGAAGGCAGAGTTAGACTTAATGAACTGGTGTCGTCAGGAAACTAACCTTAAAAAATTTATTGATCTTGTCATTGGTGGAGATGATTACATCGACGTTCACTGGAATCTTGGACGAATTCTGGGTGGGATTAGTGGTTATGAAGTTGCCATCTACGAGCAACTTGATGCTAATACCTTGAAAGTAACGGTTAATGCTAAAGGACTTGGGAATCTTCCTGTCAAACACATCTTCTACAACGGACGTAATCACTTTGACAAACTGCTGACCAATCCCCAAGCCATCGCTCTTCCCGAGATTGTATATGCGGAAGGAGAGTGGGTGACCATCGGCAGAAAGCCTGATAACAAAATAGACATTCCTGATGGCGTTTGGGATCCTGTCAACAAGGCGCTTCAAGCTCTCAGATTGGGCTTTTTCGATGATGAGGAACTTTCTAAGAAAATTTTTGAATTAGACCGCGTTAAAAGCTTCGCAATTGAGGAATTAAGAGAACCGTTCGATGACGAACTCCTTCGCTTTAGCAAACTCTTTCTCTCTGGCGAAATTCCTTATGGAGCACCTTATGAGGGTACGCGTATGGCACTAAATCTTCAAAGAATTCTACTTGAAGATGGAGGATGGAAGTATTCAAGCCGCAAAGACATGCAGTCTAAACTTGATAAGGAACTCCAGAGATTATTTGAAAATAATCTTGCTTATGCTCCTATGGTCAAAGAACTGAAAGATCTTCAGGCAGAAAAGGAGAAAAAAGCGAAAGAAGTTAACGAACAGGCAACACCGTTGGTGATGGCGGACTATTTGATGTCTACTTTGGTTCAAGAAGGCGTCATCAAGCCTAACCAAATTCCGGGCATTCTAGAATTTTTGGGGAATGACGAAATGCCTCTCGTCAGGTTCTCGACAAAACTTTCCGCCAAGCAGCGTCTTGAGGCGATCCGAAAAATTGAGGCTGCCCAAGCGCAACAAAAGGACATGACATTCTTCGTTGTGGCCGAGGACGGAAACATCCAGATGGCTCCCGATGAAAAGTCTCCCTTGAAAAAATTAGAGCTCATCCAAAAAGGTTTTGAGGATTGTCAGCTGAGAGAACCTGAGGACAAAGATATGGCCCTCATCGATGAAATCATCGATATAATAAATAATGGCGTCGGGAAAAACTTTGCCGAAATGACCAAGAGAGGTATTCTTGAACATGTTTATACGTGTAAATTCTTAATGGAAAGAAGAAAAGAAATTCTTGAAAAAAAACCTAACCGGTGTATGTACCCAAATGAGATCCAAGGGTTAAACTATCCATATCCTCACTATGCAATCATCCATTTTGAACTTTCTGACTCCAACAATAAGAATAATTGGGGATGGGGATATGATGGTATTCCTTTAGACAGAAGGCTCAATAACTTCCATAATGTGTTACTTATCTCCTATGAAAAGGCAAAGAAAAAAGGAGCCAAAGAATTAGAAGCCTTTTTAGGGCAAGCTTTTGGGGGCGTTTGCTTGGATAATAGGTCGGAAAAATTAATTGACTATGTCAACAAATATCTGGACGATAAAGTCTTTTTTGATTTTTCTGTAGAGGGAGCAAGTCTCGATGATCGCAATGGACCCTATGATAAGCTTTCTGAACACGTGAATCATCAATTATCCAATATTGCTAAAATAGGTGTAACAAAAGAAAATATTAGAAACTATTTAAGAAAAAATGCTGATATCATCAGGATTGAAAAAGATAAGAAGTTAGATGATAAAGCAATCAATGCCTTCATTGAATTTTTCGATAATGTGTTCGGCTTTTGATTAGGTACTGTTAGCTAAAATGAATCACCCCCGGCAAAGCCGGGGGCATTCAAAGCTTTTTTTGCGATCCTTACGCCTCCTGGAAAGGCGCTGTTGCAAAAAATTTTAAAGCGGCAAAGGAGGTACCGTCAAATTACTTTGAGAGAGCAATTCGCAAAAGTTAGTCACACCATCCACAAAAAATCCTTCTGCTTGCAAGCAGAAGAAAGCCGGCATAACGGGGCGTGGGTTGCTCTTTATAAACTCCCCAAATCAGACTTATAATTCCCATAAGCACCCAGGCAATCGAGTATGCATAGGATTCGACCATCGCCACCGATAATAATTTGAAGAGTCTACTTTTTCTATAGTGTCTCAGCCGTACTGCTCAAAAATTTTATTATTGGCATATTTATTGACATAAGTCTAGATTTAGATTATTATTATAATATAGTCTATATATAGATGGAGGATGGCATGCACAACAGACGCATAGAGGTCTATAAAGCCTCCTCTCCAAATACCACGAGACCCATCCTAAAGGCGTTTTTTAACATCATGGACGCATGGGGGCTTTCAAATGATCAACAGATGAAGATTTTGGCCGTCCCAAGAGCAACCTTTTTTAAATGGAAAAAATATCTTGATGGAAATTTATCCCGAGATACTCTTGAAAGAATTTCATATATCTTTGGTATCTATAAAGATCTTCAAATTCTTTTACCTGCGCCAGATGCAGCGGATAAATGGATTAAAAAGCCGAACGATGCGCCCATCTTCGGAGGGAAATCAGCTCTCGACAGAATTCTTTCAGGACATGTGGCCGATTTATATATTGTTCGTCAATATCTTGATTCGGAGAGGGGCGGATGGACATAAGCATTCCTCCCCTCTCTCCCATTCAATGGAACAAATGTTGGCGAATTATCCCCAGTTGCTTTCCTACCATTGACCTCTTTGAAAGGATTGCACCGAAGGAAGACCGGGAGCTCATAGCCGAAGTCGAAAGTCTTACAAACGAAAGGCTTAGAGACGAGAGAGGCGATATCTCACTCGTACCGGGAGAAGATCGAGTCTCAGGCCCGGGAACCAGTTTTATCATGGCTCCTTTTACGCATCTTAATCCGCAAGGAAGTAGATTTAGTGATGGTACTTGGGGAGTTTATTATGCTTCTGATAATCTCCAAACAGCAATTGCTGAAACAAAATTTCATCGTGAGAAATTTATGAAAGCCACTGCTGAACCTCCCATGCACTTGGATATGAGAGTATTGGTTGCCAGAGTTAAGGCGGAACTCCATGACATTCGGGGCTCTTCTTACATAAAAACTCCCCTTTATGACGCCGACTCATATTCTGCATCTCAGGTGATGGCAAAACAGCTCAAAAAAATTAATTCTAACGGAATCATTTATATAAGTGTACGAGACACAAAAGGTCAGAATGTTGCCCTTTTCAAACCGAAGGTCATTTCCGGTGTCACTCAAGAAAGACACCTGGAGTACGTATGGGACGGGAACTCTATATCATCTATATTTGAGAAAACTCTTCTCAGGAATTAAGCGAAAAAAAGATGAAACGATGCTGAAAAATTTGGCACTCTTTACACCGATACCACTGTTTTCTTTGGCTTACGGCTTTCGGATCATCTCGAGATGAGGAATGCCTGCTTCGAGATATTCCTTTGACATGACTTTGAATCCGTACTTCTCGTAAAGAGGCACGATATAGGATTGAGATGAAATTTTGATCGCGCTGTCAGGGAAAAGAGTTGAAATGGCCTTTAGAGTTTCTTCCAGCAAGAACCGGCCTATTTTTTGCCCTCTCGCTTCAGGTGCTACAACGACACGACCGAACTTGATATAACCGTCATGATCGGGTGAGAAAAATCGAGCATAGGCGAGAATCTCGAACTCTTCTTTCCCAAAAACGTGATAAGCCTTCAAATCCTTAAAATCGAAATCCGCTTCATCACATTTCTGCTCAAGCGTAAAAACGCGTTCTCTTAAGGCTAGAATTCTGTAGAGATCCTCAGGAGACAACTCTGAAAAGGAGCGAACACACCATTGCATTTCTTTTTATCTCTTATTGACATTTCGTTAATTATATTTCCTTATAAAGCACAAGCTCTTTTAAAGGAAAGAGAAAAGAGATGAAAGTTTGGACCGTCGATGCCTTTACCGATGTTCCCTTTAAAGGGAACCCGGCAGCAGTAACGCTCGTGGACGAGTTTCCTGAAGATCCTCTATGTCTTCAAATATCCGGAGAGCTTAACTTATCGGAAACGGCTTTTCTAAAACCTCTCTCTCAAAACTGCTATAGGATAAGGTGGTTCACACCTAAAATGGAGGTAAATCTTTGCGGCCACGCAACTCTTGCGGCAGCCCACATCCTCTTTTCAGAAAAGCTGATCGAGGGAAATACGATCTTTTTTGAGTCTTTAAGCGGCCCTCTTAAGGTAATACAAAAGGAAAGGGGGCGCTATATGCTTGATTTTCCTCTTCAACCGATCGGTAATCCTCTTTCCCCTGAGCCTTTCAGAAAAATCTTTGGCCCTTGGGTGAAAACTGTTGTTCAAGCTTTTGATGATGTCATTGCTGAGGTAGAGGACTTTGAACTTCTGAAAGCGGGCATTTTTGATACTTCAAAAATTGAGGAAATTGAAGTTCGCGGTGTCATCCTCACAGCTATAGGGGATGAGAGTTATGATTTTTATTCACGATTTTTTGCGCCCAAAGTCGGTGTGCCGGAAGATCCCGTTACGGGATCCGCGCATTGTAAACTCGCAGATTACTGGCAGAAAAAGTTAGGTAAAAAACAATTTAAGGCTTATCAAGCGTCCCGGCGGGGCGGTGAATTAGACCTTGAAATTCAAGGCGATCGGCTTCATATCACCGGATCTGCTATTACAATGCTAACGGGAAACTTGGCTGTGCCTTGCTCAACGAAAGCTAGACTTTCTCATGTTTTGTAGCGTATGATTTCTTTTAAGATTAAAATAAAAACGTAGAATAGAAATAAATATATGAAAGAAAAAATTAATAAATCAAATACTTCTCCTCTCTTTTTTCTCCCTTTGGGAGGCTGCAACGAAATCGGGATGAATTTAAACCTTTACGGTTTTCAAGGAAAATGGCTGATGATCGATTGCGGAGTCAGCTTTGAGGACAAACTCGGCGTTGATGTGGTGATGCCGGATACGACCTTTATCGAAGAAAAACGTAAAGATTTGATAGCCCTCGTTCTCACTCATGCCCATGAAGATCATATCGGTGCCGTGCCTTATCTTTGGGAACGGTTTCAGTGTCCGGTTTTTGCGACGCCTTTCTGCTTAAGAATTGTTAAGAATAAGCTCGAAGAAGCAGGGCTCTTGGGACAAGTACCCCTTCATGAAGTTCCTTTGGGCGGGAAAATAAAGCTTCCTCCTTTTGATGTAGAATTTCTGACTTTAACCCATTCGATTCCGGAGCCGAATGCACTGGTGATCAGGGCAGGGGAGCATAAGGTCCTTCATACGGGGGACTGGAAACTGGATCCCGACCCGCTTGTGGGGAACTCGGCCGAAATCAAACGTCTTAAAACCTTAGGCCAAGAAGGTGTCACGGCACTCGTTTGTGATTCAACAAACGTGTTTGTGGAAGGGAGAACAGGATCAGAAGCCTCCGTTCGCGAAAAATTGATTGATGTCGTGAAGAAAACGCACTCGGGCCGTATTATTATTGCTTGTTTCGCGAGCAATATTGCAAGACTCGAGACTTGTCTTGTTGCTGCCAGAGAAAGCGGCCGAAAGGCAGCGCTTGCCGGTCGCTCTCTCGTGCGGATGGATCAGGCGGCACGGGAGACCGGGTATATTAAAGGGTTTCCACCTTTCTTCTCGGAAGAAGAAGCGGCAGAGATGGCGCGGGATGAAACCTTCCTCATTTGCACCGGGTCCCAAGGAGAGCCCAGATCTGCTTTGGCGAGAATCGCTTATGGTAATCACCCTCGACTCAAATTATCCGCGGGAGACACTGTTATCTTTTCAGCGCGTATGATTCCCGGAAATGAAGAACCGATTACGCGTCTTCAGGAAGCCTTGATTGAACAGGGAATCACCGTGATTCGGGGAGAAGATATGGAGAATATTCACGTCTCCGGGCACCCTGCCAGGGATGAGCTCAAGGATATGTATGCGTGGGTTAAACCCAAAATTTCCATCCCCGTCCACGGAGAACCTGCCTTTTTAAGGGCTCATGCTAAATTGGCTTTGGAATGCGGTGCGGAGCGGACAATTATTGCGCGAAACGGCTCTCTGCTGAAAATCGAAAATGATGAAATCGACTATCATGAAGAAGTAACTTCGGGTCGATATGCCCTTGACGGAAATCGTGTCGTTCCCATGTTTTCTGAGCAAATGAAAGGGCGCGTCAAGCTGATGTCAGCTGGTGTCGTTTTCGTGACCCTGATGTTTGACAAAAACCACCGGTTGCGTCAATCTCCTCTCATTTCACAGGTAGGCGCCCTTGAAGAAGGGCAGGAGGATGAACTCATTCCGATCCTTCAAGAGGCTCTTACCGAAGCCCTTCAAGAGCTGGATCGGGAACTCCTCAAGAAAAGCCACGTTGTGGAGGAGGTCGCACGGGTGACTGTGAGACGAACCCTTAATGCCTTAAGAGGAAAAAAAACCGTCGTTATGGTTCATATGACGAGTTAACCTCTTAAAAATGTGTTTCTTTATATACACCCTCTTGACGAGCCAATTTTAAATTTTATACTAATTTTATGAGTTACAAAAAAGCTGACCTTTTCTTCATCCCCATAAGCCGCCGCTCAAAGAAGCGTGCCTGATGGCACACACATATTCATTCCCCAAGCATTTTTTTATTAGTTTTTTTTAGATTTAACCTTAAAATTAAGGATTTATTAAGATGCAAACACAGAAAACAACGGTTCCTGCCGCCAATGGAGCTGGTACGCTTTTAGGACATCCGAGCGGTCTTTTCGTGCTGTCTTTTTCGGAGATGTTTGAGCGGTTCAGTTATTACGGAATGCGCTCCCTTCTCGTACTCTATATGGTTTCCCAACTAAAATATGCTGACGAGCGTGCTTATGGGATTTACGGTCTTTATGCAGCCCTTGTTTATGCGGCTCCTCTTATCGGCGGGTATTTGGCGGATAAGGTCATCGGCTTTAAAAGGGCCATTGTCATGGGAAGTCTCGTCATCGCTTCGGGCCACCTTTGTATGGCCATGCCTTTCGGTGAGGCCTTTTTCTATTGCGGACTGGGATTGATTATCTCCGGGACCGGGCTCTTTAAGTCGAACGTCTCAGCTTTGGTTGGGATGCTCTATAAAAAGGAGGACCCGAGACGTGATGCCGCCTACACGCTCTTTTATCTAGGGATCAATGCGGGCGGATTTTTAGCACCTTTCGTGTGTGGCTATATCGGGACCCAATACGGGTGGCATTACGGGTTCGGGCTCGCCGGGTTCGGAATGATTCTGGGAGCGCTGATCCTCCTTGCTAAGAGCCATCACTTTTCCTATGTGGAGACTCCTCCCTCTTCTATGAGAAATCTCTCAAATTTCACGTTGATGGGAGGATTGTTGGCGGGGCCTCTTTTCGCAGGGATGGTTTATGCGAGTGAGACTTTTACCAATATTCTTCCCATAATCGGCATCGCCTTTCTTGTCTACCTACTGCGGGTTTCTTTGAAAAGTACTCCCGCTGAAAGGAAGAACATCATGGCGCTTTTGATTGCTATCTGCCTACTTCTCTTATCGGGGGCTCTTGTTGAACAATCGGGCATGGCTTTGACACTTTTTATCGAAAGAAACGTCGATCGTGTGTTTCTCGGATGGACCATCCCCACGGCCTTTTTCCAATCCATCGATCCCTTTACGGTGCTCATCTTCGGGGGTCTTTTCTCCTATCTCTGGATGAAATTGGCGGCACGGGGCAAGGATTTGGAAACCTCAATCAAATATGCCTTGGGATTCGGCTTTATCGGTCTTGCTTATTTTATTATCTATCTGGGGTGTATGACAGGTCAGCAAGGAGACGGTATTTCGCCTCTTATTTATGCTTTTGCAGGCATGACGTTCCTTTCTATGGGAGACATCTGTATTTACCCCGTAACCTTGTCTTTATGCTCTAAGCTAGCCCCGAAACGTCTTGAAGGGGTTATGATGGGAGGCGTGATGATGGGTGTGTCCTTCTCATACCTCTTCGGCAGCATTCTTGCTAAATTCGCAAGCCTGCCAAGCGATAAGATGGAAACCATCGATTTGTCCGAATCGGTTTTGATTTACGGAGATCTTTTCCGGAACATGGCTTTGATTGCCGTCGTCTGCATTGCTTTGACGATCTGTATCGGTCTTTGGATGAATAAGGTAACAGGCGATCAACGAGCGACCGTCTCAGCATAGCTCAAAAAGCCCCATGGACGATCATGGGGCTTTTCTCCTTATAAGTTTCTAAAGATTTTTTGAAGGTATGCGTGTATAAAAGACATCTAATCTCATGAGAAACTTGAGCTGATGTCATCTTTAACTATCAAGGTATTCACCATCTTTCCCGATCTTTTTCCGGGACCTCTGACAGAGTCACTGACGGGAAGAGCTCTTAAGGAAAATCTTTGGCAGTTGGAAGCCGTCAATCTACGTGACTTCGCTTCAGACAAGCATAAAAGCGTAGATGATACACCGTTCGGAGGAGGCGCGGGTATGGTGATGCGTCCTGATGTTTTGGATCGAGCTTTTGAAGCACACTATAAAAGACCTGGTGCATTCCTTTATATGTCTCCCAAGGGAGCACCCCTTACGCAAGCCCATGTAAAAGAACTTGCCAAACAGCCTTCAATCGGTATATTGTGTGGCAGATTTGAAGGTGTTGACCAACGCGTTCTAGACGCCTGGGCCCTTGAAGAGGTGAATATCGGCGACTTTATCATGACCGGCGGGGAAATCCCTGCCATGTGTCTGATTGATTCGGTCGTAAGGCTCTTACCAGGTGTCATCGGATCGCCCGAGTCCCTTGAGGAGGAGAGCTTCTCTCACGGTCTTCTGGAATATCCACAGTACACAAGGCCACGCCTCTGGAAAGGAATTTCCGTTCCCGAAGTTCTTTTGGAAGGACACCACGAAAAAATTAAAACTTGGCGGCAGGACATGGCCGAAAAAATAACACGTGAAAGACGTCCCGATTTGTGGCATAAGTACTTTCACGCTAAGACTGAAGAATGAAAGGGTGACGAAAAATGAACGTTCTGCAAAAGTTTGAGCATGATCAAGTTCAAAAACTTGCTGCTAATAATCCTGTGCCTGAGTTTGCGCCCGGGGACACAGTTCGGGTTCTCGTAAAAATTCGTGAAGGTGAAAGTGAGCGTATGCAAGCTTATGAAGGGGTCTGTATTGCTCGCAAGAACGCAGGCGTCAACAGCTCTTTCACGGTCCGCAAGATTTCCTTCGGAGAAGGCGTTGAGCGCGTTTTCCCATTGTATTCTCCCAACATCCGCCTTGAAGTCGTTCGCAGAGGCGATGTCCGCCGTGCGAAACTCTATTACCTTCGTGGCCGTACGGGTAAAAGTGCTCGTATCGCAGAGAAGGCTTATCAAGCACAGAATAATAAGACAGAAGCAGCCTCTTAATCGTTTTTCATGACTCGTACTAGGCGGCCGGGGACAAAAGTTAAATTGTCCCTTGGGTGTCTTATTGCTTCATGACATAATGCTTTTTAAATTATTACTTTTAAGGAGTTTCTCGTGAGCATCAAAGCGACCAAATCCTCAAACCCTACACCCTCGAAAGAAATCACCAAAGAACAATTACTGCAATTTTATCGGGACATGCTCCTCATTCGTCGGTTTGAAGAGAAATCGGGCCAGCTCTACGGGATGGGTCTGATTGCCGGATTTTGCCATCTTTATATCGGGCAGGAAGCCGTCGTCGTTGGAGTGCAGTCTTGCCTCGAGCCGAAGGATACGGTTATTACCGCTTA
This sequence comes from uncultured Thiotrichales bacterium, assembly GCA_964443525.1. GTDB lineage: Bacteria > Pseudomonadota > Alphaproteobacteria > Caedimonadales > Caedimonadaceae > CAYUCY01. Next base: position 10,176 of record CAYUCY010000023.1, read on the forward strand.
CCGGGATCACGGCCATATGCTTGCTTGCGGTATGGATGCTAACGGGGTGATGGCTGAGCTGACGGGACGTATCGGCGGTTACTCGAAAGGGAAGGGGGGATCGATGCATATGTTCTCCCGAGAAAAGAATTTTTTCGGAGGGCATGGCATCGTGGGTGCCCAGGTTCCCTTGGGAGCAGGTCTTGCCTTTGGCCATAAATATCGCGAAGATGGCGGGATTTGCGTGACTTATATG
>CAYUCY010000023.1:10420-21260 GCA_964443525.1 uncultured Thiotrichales bacterium
CCAAGGCCAAGTTTATGAAGCTTTTAACATGGTAGCCCTCTGGAAACTCCCTGTTCTTTTCATCATCGAAAACAATCAATACAGTATGGGAACCTCAATTGCGCGCCATGCCGCAGGTAAACACCTCTATGAGCGCGGGATAGCCTACGGTATCCCAGGATCCGAGGTCAATGGTATGGATGTAGAGGCTGTCCGAGAAGCAGGCCTTAAAGCGGTTGAATACGTGCGGTCCGGGCAAGGCCCTATGATTCTAGAGATGAAAACCTATCGGTATCGCGGACACTCCATGTCTGATCCTGCAAAGTACCGAACGAAGGAAGAAGTTGATACGGTTCGGTCAACGTCCGACCCGATCGATATGATTAAAGAACGCTTGGAAAAACGCTTTAAAGTTACCGAGGATGAAATTAAGGCCCTCGATAAAGAAATCAAAGAAATTGTAAATGCGTCTGCAGACTTTGCTCAGGAAAGTCCAGAACCAGATCCTTCCGAGCTCACAACAGACATCCTTCTGAAAAACTGAATCGAGGTCCCGAATCATGAGCCAAGAGACAAATACCCTAACCGTTCGTGAAGCCCTTAGAGATGCAATGGCCGAGGAAATGCGTCGGGATCCCGATATCTTCTTGATGGGAGAAGAAGTTGCCGAGTACAACGGCGCCTATAAGGTCAGCCAAGGTTTGCTAGACGAATTCGGCCCGAAACGTGTTATTGACACGCCCATTACCGAATATGGCTTTGCAGGCCTGGGTGTGGGTGCAGCCTTTTATGGGTTAAGGCCGATCGTTGAATTTATGACCTTCAACTTTTCCATGCAAGCCATCGACCATATTATTAATAGTGCCGCCAAGACCCTTTATATGTCGGGGGGACAGATGGGTTGTCCTATCGTCTTTCGAGGGCCCAACGGAGCCGCAAGACGGGTTGGCGCTCAACATTCCCAATGTTTTGCGAGTTGGTATGCCCATTGTCCCGGCCTGAAGGTGATTGCTCCTTATTCGGCCACGGATGCTAAAGGTCTGCTGAAAGCGGCGATTCGAGACCCGAACCCCGTTGTCTTTCTTGAAAACGAGGTTCTCTACGGAGCCTCTTTCCCAGCACCCTCTCCAGAAGATGAAGTCATTGAAATCGGAAAAGCCAAAATTGTAAGAGAAGGTTCTGACGTAACAATCACCGCTTTCTCGCTGATGGTGCGAGTTGCTCTCGAGGCAGCTGAAAAACTGGCACAGGAAGGGATCTCGGCAGAAGTCATTGACTTGCGCACTCTTCGCCCTCTTGATACGGAAACAATATTAAACTCCGTCCGAAAAACAAATCGCCTTGTTACGTTAGAGGAAGGCTGGCCCTATGCAGGCATCGGCGCTGAAATTTCCTCTCTTGTAACTGAGCAGGCTTTTGATTATCTAGATGCTCCCGTTCTGCGAGTGACAGGGGCGGATGTCCCGATGCCTTATGCGGACAATTTAGAAAAGTTGACGGTTCCTCAAGTTTCTTGGGTAGTTGATGCCGTCCGACAAGTGTGTTATCGAAAGATCTAACAAGAAAGAATCAACCGAGGATTCCCGATGCCCATTAAAATCCTGATGCCAGCCCTCTCTCCCACCATGACTGAAGGGAATCTCGTCAAGTGGCATAAGAAAGAGGGAGATACTGTTAAGTCAGGGGAAATCCTAGCCGAAATTGAAACCGACAAGGCCACCATGGAAGTGGAGGCGGTTGATGAAGGGAAAATCGCAAAAATCCTCGTTTCTGAGGGAACTGAGAGCGTTCAGGTCAATGCGGTGATCGCGGTTCTGTTGGAAGAAGATGAAGATCCCGCATCTCTCGACGCTTTCTTAAAAAACATTGCTACTGCCCAGCCTCAAGCGGAACAAGCAACACCGAAAGAAGAGCGGACGCTTGACCCCCAAAAAGAAGAACCGAAATTGGAAGTGCTTTCCTCTTCACAAAGCATTTCATCTGCTCGTATTTTTGCAAGCCCCTTGGCAAGGCGCATAGCATCTCAAGAAAATATAGACCTCACCAGACTTACGGGAACGGGTCCCCACGGACGAGTCGTTCGCGCGGATGTAGAAGATGCCTTGAAGGGGGGAGGGGCCAAAGGAACTCTTCGCCTCGTACAAACATCCTACGCGCCTCAGCCGAGATCAGGGAATGGCCTTTTCCCAAACTATGAGGAAGTCAAGCTCAACACTATGCGTAAGGTGATCGCGCGTCGCTTGACCGAATCAAAGCAGAATGTTCCTCATTTCTATCTTACGGTTGACTGTGAAATTGACGCTCTTTTACAAATGCGCAAAGATCTCAACTCTATGCTGGACGAGAAATCGCGCGTCTCCGTCAATGACTTTATTATTAGAGCAGTCGCTCTTGCCCTCAAAGCCGTTCCTGAAGCAAACGCGTCTTATATGGAAGACCATGTTCGTCTTTATAAAGCAGCTGACGTCTCCGTTGCTGTTGCGATTGAAGGGGGGCTCGTCACGCCCATTATTCGAGATGCCGAGACCAAACCCGTTACGGTTATTTCCTCAGAGATGAAAGATTTGGCTGCCCGTGCGCGTGCAGGTAAGCTGAAACCTGAGGAATTCCAAGGAGGTACCTTCAGTATCTCCAACCTCGGTATGTACGGCGTTAAAGACTTCTCCGCCGTCATCAATCCGCCCCAAGGCTGCATTTTGGCCGTCGGTGCGGGAGAACAACATCCCGTCGTGAAAGACGGTCGCCTTGAGATTGCAACCATCATGACTTGTACGCTTTCCGTTGACCACCGAGTCGTGGATGGTGCCGTCGGCGCAGAATTCCTCAAAGCCTTCAAGGACTACATCACAAAACCTGTTCTTTTGTTTGTGTGATAGATTCTAGGATGCAACAGGTTTGGAAGAGTAGAAAAAATTAAGACAAGAGGAACGCTCAATCCTGAGCATCTAGAGAAAGAAATTGCATCAAGTTCAACTCTTGTTCAAGAAGAGATAAATAGTATTTTTTCTTTTGATGGGATTGCAAAAGACATATATGAGAATATTGGTGATATTTTAGGATATCCAAAAGAACTCATCCACTTAACCCATGAAAAGCTTCATCTTTTGAGTTCCTGTAAAAATATATATGAACTTGGTCTGAAACTCAGCCGAGGCGATAAATTGAAAGAGTTAAAGGGCGATGCAAAAGGAACCTGGCAATTTAAAATTAATGATACCTATCGCGTACGTTTCGAAATTATGGAGGATCGGAGCGGCTTCATAAATGTACGCGTTGGGGACTTCTACTGAGGAAAGAAGAATCAAGTAAATCTTGCTATTTTGTATACTTAAAGTTTTTCCACTTCACGGATGACATAACACCTCTGCCGTGCCATAACTAATTGAAAGGAACTCTTCTTTTCAAAGGTAAATCGGGGACCTAATGACAAAACCTCTTAAGCATCTTTACCTTGTAGACGGGTCGGGCTTTATCTTCAGGGCATTCCATGCTCTTCCTCCGTTGACGCGGCCCGACGGTACGCCTGTCAACGCCGTCTACGGCTTCACAAATATGTTGATGAAATTGCTCCTTGAGACCGATGTAGACCACTTAGCCGTTGTTTTTGATTCGGCTCGACGCAATTACCGCCATGACATCTATCCCGCCTACAAAGCCAACAGACCCGAGCCGCCAGAGGAGCTCATTCCTCAATTCGGTCTTATTCGAGAGGCGTGTTATGCCTTTAACGTTCCCTCGGTGGAGCTTGAAGGGTATGAAGCCGATGACCTGATTGCCACTTATACCAGGCTTGCGGGAGAGAAGTGCGCGCGCGTCACGATCGTCTCCTCCGACAAAGATTTGATGCAGTTGGTAAGGGGAGGGGTTGATATGCTTGAGCCCCTTAAAAATAAGCCCATCGGACCTGAAGAGGTCTTGGAAAAATTCGGGGTCACACCTGATAAGGTAAGAGATGTCCAATCGTTGGCAGGGGACAGCACGGATAACGTGCCCGGTGTGCCCGGCATCGGGATTAAAACTGCTGCTGAGCTCATTACTCAATACGGAAGCCTTGAAGGGCTTCTCTCCAACCTCAAAGACATTAAGCAGCCGAAACGGCGGGAAAAACTTGAAGAAAATATGGAAAACGCAAGGGTTTCTTACAAGCTTGTCGGCCTCGAAGATCACGCGCCCGTTCAAGTCACCTTAGATGATTTTGAGCGCAAAACGCCTGACGGTGCAAGACTCAAAGCTTTCTTGGAAAAGCAAGCTTTCAGGGCCATTCTTTCTCGCCTTGACAAGCTTGAAAATTTAGACGGCTTCACTGGTAATGGGGATAGAACACCTCCTCCATCCTTAGAAGAAAAAACGAGCTATACACTCGTTCAAACCTTAGATGATCTTAAAAAGTGGATTGACGAGATTCGCTTTCGGGGTATTGTCGCCGTTGATACGGAGACGACTTCCCTCGACGCCATGCGGGCCGAGATCGTAGGTGTTTCCCTTTGCCTTGAACCGTTTAAAGCGTGTTACATCCCGCTGGCTCATAAAAGCATCGAAGGAAAGGACCTTTTTGGAGAACCCGTCACCTCCCTCTCTCACCTTAAGCAAATTCCCCTTAAAGGAGCACTCGCCCTCTTGAAGGAGGTTTTGGAAGACCCTTCCATCCTCAAAATCGGCCAAAATATTAAATATGATCTTCACATCTTTGAAAATGAGGGAATCAAGCTTGTCTCTTACGATGATACCATGGTTATGTCCTATGACCTTGACGGCAGTAAAAATGGACATGGCATGGATGAATTGGCTGACCTTCATCTCGGCCATACGACCATCAAATATCAGGATGTAGCCGGATCCGGAAAGACTCAAAAAAGCTTTGCAGAAGTGTCTCTCGAGCACGCCCGAGATTATGCGGCCGAAGACGCAGATATCACATTTCGTCTTCACAGGATTTTTAAAAGCAGATTGCTCCGTGAAAAGCAAATGACCATCTATGAAGCCCTGGATCGGCCGATGGTCGGTGTTCTTCAAAGGATGGAACGGGAGGGGGTTCTTGTAGACGTTCAAAAACTTAAGGATCTCAGTCGCGACTTTGAAAAACGTTTGAAGGTCATCGAAGAAGACGTCTTCAGGCTTGTGGGTCACGATTTTAATATTGGATCCCCCAAACAATTAGGTCAGGTTCTCTTTGAGGAAATGGGCTTTGAGGGTGCTAAAAAAAGTCCGAAGACAGGGGACTATGTCACGAGCGCAGATATCTTAGAGGACTTGGCATCTCAAGGTCATGTTTTGCCTCAACGAGTTTTGGATTGGCGAGCTCTTGCAAAGCTGAAGAGTACTTACACAGATACCCTTGCAGCCCAAATTGATCCCAAAACAGGACGTGTTCATACGGACTACGGCATGACCTTAACTTCGACAGGTAGGCTCAACTCCAGCAACCCGAATCTTCAAAATATTCCGATTCGAACTGAAGAAGGGAGAAAGATTCGAGAAGCCTTCATTGCAAAGCCGGATCACATGTTGCTTTCTCTCGATTACTCCCAAATCGAGCTTAGGCTCTTTGCGCACATGGCGAAGATCGAGACTCTGAAACAGGCCTTTCGGGAGGGGAAAGACATCCACAAGGCGACGGCTTCCGAAGTGTTCGGTATTTCGCTTGACAAAGTGGATCCCGAGCATAGAAGGCGTGCCAAGGCTATTAATTTCGGTATTATCTACGGCATCAGCCCCTTCGGCCTTGCGCGCCAGCTTAAAATCGATAAGACGACAGCCGGGGAATATATCAATCTCTATTATCAACGCTATCCAGGGATTCGGCCTTTCATGGAGGAGATGAAATCAAAAGCCCGCAAGCAAGGGCTTGTGGAGACTTTGTTTGGCAGGCGAATTTATATCTCAGACATCAATGATAAAAATCCGGCAAAGCGCGGCTTTGCGGAAAGACAGGCTATCAACGCTCCTCTCCAGGGAACGAGTGCTGACATTATCAAACGTGCTATGGTACAGGTAGAGCCCTGTTTAAAGGCTGAAAATTTGGGCGCGAAAATGCTTCTCCAGGTTCATGACGAACTCGTGTTCGAGGTTCCAGAAAGGGAAGTTGAAAGGACCGTGCAAGCTCTTAAGCCTCTTATGGAGAGGGCGATTCGCCTGGACATTCCTCTTATCGTCGACGCGGGTTTCGGAAAAAATTGGTCCGATACGGGTAAGTAAACAGAAACTCGAGATGTCAAAACCCCTCTTTTTTGCCTGAACAATCTCGCCTATAAAGAAAGATGCTAAACTAAAGGAAATCCATTAATGAGCCATTCTTGTCCCAATCTTGATTCGATTTTGCAAGGATACCGATCTTTTCGCGAGAAGGTTGAAAAAAACGAACTTCCTCATTTGACTGATCTGGCAACGGCTCAATCGCCTAAAATCATGGTCATAACCTGTTGCGACAGCCGGATTGAGCTTGGAACCTTGTTTGGAGTCCAACCCGGTGAGATTTTTGTAGTACGCAATGTAGCAAACGTCGTGCCCCATCAAGAAAGAGATACTTCTTCACATGGAGTCAGCGCCGCTCTTGAGTTTGCCGTTAAGTTCTTGAAAGTCGAACATATTATCGTTCTAGGTCACTCTAACTGCGGCGGGATTAGGGCTCTTTGTAAACAAGATCAGAAAACCGAATACATTCATAGGTGGGTTCACCATATTCATGAAGCCTACGAACGGCTTATCTCCTCGGGAGAAATCTGGAAAGAGGAGGGCAGACTCCTCAGTGAGCTTGAGCAGGAAAACGTTGCCTTGGGAATTGAGAGACTCATGGAATTCGATTGGATTCGAGAAGCTATTACCCAAGGTTCTCTTCAGCTTCACGGCTGGTATTATGAGATGAATACACTCTCCCTTAAGAAAATTCGTTCCTCTCAAAATGCAGAAAATGTATTCTTTGAGGCAGAGGAGCCGCAAAAGAATAAACAATTTTCTTAATCTTTTAGAAATATTTCTTCGTTAAACTGTAGCTATAATAATCGGGAGGAGAAAATGGCTATCAAGAAGGCTAACCCTACGAACCTCAAAAAAACACCGGGATCCGATAAAAGCAAAGGCGGATCGAAGAAGGATGTGAAAAGAGTCAACCTGGCCTTGCAGGGAGGCGGCTCTCACGGGGCGTATACTTGGGGTGTTTTGGACGCATTGCTTGCTGATGAAAGATTCACTGTTGAAGGGGTCTGTGGAACCAGCGCAGGAGGAATGAACGCAACTGCCGTTGCTATGGGCCTGATTAAAGGCGGTAATCAGGGTGCACGCGATCTTTTGCGGGCTTTTTGGACGAAGTTGGGGGAAAGCGGAAAGAGTAGTCTCCTGAAGCCCAACCCCATTAAAAAAATGGTTAAAAACTTTGATATTTCGGATGAACCTGTCTATCTGATGATGCAAAATATGATGGGAATTCTCTCTCCTTATCAGTTCAATCCGACGAATAAACATCCGCTTGAACCTATCATTGAGGATCTTTTTGATTTTAAGGCTTTAAGAAAATCAAAGGACGTAAAGCTCTTTTTATGCGCAACTCACGTGGCGTCTGGAAAATTAAAAGTCTTTATGGGAGAAGAGCTTGAAAAAGAAGCACTGCTTGCGAGTGCTTGCGTCCCAACTCTTTTTCAAGCCAGAGAAGTCAACGGCGAGTTTTATTGGGACGGCGGCTTTATCGGCAATCCTGCTTTGTACCCGTTAATCTATAACTGTGAATCGCCTGATATTTTAACGATCCAGATTCGTCGTGTCCATGATCCCAAGATCCCGACTACGGTCCATGATATTTCGAACCGGTTAGGCGAAATTACTCAAAACTCCTGCTTAGTCAGAGAGATGCGAGCAATTAAGTTCATCACCGACCTGATTGATCAAGGGATTATTCCACCTGGGAAACTCAAGAGACTCTACATGCACATGATCCGAGATGACGGTTTCTTCGGATCCATTGATCGCGCCAGCGGCTTCTGTGCAGATCCTGAATTCCTGGATTTTCTTTTCAGGGGGGGACATGCAATGGGCAAGAAGTGGATTGCCGAAAACTTCGATTCATTGGGCAAGAAAACGACCGCTCAAATCGAGCACGACTTTATCTAAAAAGAAGAGGGGGGCAGTATGAAAACTGCCCCCGTTCATACCTCAAGTCTCTGAAAAAAAATCTTAAGCTTTTTCTATTTCTTTTGAAAAAGCGTGCTTGACGATTTCATCAAAGCTTTTAATGGGAATGATGGTTAGAGACCTCTTAACTTCCTCCGGTACATCTTTCAAATCCTCGATGTTCTCGTAAGGAACAAGCGCGGTTTTAACGCCCGCCCTGACTGCAGCCGTCAACTTTTCACGAAGGCCGCCGATGGCTGTGATTTGCCCTCTCAGAGTCATCTCTCCCGTCATCGCGACGTTATGCTTTACGGGGGTATTCGTCAAAACGGAGAGGAGACAGGTTGTAATCGCCCCGCCCGCAGATGGACCGTCTTTCGGCACAGCACCTTCGGCTGCGTGAAGGTGGATATCCACTTTTTTTATCTCTTCGGGATTGAGGCCGTAACGCTCCGCATTGGCAAGAATGTAAGATTGAGCAACCTTAATTGACTCTTGCATAACTTTGCCGAGGGAACCCGTCATCTTGACTTTACCTTTACCTTTCACTTTTACGGCTTCGAGTGGCATGGTGGTACCCCCCACCTGACTGTACGCTAGACCGTTTACGTGTCCTACCACGTCATGGTCCAGGATTCTTGAATAGCGCATAATTCTTTTCCCGAGATATTTCTCAAGAACATCAGGCGTAATCGTCACTTTCTTCTTAAAGAAGGCATCACCCGCTTCTGTTAATGCTTTTCGACATAGGGCCGCCATTTGTCTTTCAAGTTGCCTGACGCCCGCTTCTGCCGTGTATTCTTGAACGACTTTCAGAAGAGCTTCGTCCGTAACAGAAAGGTCACTTGCAGAAAGACCATGTTCTTTCAATTGTTTCGGGAGAAGGTGATTTTTAGCAATCTTGAGTTTCTCGGCTTCTGTATAGGCCGGAACTTCAATCACCTCCAAGCGATCATAAAGCGCCCTATCCATAGCTCTGCCATTGGACGTTGCAATGAACATCACTTGGGATAGGTCAAAGGGGACGCCTAAATAGTGATCCACAAATTTGCTATTTTGGACAGGGTCCAAAATCTCAAGCAAAACAGCACTTGGATCCCCCATCATTTGATCCTGAGCAAGCTTATCGATTTCGTCCAAGAGAATGATCGGATTTGCCGTTTTAGCAGACTTTAGGGCCTCTAGAATTTTCCCGGCGTGGGAGCCCATATAAAATCTTTGTGTCCCTCGCAAACTGCCTTCGCCGCGAAGACCGCCCAGAGACACCCGCACCATTTCACGGCCTGTGGCCTTTGCAATGGACTTAACAATTGATGTTTTCCCGACACCTGGAGGTCCGTCCAAACAAATAACGGGACTTTTTGAGTTCCCCAAGCGCTTTTGAACCGCTAGGAACTCGACAATCCTGTTTTTAACCTCTGTTAGACCGTAGTGATCCTGATCAAGAATTTCGCGAGCTTTTTTTAAGTCGACCTTCGTTTCAGAATGAGCCCCCCAAGGCAACGCTATCATGAAAATCAAATGATTTCGGATGATGTTAGCTTCAGGTGCAAAAGGATCCATTCGGAACAATTGTTCGAGTTCTTCGAGCGCTTTTGTTCTGGCTTCTTCATCCATCTTAGATTGAAGAATTTTAGATTCCAGCACTTGGAGCTCCCGTATATAGGGAGAGAGAGACGTCGGTTTATTATTATTTGACCCGTCGTTTGAATGAAGGGGGCCAGAGAAACCTAATACGGATGTCAAAATGGCAGTTGAAATTAGAAAATGTCTTTTCATATGACCTCTCATACTTATCCTAATTGACATATAAGTATACACATACCCAAAGTCAAGAAAATCAAATCGTTTTTCATCAGCCCTTTAGTTTAAATTCATCTCCCCTTTAAAAGTTTTTTAATTCTTGTAAAATAAAATGAAAATAATAGAGGTCTGAGATGATATCGAGTTATTTAAAAGATCAATTTACCGTTTTAAGAACATCAGAAGTTCAAGATCTTGAAAGACATGCTATTCAAGAAGGGAGTTCTGTCAAAGCGCTTATGGAACGTGCCTCGGCTGCGGTCATTGAGGAGGTCCTTGCGCATTTCAATATAAGGCCCACACTCGTTCTTTGCGGACCCGGGAATAATGGGGGAGACGCCTACGGGGTTGCGGTAAAATTGCTGGAAATCGGATGGCCGGTTGAGGTGATGACGGTTCTCCCGACAAATTTGAAAACGTCGGAAGAAGCTAAATATTTCAAAGAGAAATATAAGAAAAAGCCTCTTTCACCTGAAAGCCCTCTCGATGCTTTTGAGCTTGTCATTGATGGAATTTTCGGAACAGGTTTGAAAAAAGATCTTCCCACCGGCCTTCAAAAACTTATTCATAAAATCAATTTATTGTGTCTTCCCGTCATCAGTGTCGACATTCCAACGGGAATAGACAGCGACACAGGTAAAGTTCGAGGTGCTTCCCTTCATGCAAAGATCACCGTTACATTTAACTATAGAAAACCGGGACATCTTCTTTATCCCGGCAAATTGTCTTGCGGAGAGGTGATCCTTAAAGACATTGGTCTCGGGAAAGCTCAAAACCCGACGATTTTTGTCAATCACCCCGAATTATGGTTTGATGATTTTCCGATCCCGGGACCTTTGGATCACAAGTATCATCGGGGACATGCTCTTCTCTTCGGCGGTGAAGAGTTCACAGGAGCAACCCAACTCGCAGCTCTTGCAGCTAGAAGGGCAGGGGCAGGCCTCGTCACCATCGCTTG
>CAYUCY010000024.1:0-21256 GCA_964443525.1 uncultured Thiotrichales bacterium
CACGTTTTTTCCTGAAACCAAGGGGGAGGCGCTCAGTACCGGTCTTGCTCTCATCGCAGGAAAAACCCACAAGGGAAGCAGCAGGCCATTAGTGGTGTCGAAAAAATCAGCAAGGCCTCTTCTATCGGGTGAAGGAAGGGTCGGCGATTCTACCCCGCCTTTTCATCCCCTGAAAGCCGTTGACAAACAAGCCTCCAAAGGCCTTACACAATTTCGTGTAAAGGTGAAAAAGGGCGAGCAACCTTGGACCGTCCGTTCGGGTCAAGAATGGAAAGGAAAGATTGTGGGAAGAGCTCAAAAGACAAGCACTGACGGTCATGCTCTTCGCTCTTATCGAACCGCGATCAAAGAGGCTAAAAAGGGGGATACCGAAGTTGTACTTTTGAACCGCGGCGTGAAGAGAGCGACGGGAGAACAAATCACGCCAAACACGCGTCCCGATGTGACAGTCGTCCGTAAAGATGGTAAAGTGGATCAATTTGAGGTTCCATCTAAGACGGATAAAGTTGATGTTCTTTTCGACCGCATGAATGATGCAGCTAGTAAATTTAGCGTAGAGAAGCAAGGGAAAAATAAAGTGATCAAAGTCACGGAAGAGAAGAGTTCTCGAAATGACAAGTGAGTATACAAGTGAGTATAAACGAGGCCCCATCGCCAACTGTATCGTCTTTTATGATTTTAAGGCGGAAGACGTCGATCTCAAAGGATGGTTTTATCATATGGTTGACTGGTTTGAGCGCCATGGTCATCCTCCTACCCACGTTTCTTTAACGGGAGAAGGAATCAAGAGCAGAAGCAAGCAGACCTATAAGCATTGCCAAAAAGCTTTAGAAGCCAGAGATTTTAAAGGTATGAAATCGATTTTTATCGATGCCTATCCTCTTAAGTTTAATGATCATAATGATCATATTTTCACATCTGGTATTCGTCTTCAAACAGTCGGCGGCCGATTAGGTTTTCTTTTATGTTTTGACAACGATCTTGTCCCCTTTACCCGAGAAACGTTAGAGAAAGATATAAGAGACCTAATCTCGTTCATCTCGCCTCGCTACGGCTTCTGTTATCAACGGGAATTTGAAAAAGGGCCCGATTGGTATTTCTGGGGAGTTATTAAGGGATTAGACGAGGATAAATTTCCAGAGGAGGCTGTTGAAGAAGAAAGGATAGCCGAATGGGGTCGTCAATATGGTCACCCTCAAGGCCGCTACCACACAGGACATCTCCGAGAAATTTATCCCCTGAATCTTTTATTGGAGGCCCATTTAACTCAAAAGGTCGGCGGCCAATCCTTGAAAACATGGATTGAATCCTCGCCTCAACACGGAGATCTGAAGCCTCTCAGCAAAGATCTTTGGTCTTGGTGGATTCCCCAAGAAAACATCTCTCTTGTCTCGGAGGCCCTTCGAGACACAGGCATCATCCTTTGCCTGTGACCTTCTTTTAAAAACAGTTTTACAAAGGCTTTTTAACCGAGCTCCGTAAGCCCGTCTTCCCGTACCGACCGTTCTTCTTCCTAAAAAAACATTCAGGAAGTGAGTGCCGAGTGGCTGGCGGAGTCCCTCTTGAATGACACGAAAGGATGGGAAGGGTGGTTGAAAGACCTGGCTCAAAGTCACAACGACGAGGTACGTTTTTACGGGGATGTCATGGACGCGTTTTCTCAAGAGCATCCCTGTCTTGCCGCCATCGCACAAGGCATCGGCGATGTGGAAGGCCTCCACCCCACGTTTTTTCCTGAAACCAAGGGGGAGGCGCTCAGTACCGGTCTTGCTCTCATCACAGGAAAAACCCGGCCCATGGCCCCTAAAATGTTATCAGGGTCGAAGCCTTCCCGCGTGCAACTAATCAACGGACGCAAGCCTGTTAACGCAGAATTCGCAAATAAGGTTTACCCCCTTGAAAGACTGCCTGAAGAGCTTCGAAGAAAATATCCTCATAGTGTCCCCTTCACTGGGACTGGACATCCAGACTTTTCTCGCTATGCTATCAAAAAGGTACGGATTCAAATGACGGGAAACACAAACCTGGATTTTGCTATTGCTGATAAGGCTGCAGGCCTATCTAAGAGGCCCAAAGATTACACATGGCACCACCATCAAGATACGCAAACAATGTTACTGGTGCCAAAAGATATCCATAGAGTAGTCAGCCACACAGGTGGCATGGCAATTTTTAAAAGTACTAAATAATGAGGAATGAAAATATGGATATGGAATTTGAATATGGAAATTTGAGCAATGAAACCCTTCAAGCAGTTGAACAATATTGGGGGTTTCAGTTACCGAAAAGTTATAGGATATTCCTGCTAAGGAGTAATGGGGGCTCACCAATAGAAAAAATATTTGATTTTCGCAATAAAAAAGACGGGTCTTGTCTTGATGGATTTTTTGGAATTGTTAAAGACTTTAATAATAATTTATTGATATATAGGGAATATGCTAGCAAGAGAGTTCCAAAAAATATGCTTCCCATAGCTGATGATGTATATGGGAACCTTATACTGTTAGCAGTAAAAAATCCCGACCGAGGAAAGATTTACTTTTGGGATCATGAGCTAGAGGTGGAAGAAGGAGAAGAGCCCACTTATGAAAACCTCACCCTTATTGCCGACAGCTTTGACGAATTCATAAATAATTTAAAACCTGAATAAAAAACTGGACTCACAAGCCTCCTCACGCATGAGGGGACGTCCTTGGAGGCTTCGCTCCTCGCCCTTCCTCAAAAAAACCAATGACAATATTACTCACGACAAGGCACCTTTTTATGGGAATGTCATGGAGGCGTTTTCTCAAGAGCATCCCTGTCTTGCTGCCATAGGACAAGGCATCGGCGATGTGGAAGGCCTCCATCCTATGTTTTTCCTTGAAACCAAAGGGGAGGCGCTCAGTACCGGTCTCGCTCTCATCACAGGAAAAACCCGGCCCATGGCCCATAAAATGTTATCAGGGTCGAAGCCTTCCCGCGTGCAACTAATCAACGGACGCAAGCCTGTTAACGCAGAATTCGCAAATAAGGTTTACCCCCTTGAAAGACTGCCTGAAGAGCTTCGAAATCCGGCTTATGCCCCTTAACGAATCGGTCTCAGGGAAGGCTCCTTGAGTTCGGTGATTTGATCCTGAGCCCTGCGCACGGAATAGTCGTCTCCTGTTGAAAGAGCATGAGGACTGCGGGTGCGATCTCGAAGAGAAGGCGGCTCGTAGGTATTCGGGTCGTGGTGAGGACTTCCGCATCCCGCAAGGGTCGCAAGACCCAAGCAGACTACAAGCATTCGCTTTAAACTGAAAGGTTTCATCGTCTTTTTTCCTTAAATGATTCTGGTTAAAAAAGGTCGTCCCGGTTAAGATCTTCCAGGGCGATCGTAGGACGCAATTAAAACGGCCTCGGCCAGGATATATTCTTTCATCGCTACCTCAACCTCGGTTTTTGACGCTCCTGCCTCTAACGATAAAAGCGTATCAAGAGCATAAAGCTTAAAATGATAGTTATGGCGGCGATCAGGCGGACAAGGTCCTCCGTAATCGTCTCTCTTCCAGCTGTTCTTTCCTCCTTTGGCCCCGGAAGGGATCCGATCTAAATTTTCAGGCAAAGACGTGATTTCAGGAGGAAGATTGAAGAGAATCCAATGATCCCAAGTACCCATAGGAGCATCAGGGTCATCCATGATGAGAACAAAGCTTTTAGTTCCTTGAGGAGCTCCTTCCCACGCAAGCGGCGGCGACAAACCCTCCCCGTCGCAGGTATAGAGAGAAGGAATTTCTCCCCCGTCTTCGAAAGCAGAACTTATGAGTTTCATGGCTTCTCCTCTTTCTATAAAACTTCCCTCCATCAAAATCATGACACTTAAAGAAATAAGGACGACCCTTCCCTTAAGCATCGAGATTCGCAACCTTTAAGGCGTTTGCCTGAATAAAGTCGCGGCGCGGTTCAACCACATCTCCCATGAGTGTTGAGAAGATCTCCTCCGCCGAATCGACATGGGAAACCTTAACCTGAAGAAGCGTCCGCACCCCGGGATCGAGAGTCGTCTCCCACAATTGGGAAGCATTCATCTCTCCGAGCCCTTTATAGCGTTGAACCGTAATCCCCTTTCGCCCTTGTTCGAAAATCGTCTCAAGCAAGTCGAGAGGGCCACGGATAACGGCTTCTTTGTCTTTGAAAGAGAACCGTCCGGGTTTTTGATAAAACTCTTTGAAGTGATTTGAGAATTCGGCTAGTTGATAGGCGTCTCCTCCTTGAAGGTCTTGAGATCTTAAAATAAAGCTTTCCCGAACACCCCGGACGGTTCTGAAAACTTCAAGGCCTTCCTGAGTTGCCGTCCCTTCCCATTGTCCCACGTCCTCTATATCGGCAATTTCATTTAATCTTGCCGCAAATTCTTTTGCAAGCGCATCCCGACCCGCTGAGGTGAAAGTTTCAGGATTAATCATTCCAAGGATGGCCGCTTGTTCAAGGCGTTTAATGTCACCCGTCTTATTAGCAAGAGAGGTAAGATAGAACTTGATTTTTCTGGCCTCCGTCACCAGATTCATGAGGTCGGCGCCTGCAATTTGCGTATTATCGCCGAGGGTGAGAACAGCACCTTCGCTGCCCGCCCGAATCAGATAATCCTCCAAAGCCTTTTCATTTTTCAGGTAGACAACCGACTGGCCGCGCCTGATCCCATAAAGCGGAGGCTGTGCAATATAAAGATATCCCTTTTCGATAAGTTGAGGCATTTGGCGATAGAAAAATGTGAGCAACAATGTTCGGATATGGGATCCGTCTACATCCGCATCTGTCATGATAATAATTCTGTGGTAACGAACCTTATCGGGATTAAACTCTTCTATTCCGATACCTGTGCCGAGCGCCGTAATAAGCGTACCGATTTCAGCCGAATTCAGCATCTTGTCAAAACGTGCGCGCTCCACATTCAAGATTTTTCCCTTCAAAGGCAGAATTGCCTGGAATTTGCGGTCTCTTCCTCCTTTGGCGGAGCCTCCTGCGCTGTCTCCCTCAACAAGGAAAATCTCGGACTTAGCCGGGTCTCGCTCCTGGCAATCCGCCAGTTTCCCAGGCAATGAGGCGATATCAAGAGCGCCCTTCCTACGGGTCAGCTCCCGAGCCTTGCGAGCTGCCTCTCGGGCCATGGCGGCTTCCACGACTTTTGAGATAATTTTTTTAGCTTCGTTCGGATGTTCTTCAAACCATTGATTCAGCTTATCCCCCGTCAAGCTTTCAACGACGGGACGTACTTCGGAGGAAACCAGCTTATCCTTGGTTTGAGAGGAAAATTTCGGATCCGGCACTTTGACGGAAAGAACACAGGTGAGCCCCTCTCGGCTGTCTTCTCCCGACAACGTCACCTTTTCTTTCTTTGCAATGCCCGTCTCATTGGCATAGTTGTTGATAACACGCGTCAAGGCAGCCTTAAATCCAGCCAGGTGGGTCCCCCCATCTCTTTGAGGGATGTTATTCGTGAAACACAGGATATTTTCGTGGTAGCTGTCGGTCCACTCCATGGCAATATCAACGGTAATTCCGTCTGACTCCCCAGAGAAAGAGATGGGAGGCTGATGATACGCATTCTTGCTGCGATCCAGATACTGAACAAAGGCAGAAATACCGCCTTCATAATGGAGTTCGACGGACTTCCCGTCAGACTGACGATGATCCTTCAAAAAGATGCGGACCCCTGAGTTCAGAAAAGCCAATTCTCGGAAACGATGTTCAAGGCGGGCAAAATCAAAGTCCGTATTTGTAAAGGTCTCTTTAGAAGGTTTAAAGGTGACTTGGGTCCCCCGCTTTCCTTGAGCATCTCCAACCACTTGGAGAGGGGCTTCGGGCTCCCCGTGGCGAAAGCGCATAAAATGCTCTTTCCCGTCTCGCCAAATGGTCAGCTCCAAAACTTCCGAGAGGGCATTGACCACCGAAACTCCCACACCGTGAAGTCCCCCCGAAACCTTATAGGAGTTCTGGTCAAACTTACCGCCGGCATGAAGCTGTGTCATGATCACTTGTGCAGCCGACACGCCTTCTTCCTTATGGATGTCTACAGGAATCCCGCGCCCATTATCATTGACGGTCACAGATCCATTTGCGTTTAAAGTAATTTCGACACGATCGCAATAGCCTGCCAGAGATTCATCGATGGCATTGTCGGTGACTTCGTAGACCATATGGTGAAGACCGGAGCCGTCATCCGTGTCCCCGATATACATGCCGGGACGTTTGCGAACCGCATCAAGACCTTTCAAGACCTTAATGGACTCGGCACTGTAGTCGTCTCCATTGCTTTTGTTGTTCGGGTGTAAGCTTTCGGTCATCCTCAACTCTCTTTACTTGTAGTTTGCGGGGTGGATCATAGCATTTTCTATTTGAAAATGCTGCACTCTTTCTCCCAAATGATCAAACAATTCTGTATCCGTGCCCGTCATCCAGGCTTGCATTTTCAGGGTTAAAATTTCTTCAAAGAGAGAAGCCCTGCGCCCCTCGTCAAGGTGGGCGACGACTTCATCGAGCAAAAGAAGAGGTGTCCCCACCCCGTCCCGTCCGTGAAGGCGGGCTGCTGCCATAATCAAGGATAGAAGAAGAGCCTTTTGCTCACCTGTTGAACAATACTCGGCTCCACGCTCTTTGTCGTTAAAATAAATCCGGAGATCGGATTTGTGGGGACCGATTGAAGCACCACCCACCTCCCCGTCCCGTCGTCTGGTTTCTTCAAGGGCCTTCATAAAGCGTTCCTCAGCTTCTAACGCAGGTCCTTCCGAAAGCCATCCTTCTAAATCCCCCGCCACCTCGAGGTAAGGGGAAGGGAACCTCGACAATCCTCTGGACCGCAACCCGTTCAACCGCCCTACAAAATCCAGGCGAGCAGCAGAAATGGCACTTCCCTCCTCTGCCATTCGGTGTTCAAGGGCGGCGACCCACGTGCGATCAGTACCCCCCATTTTCAAAAGACGCGTTCTCTCTCGCATGGCCTGCTCATATCGATTGACACGGCTCGCGTGATCCTTGAAGAGCCCGTAGACAAGGCGATCCAAAAAGCGTCGGCGCGTCGGCGCTCCCTCGTGAAAGAGCCTGTCCATGACGGGCGTAAGCCACACCACGCTTAAGTGTTCACTCAAGCGCGTCTGCGGCCTGATCACCTCGCCGTTGACCGAAACGACCCGCCGCTCGAGACCGTCTGACACGTCAAGGGCTGTGCCGATCTCAAGAGGCAGCTCTTCCGCCGATAATAAGGCGTGAACCCCCCAAGGTTGGGAAGCCTCTTGAGGTCTGGAGAAATTTTGGTGTGTTACATCCGAAAGCTTAACCCCCCGCAATCCTCGACCGGGTGAGAGAAAAGAAAGGGACTCAAGGACGTTTGTCTTGCCGGCCCCGTTGGGGCCCGTGAGAACCACGGGACGCGCATCACAGACGAGGCGTTGATACGCATAAGACCGAAAACGTGTCAACGTTAACGCCTTCACGAAAAAAGAAGCGGTTTGAGGCTCGGAGATCGCAAGGCTGTGTGCAAGGGTCCCCATTCGATCCGCTGAATCCTACACACGCATCGGCATGAGCAAAAAGAGTGCATCCTGATCTTGCTGATCTTTAATGACAACGGCCGTTGCAGGATCCGCCATCGCAAATTCGGCCACGCCGCCTTTCATTTGGGAGGCAAGATCAGCCACATAAGCTGCATTAAATCCAATTTCAAGAGGCTCGCCCGCGTACTCCACGTCCATCTCTTCAACGGCGCTTCCAATCTCGGAACTTGCAACCGACAAAACAAGCTTCCCGTCTTTGAGAGAGACCTTGATGCCGCGCGTTTTCTCGGCAGCAACCGTTGAGACGCGCTCGACGGATTTAGAGAAACCCTCCATATCCAACGTCAGGCGCTTTTCATTTCCCGTCGGGATTACCCGTTCGTAGTCGGGAAATGTCCCGTCGATCAAACGGGAGGTCAGAAACACATCCGGAAAGGTAAAGCTCACTTGGGTTTCGGAAAGGGCAATCTTTACGTCTTGATCCGAATCCAGCAAAAGCCCCTGGACCTCGTTGACCGTCTTACGGGACAAAATCACACCCGGGAATTGAGGCGTCCCTTGAGGAAGCGGCACGCTCATGCGCGCGAGGCGATGCCCGTCGGTTGCAACAGCTCTGAGCTCAACTCCCTCGTAAGGGTGGAAATAAATGCCGTTCAGGTAATAGCGCGTCTCCTCTGTCGACATGGCAAAGCCCGTTCGATTCAACATCCGGTGAAGTGTTTTGGCAGGAACCGCAAATTGATAAGGCAATTCCTTGGCATGGATCGCCGGGAAATCCTCAGGCGGCAGGCAGGAAAGGGTAAAGACAGACTTGCCGGCACTGACCACCATTTGAGACCCTTTGCTGGTGAGCTCAAGGGAAATCTCAACCCCGTCCGGCAGTTTTCGAACAATACTGTGTAAAATATGAGCTGAGACGGTTGCAGAACCGGGCGTCTCGACTCGAGCCGGAATCGATTCGACGAGAGCAATTTCAAGGTCGGTTGCGGACAAACGCAAAGACGATCCCTCCCCCTCTAACAAGACATGGGACAAAATGGGCACGGTCGTTCGCTTCTCAACAATTGCCTGAGCATGGCCCAGCGCCTTTAAAAAGTGGCTGCGTTCAAGAATAATCTTCATTTAAAAAACCCTACGTTCAAAAACTTCCCTCCCCTTGTATCACAAAATCCTCCCGTTGAAAATTTCTGTTCGTGAGAAGAGGTGAGATTTTTTTGTGTGGGAGAGGAGATACCTCCTTGCCGAAAGATAATTTAAAAAGGAAGTTGATTTCCAGACGATTCAAAATTCGTTGGGAGATTTACCTCTTGCCAAATGACGTTTTCTGAAACCTGTACCCAAATTATTTTATTTTCAACCTTGCTAAATTTTTTTTGAATGCTTTCTTTGTCAGACTCATTGAGGTAACAAATATGAACCGTCTTAAGGTTACCCTCTTTAAGATTCTTAGCAATAGCTTGGACGATATGATCATCCTTGTTAAAAGAACACCCAAAGATGAGTAGACTCCCTTCGATTTTCTTCAACTGAGAATAACAGTAGTTGAGATACGGATTATCTTCTTTCTCTAAAAGAGCTTTTTTGACGTGTGGCCTATCCTCCAAGATTACATGGGGCAACCCTTCACCAGAAAAAATTGAATCAATTGTTCCCGGACTCTTCGAACCAAAACTGAGCTTGCGAATCATTGGATCTGCTACACTCCGCTGAGCTTGAATAAACCAAGAACCATGAAGATAGAGAAGCTTTGTTTGGTTGCTATTTTCTAGCTTACACGTAACATATTTTTGCTTCAAAAAATCATTATTGGGAGATACTCCTTGATAATGTTGAGATAGACAATCATCTAATCCCGGATCATTGCTAGCTATAAATCCATCAAATATAAACTTTTTCCCAGTTTTTTCAGAATTTTTTAAAAATTCAAAATAGAAAATAGGATCATAATTGAGTGTAAATATATTGCAGATTGAGGAAATAGGAGCAGAAAAAAGCAGGCGATTGCACTTAATGTACTTATAGATTTGATATAATTCAGGCAATGAGCAGGTGTTTTGGTCAAGTCCTAAGGATTTCGCCAAGTTTGAGATATAGTATCTCAGAATTTTCTCTAACAAAGCTCTCCTAATTTTTCCCAAGTCTGTCTCAGGACAGTCCGTTTTTCTTTTTTCAAATTTTAAAGCCTCTTGAAAAGCATCGCTCGTATCCCATTTAAAGGCAAGTTTAAGAACTGGGTGCGATAAACAAAAACCATTTCCAATCAAAATGTTCTTAATTTGGCATTCGTTGATATAATCCAAAAATCTTTCAGGATCAATAATGGGTGTATTATTTAAATAATTAGAATTCATAAATGCCTCCAATAATTAAATTATAATTTATACAAAATAATTCTATCAATAATTAATATTTTTAACATTTAATTCAATAATTTAACTATCATCTTAGTACCTACGCTCAGGACAGGGGGAATCACTTATTTCCCACTTGAGAAAATTCCCACTTTGTGGTATCCTGAAACCATAGAAAATAGGAAGATGCCATCATGGAACTCGACAAAATTTTACGCCCCGATTCGAAAGGACGCATCACATTAGGACGCCTTAGGAAAGGAGTGAGCGGCTATCGCGTGCACTTTGATGAATCAACCAAGGAAATTACCCTGACGCCCTTGGCAGAAATTCCTCTCTCCGAACAATGGCTTTTTAAAAACAAGGAAGCCCTCGATCGGGTTAAGCGCGGCCTTTTGGAATCCTCTCAAAAGAAAACTTCCTCCAAGGGAAGCTTTTCGTCCTATCTTGAAGACTGAGCACCCTCATGTCGTTCAGACTGCTTTTTACGGAAGAGGCTTCCTCTAATCTTGATGAATTGGAGGCCTCACCCAGCAAGGCTAAACGCCTG
The DNA here is from genome assembly GCA_964443525.1 of uncultured Thiotrichales bacterium. Lineage (GTDB taxonomy): Bacteria > Pseudomonadota > Alphaproteobacteria > Caedimonadales > Caedimonadaceae > CAYUCY01. The sequence goes on from CAYUCY010000024.1 coordinate 10,413, forward strand.
AAAGCTGTCAAAAAAACACTCGCCTACCTTGAAACGAACCCGAGGCACCCCAGTTTGCACACCCACGAATATGACTCTCTCACCCGTCAATTCGGCCTTAAGGTATTTGAAGCCTATGCTGAAAATAAGACGCCTCAAGCCTATAGAATTTTTTGGCACTATGGTCCTTCAACAGGCGAGATTACCATCATCGCTATCACACCCCATCCTTAAAGCATATTTCCCGCTTTTTGTTGCAATCGATGAGCAAGACGTGTAGAAAGGGGTGTACTCTCCTTGCCGAAGTGTCGGCTATGTTGAGAAAATCAACCCCTATCCATAAGGAGTATAACTTATGAACCTTTATGAAAACGTCTTTGTGGCGCGTCAGGACCTGGCCCCCAATCAGGTAGAAGCCCTGGCCGAGCGCTTTTCAAACATCATCCGCGACAACGGCGGTCAAGTCGGCAAAGCCGAATACTGCGGTGTTCGCAATTTGACCTACCTCATCAAGAAAAACCGTCGCGGTCACTACGTCGTCATGAACATCACGGCTCCTGCCGCCGCCGTTAAAGAAATGGAGCGCGTGATGGGTCTCAATGAGGATCTCTTGCGCTTTATGACCCTTCGCGTGGACGAACTTGAAAAGGGCCCCTCCGCTCTCTTCAAATCCACTCGTTATCAACGGGAGGAATCCACGTCCCGAGACAGCGATGAAGTGAGCGATGATTTTGACGGCGCCGACGAGACGGATGCCGCCGAAGAAACCGAGTCCGAAGTATAAGTATAAAAGAGGAAATGATCATGTCAGAATCTACGGAAAACACAAAAGGTCGCGGAAAGAAGACTTTTTTCAAGCGTCGGAAAGGCTGTCTTTTCTGCTCTCCGAATGCACCAAAAATTGATTATAAAGATGTTCGGCTTTTGCAAAAGTTCGTCTCCGAGCGTGGTCGCTTGATCCCGAGACGCATTACGGGCGTCTCCTCCGACCATCAACGGGAAATCGCGCAGGCTGTTAAGCGTGCCCGCTTTCTGGCTTTGCTGCCCTACGCAGCCTCTTAAATCGGGACCGGGAGAGAAGACCATGTCTTTTTCCCAAGTCCCCGTTAAACCGATTCTTGCAGGAGGGCTCAGCGCCCTCCTCCTGATTTCGGCCCCTTTTCTCCTTCCTTTCAGTATCTTATATAGCAACCTCGTTCAATTGCCCCTTCTTTACGTGGGACTCGGCATCGGCTTCCGGGACGGGGTTATCGCAACCCTTACGGCCTCCGTCATTCTTTTAATCGGCGGAACGGGCCTTCACAGCCTTGTCTCTTTTCTTTTTCTGAACGGGCTGCCGGCCCTTCTTATCCTGTTTTTTGCGCTCAAGTATGTAAAGCAGAACAAAACGGTATACTGGTACCCGCCCGGTCGTATTTTGTCGAACCTGCTGCTTTATGCCATCGGCGTATCCGGGATCACCGCCTATTTGATCTACGGCCTCGAGTTATTCGACAGGGTCAGTGAGGCTTTCGGTTTGCTCATCGGTCCCGCCGACTCCCCCGAACAAGAGCTTGCCATCAAGGCCTTTGCCGTCTTTTTCAAAACGTATGCGCCTGCGCTGATCGGTGTCAGCTTCTTTTTGGTGACCACCTTAAACGCAATCCTGGCCCAGGCGATTCTGGCCAAAATGGGACAAAATCTCCGCCCTTCGCCCAAGATGCAGGAGATTCTTTTTCCTTGGTGGCTTTGGTATACGTCCGTCGCCAGCGCTCTCTTCGGCTTTGCCTTCAGCGAGCACTGGGCAGGTCTGCTTTGTCTCAATCTTTTTTATCTTACTCTGGTCGGCTTTTTCTTTGAAGGACTCAGCGTTCTCCACGCCTTTGCAAGGCGCGCGGGAGAGAACAAACTCTTTTTATGGATCATGTATTTTGTTCTGGCACTCCTGATCGGACTTGTGGTAATTGTGATCGCAATTGGGATTTTTGAACCTTGGCTCCGCTTGCGTGAGCGTCTAAAAAATCAGTAAGGAGACAAAACTGATGCAAATTATTTTACTCCGTCGTGTTGAAAAACTCGGCCAAATGGGTGACGTTGTTGCCGTTAAGCCCGGCTTTGCCCGTAACTTTTTGTTGCCGAAAGGATATGCGGTCCGTGCTTCTAAAGAGAATCTTGCAGAATTTGAAGCTAAACGCGCGCAGCTTGAAGCCGAGAATCTGAAGCATAAACAGGACGCGGAAAAAGTCGCCGCAAAAATGAACGGCCTCAGCATCGTCATCATTCGTGCCGCCGGTGAAAGCGGACACCTCTATGGATCGATCCGCCCTCAGGACGTGGCCGAACAAGTGACAAAAGAAGGTTTTACCATCAATCGAACTCAAGTGCTCCTCGATCAACCTATCAAAGAACTCGGACTTCATAAGGTTCGAATCGCTTTGCATCCCGAGGTGGCCGAATGGATTACAGTCAATGTAGCCCTTTCCGAAGAAGAAGCAAAACTTCAAGCGGAAGGAAAGCTCGCTCGCGGTGAAAAGGAAGAGGTCCGTCCTGAGGCACCAAAGGCCGCAAAAACACCGAAGGCTGAAGAAGAGGAAGTGCCTTCCGAAGAATAATTTTCTTCAAAAACCGATCCTAAAAAACCCCGCAAAAACGGGGTTTTTTATATCCTTTAAAAGAAAAAAAGAGCCTTTATTCGACTGTAACCGATTTTGCAAGATTTCTTGGCTGATCCACATCTGTCCCGCGAGCAACGGCAATCGTGTAGGCCAGAAGCTGAACAGGCACCGCATAGACCAAGGCACTGTTCATAAAGGAAACCTCGGGCATCACGAAACAAGCCTGCGATGGACCGTCCAACCGAGAGCATCCCGGTTGATCCGAGAAGGTATAAATGCGCCCTTTACGCGCTGCAACCTCCTGAACATTCGAAAGAGTTTTCTCAAAGTGCATGTCAGACGGAGCCAATACAATGATGGGCACCTCTTCATCCACTAGGGCGATCGGGCCGTGTTTAAGCTCGCCCGCTGCGTATCCTTCCGCATGAATGTAGGAAATTTCCTTGAGCTTCAAAGCCCCTTCCATGGCAAGAGCATAATTTTGACCGCGCCCAATATAAAGAATGCTCCGGGCGTCCTTCATGTGTAAGGCGGCACTTTCAATCAGTTTATAAGTACCTAAAGCCTTTTCGATAAGCCTCGGGCTTTGCGACAGATCCGCACAATGTCGAGCGAGGGTCTTATCATCCATTTTTCCTTTAGTCCTCCCAAGAGCGAGCGAAAGACATGCAAGAACCGTCAGTTGAGCTGTAAACGCTTTTGTCGAGGCAACACCGATCTCAGCTCCTGCCAACGTCATAAGAGGAACGTCAACCCCGCGTGCCAACGAACTTTGCTCTACATTCACGATTCCGATGGTTTTCACCCCTTGGGACTTTGCATAGTCAAAGGCCGCCAGAGTATCAGCCGTTTCTCCCGATTGGGAGATAAAGACGGCAACGCCGTTCGGATCAAGGGGGGGTTGCCGATACCTGAATTCGGAAGCAATATCCAAGTCGACGGGCACACCTGCTAAAGCCTCAAACCAGTATCGAGCGACAAGGCCCGCATAAAAAGCAGTCCCGCACGCAACGATTGTAAGACGCGAAACATTTTGAAGGGCAAAAGGCAGAGGACCTAAGATAACTGATGTATGATCCTCATTCAAGTATTTGGAGAGAATGCGACGAACTACGGACGGCTGTTCATGCATTTCTTTAAGCATATAATGGGGGTAGTCTCCTTTTGAGGCCGCATCTTCTTCAATGGGACTCAGGGTTTCAGGGCGAGAGACTTGATTTCCAGAGACGTCATAAAAAGTAGCTTTCTTTCCTTCGAGTAAAACCCAGTCCCCTTCCTCTAAATAACTGAGACGTCTCGTTAAATGTCCGAGAGCAAGTGCATCCGATCCTAAATAAAGCTCGTCCTCTCCATAGCCGACGGCAAGAGGCGAACCTTTCCGAGCACCCAACAAAAGGTTTTCATTCCCCTTAATCAGAATAGCTAAAGCATAAGCTCCCTCAAGTCTTTTGAGCATCTTTTGAAAAGCCTCCTTCGGAGAAAGTCCTTCCTGAAGGACTTGGGACATCAGATGAGCGATGACTTCCGTATCTGTCTCGCTTTGAAAAGAATATCCTTCCTCTTCGAGTTCTGCCTTAAGAGCCTGATAGTTTTCGATAATTCCGTTGTGAACGACTGCGACGTGTTCTGTTACGTGAGGATGAGCATTTTTTTCGGTCGGCACGCCGTGCGTCGCCCACCTGGTATGCGCAATACCGATTGATCCTTCAATGGAGGGTTCCTTAAGCTTTGCTTCTAAGTTGACGATTTTTCCAACCGCTCGAACGACTTGAATCTCCCCCTTTGAGAGGGTCGCAACCCCGGCCGAGTCATATCCTCGATATTCAAGACGTCTCAAGCCTTCTACAAGACCAGGCACGACATCTTTTTGTTTTCGGCTAAGAATTCCAACAATGCCACACATTTACGCTACCTTATCCTTATTTTTTTGAAATTTTACTTTAAGCTTCAAAGCGCCATTTTCTATATCAACTTGCCTGCCACGGGCAATACTTAGGCTCTGAGCCATAACATCTTTAGTAATGGTACTCCCGGCGCCGATAATTGCTCCTTCTCCGATTACAACGGGCGCCACCAAAGCCGTATTAGAGCCGATAAAAACATCAGACCCAATTGTTGTCTCCCATTTGTTATAGCCATCATAATTACACGTGATCGTTCCAGCTCCGATATTAGCTTTCTCTCCGATTGTCGCGTCTCCGAGATAAGAAAGATGATTTGCCTTTGCCCCTTTCTTTAAATGGGTTTTTTTCGTCTCAACGAAGTTTCCAATCCGAACAGCTTCTTCTAAAATCGTCCCGGGACGTAGTCTGGCGAAAGGACCTATAATGGAACGGTCGCCGATCTTGTTGCCTTCCAGATGACTGAAAGCTTTGATTTGGACGCCCTCCCCTACGGTTACTTGAGGACCGAAAAAAACATGAGGCTCTACAATCGTATCCCTCCCTAACACCGTGTCATAAGAAAGGTACACGGAGGCCGGATCCAAAAACGTTACCCCCTTCTCCATAGCCTTCTTCTTCAGTCTTGCTTGCATGAGTTCTTCTGACTGCGCGAGCTCAGCCCTTGTATTAACCCCTTTAAATTCCAAGGCGTTCGAAGCAGCGGAATAGGCGGGACTGAAACCGAGCTCGTAGGCGATTCGCACGATCTCCGGAAGATAAAACTCTCCTGTCACGGGCGATTTCCCGACTCGGTTTAAAAGGTTCAGAGCCTCCTTATTTTGCAGAAAAATGACTCCTGAATTACAAAGAGTCCCTTTTTTCTCTTCTTCCGAGGCATCCTTTGTTTCGACGATCTGCTGCAAAACGTCCTTCCCGTCTAAAATAAGTCTGCCGTAGGAATTCGGTTTAAAGACCTCCATCCCTAAAACACTTACAGCCTGACACGAGCCGGCTGTCTCTAAAAAGTGTTTTAACGTTTCGGACGTTATCAAAGGTGTGTCCCCGCATAAAATCAGAGTTTTCCCCTCATCTGAAAAAGCCTCTTGCGCCATTAACACCGCGTGAGCAGTCCCTTTCTGCTCGTGTTGAAAAACGACACGAGCAGAAGGTGCTAGACGAAGTACTTCATCTTTAACTTCATCCATGGTGGGAGAAAGAACCACATAAATTCTGGAAGGGTTCAGGGCTTGAACGGCCCGAAGCACGTGTCCCACCATTGAAAGACTTGCAACCTCATGTAAAACCTTCGGTTTTTGAGAAAGCATCCGCGTCCCTTGTCCGGCCGCTAAAATAATAACATTCAGAGAAGAGGTAGCACTCATGTCCTTACTTTCTTTATAGACCTAATAATCCAAAGCTCAAAGCTTCTTTTCGACGCTCAAAATGCCACAAAAGCAAAGAAAAAGCCAACATTTCGTTTGTAACAAAAAATTACATCCTTAAAAGTGTCAAAACGACGGGAGATGGATTGATAAAAGAGAAGGTTATCTCAACCTTATCGAGACGAGACCCGGAAGGGCTGATAAAAGAGCAAGGTCATTTGATTCAGCCACAGGATTACGTCTAAGATTGAGGGACTTCAAACTTGTAAGCGTTGTAAAAGACTGGGAAAGAGGAGGTAATAAATGATTATCGGAAAGATCAAGGCAGGTGAGTACTTTAAAGTTCGAAAGGTCTAAATCTTCCGACCCCTTAATGTTATTATGGGATAAGTTGAGGTCCCTAAGCTCGAAAAGAGAAGTAAGGCTCTGAAATCCTTTAGTCGTAACTTCATTTAAGGATAAGTTTAAGGAGGTCAGGCTGATGATCATACTGATCCCGCTGCATCCTTGATCCCGAATCGTATTACCCCAAGCGGACAAGACCCTCAACTGAGGCAGGCACGGAAGGTTTTTAATTCCTTCATCTCCGATTTTATTTTTCCCGACGAATAGTTCTGTCAGGTCTTGAAGAGAAGACAGATGAATCAGACCTGCTCCTTCAATTCCGTTGAATCCCAAATAAAGAACCTTTAAGCCTCGCATCAATGAGATTGTTTGAAGCCCTTCGTCTCCGATATCATTCTTCCACAAATCAAGTATTTCAAGGCCCGTGAGCGCTCCCAGAGGTTTGATATCCTGAGCACTGAGGCAATTATTCCCGAGATAGAGTTTTTTAAGCGTCGTAAGAGAAGCAAGCTCCGAGATACTATCTCTCCCTATTTTCAGTCCGATGAGGCTGAGTATTTTAAGATTTTTGAGCGTTGTAACAATGTTATGAATGGACTTCACACCAATCGAGTTCAAAGATAAATCCAATACCGAGATCTCGTGATTGAACTGAAACAAAGAGACGTGCCAATCATTCAGAGAACACCTGCTGAGCCTGATTTTTCTATATCTATCTTCCCCTAAAGGCATAAGGAGCGCTTTTGCCGAGAGTCTTCTCTCAGAAAGTTCTAAGATCCTGTTTTTCCAGATGATTCCGCTTGCCTCTCGCAATGATTTACAAACCTGACCTACTCTAAGAAGATCTGGTTGCTCCAAACCGTACAGGATATAAATTTGAAGGTCTTGGGGAACGGTAGCCAATGTATTTGAAGAAATCTCTTCTTTTGTCATATTGCTTGCTGTGAGTTTTTCAGAAAGAGCACAAACTAAAAAAAAGGCATACAAAAGACCAAGGACTTTGGAACCCACCTTAGAGAACATGACACTCCCTCCCTCGATGACCTATGAATCATGGTAGGAGCGATTTATTATCAATTCCTTAACGGCTCGAATCTCTTTGAAGGCTGAATTTCGATAAATAAAAAGAATCCCGGCGCAATCTAGACACTGGATTTTCTCGGCATCTACTGTCATTATGCCCTGAGGTTAATTCAAAAAACTAATTCCTCCGGAGATTTCAGATGCGTCTTTCACGCTATTTCCTGCCCACCTTAAAAGAAACCCCTGCAGATGCCCAAATCATCTCCCACAGATTAATGTTGAGGGCCGGAATGATGTACCAGACTTCTCAAGGCATTTATTCCTGGCTGCCCTTGGGTCTGGCCGTTTTAAAGAACATCGAGCAAATCGTGCGAGAAGAACAAAATCGGGCGGGCGCTTTGGAGGTTCTCCTGCCGACTCTTCAATCAGCAGACCTCTGGAAGGAAAGTGGCCGGTATGATGCTTATGGTCAAGAAATGCTAAGATTCAAAGATCGGCATGATCGCGAGATGCTGTATACGCCGACGGCTGAAGAGCTGATGACGGATATTGCAAGACGTCACATTAAAAGTTATCGGGATCTTCCACAAATGCTCTATCAAATTCAATGGAAGTTCCGAGATGAGATCCGCCCCCGCTTCGGCGTGATGCGCGGGCGCGAGTTTTATATGAAAGATTGTTATTCCTTTGACTTGGATTATGAGGGTGCTCTTGCCTCTTACAGAAAGATGCTGGAGGCTTATATCAAAACCTTTGCACGCATGGGGTTGACCGCGATTCCCGTAAAGGCCGAGTCGGGTGCAATCGGCGGTGATCTTAGTCAGGAATTTCATGTCTTAGCCTCAACGGGAGAAAGCCTTATCTATTACGATCAAGATCTTGACGCCTTAATCCAAGCAAAGGGCGGCATTGACACGGATCGATTGATGAGGCTTTATGCGGCGGAGGAAGGCCTCCACGACCCCGAGAATTGCCCTGTCCCCCGCGAAAGACTCAAACAAGCACGCGGCATTGAAGTCGGCCATATCTTTTATTTCGGCACGAAATATTCCGAAGCTTTCAATGCCACCATTACAAATAAGGGGGGAGAGAGTTCCTTCATCCATATGGGAAGCTACGGTATCGGCGTTTCCCGGTTGGTCGGCGCGATTATCGAGGCCAACCACGATGAGAACGGCATTCTCTGGCCAGACTCCATCGCGCCCTTTAAAGTCGGTCTCATCCGCATCAATTCGGATGATGAAAAAACTCAAAAAACCACGGAAGATATTTATCATCGTCTTCAATCCAACGGCATTTCCGTTCTCTTCGATGATCGAGAGGAACGCCCCGGTGTCAAGTTCGCCAACATGGATTTGATCGGGCTTCCCTGGCAAATGCGTGTCGGGCCCAAAGGTCTTGAGCGTGGAATCGTTGAGGTTAAATGCCGTGCAACGGGCGAGATGCAAGAGGTTTCTCTTGAATCCGCCATGAATCAACTCACTTCAAAACTGGCAGCCTGATGAATACGGTTGTCTCAAAAATAGCCCTTCGCTACCTAAAGCCCAGCAAAAAAGAGGGCTTCATCTCGGTCATTGCCGGGTTTTCTTTTTTAGGGATTATGCTGGGCGTGGCGACTCTGATCATCGTCATGTCCGTCATGAATGGCTTTCGCGAGGACCTCTTTAATCGTATTCTCGGCTTTAATGGCCATATCGGTATCTACGGCCTCCAGTTCGGAGGACTCCAAAACTATGATCAGGTTGCAGACCGCATTAAAAGCTTAAGACAGGTAAAAAGCGTCACGCCCGTCGTTGAGCAGCAATCTATGATCATGGCTCAAGGGCGCGCTTTGGGTGTTCTCGTTCACGGCATTCGAACAGAGGATTTAAAAGCCCGTAAGTTGATTGCCGATAATCTTTATATGGGAACCCTTGATTCCTTCTCTGATGAAGATTCGATTGTCATTGGTCGAAGAATGGCTGAAAAGCTAAACACGCTTCCGGGAGATCTCATCAAGATCGTCTCTCCTGAGGGCAGTGCTACTCCTTTTGGGACGGTCCCACGCGTCCGGGTCTTTAAGATAACAGGCATTTTTGATGCCGGCATGAAGGATTATGATGGTACGGTTGCCTTTATTCCGATGACGGCCGCTCAAAAATTTTATCGGATGCCCGAAACCGTAACGGGCCTTGAGATCTTTCTTTATAAACCGAACGATGTTCCTGCAACCACCAGACAATTAACGGAAATGCTCGGTCCTTTAGCCAAAGTCATGAGTTGGGAGCAAGCAAACGAAAGCTTTGCAACTGCCCTCCAGGTCGAGCGAAACGTTATGTTTATCATTTTGACGCTTATTATCCTGGTTGCTGCTTTTAACATTATTTCAAGCCTTATCATGCTGGTGAAGGAAAAAGGTCGGGATATCGCCATCTTAAGGACCATGGGAGCAACGCAAGGAATGATTTTGCGTATTTTCTTCCTCTCGGGCTCCCTCATCGGCGTCATTGGCATTATTCTCGGCTGCACTCTCGGCATTACCTTTGCTCTCAACATCGAGTCCGTCAGGCGTGTTATTGAGAAGCTATCTGGCACGAACCTTTTTAATCCCGAAATCTATTTTCTCACGCAACTTCCCTCTAAAATCGATTGGACGGAAGTTACAACGGTTGTTCTAACAGCCCTCGGCCTTGTCTTCCTCGCCTCGATTATTCCCGCGTGGCGCGCAGCACGCCTTGACCCCGTAGAGGCCCTTCGCTATGAGTAACCCCGTTTTAGAAATCAAGCATCTGAATCGTACTTTTTCTCAGCACGGAGGCAACCTCACCGTTCTCTCGGATATTAATCTTTCTCTCGAGGCTGGAGAAATCGTGGCCCTCGTCGGCCCCTCAGGTTCGGGTAAGTCAACCCTTCTTCAAATTGCGGGACTGCTTGAACCTCCCACGGGCGGCGAGATTTTAATTCAAGGGCGCTCTGCAGAAAGTCTCAAAGATTCCGAAAAAACGCAACTGCGGTCTGAGACAATCGGCTTCGTTTACCAATTTCACCATTTGCTGCCGGAGTTTACGGCCCTTGAAAACGTCATGCTGCCCCAACTGATCGCGGGAAAATCTGAAAAAGAAGCAAAGGAAAAGGCCTTTAAACTTCTGACGGATCTAGGGTTGAAGGAAAGAGCGGATCATCGACCCTCCAAATTATCGGGAGGAGAACAACAACGGGTTGCAATTTTACGAGCCCTTGCGAACAGCCCGCGACTCCTTCTGGCCGACGAGCCCACGGGGAACTTGGATGAAGCAACGGCAGAAGTCGTCTTTAAAGAGCTGGTCGATCTTGTAAGATCTTCCAAAATGGCTGCCTTGATCGCAACTCATAACCCTGATCTCTCCCGTCGAATGGATCGGACACTCTTGCTTCATAACGGTATCGTGGAGACCAAACTGATACCGACCATCACCACCATTCCGCAGAAAAACTCTTAAAGAAGATCTATCGCCTTTAAGTAGACGTCCTCGACGGACAAGTTTTTCAACTCCTCTTTGTAGAGAAAACGCACCTTTTCTCCCCTCGGTGCATAGGTCTCAGGAGGCGAGGCTTTCGACCAGAGAACCAACGTCGGGCATCCCACGCCAGCCGCCAGATGAGCGGGCCCCGTATCATTC
>CAYUCY010000025.1:0-20143 GCA_964443525.1 uncultured Thiotrichales bacterium
GCCCTCTCTCGACCAAAATGCTCTTGAGATCCTCTTTACAAAAGCTCGTACCCATTATTCCTGGGAAAAGAAGGATGTTGACCCTGCCCTCCTTCAAAAAATCTATGATCTTGCAAAGATGGGACCCACTAGTGCAAATAGCTGTCCGATGCGAATCGTTTTTGTGAAATCAAAAGAGGCAAAAGAAAAATTAAAATCGTGCCTTGAGCCGGCCAACGTAAACAAAACAATGACGGCTCCCGTTACCGCAATTATTGCTTTTGATCTTGAATTTTACGAGCACCTGCCGAAACTTTTTCCCCACATGGATGCTCGTGCTTGGTTTGTGGGAAAACCCAAATTTATCGAGGAAACGGCCTTTCGAAATGGAACGCTTCAGGGGGCTTACTTTATTTTGGCAGCCCGTGCATGCGGTCTTGATTGCGGGCCCATGTCCGGATTCAATAGAACACAAGTCGATGAGGTCTTTTTTGAAGGAACGTCCTGGAAATCCAACTTCCTCATTAATCTGGGATACGGGGACAACCCAAATGCCTATCCTCGATCACCCCGCTTTGAGTTTGATGAGGTCTGCCGGATTCTTTAAACGCTTTTATTGGCCTTGCGTCTCTTCAAGCTCGGCAAGACGTTTCTTAAGGGCCGCGATTTCCTGTTCCTTCTCTCGGTTTCCTTTTTGAGAGATTGTCAGAGCTGCCTCAGCCCCCTCCCACCTCAGTTTATAATCTTGAACCTGATTTTTCAGAGTTTCTCCAACCTGCTGCAACCGCTTAACCCGTCTTTTTGCGTTTGCACGTTCAGTGCAGGTGTGGTTGCGCAAAGATCTTTCATTGTCGAGCTCTTTGCGGGTTGCATCAAGCTCAAATTGAGCAACTGCCAATGCATAATATGCTTCATTCGAAAGTCGCTTAAGCTGGGTATTTTCTTCAAGAATATAGTGCGCTTGATCATACATCTCCCTCTCGGAATTGATTCTTTCTGCAAGTTCGCGATGAAGATCCAAAAGAACTTCATCCTTCTTTCTAGATTTATCACGCTCCCATTCATACATTCCTTTATAGGACAACACGGCCCCCTCTAACTGTTGGACTGTTTTCTGCCGAACGATCGGATCCTCTGAAAAGATAGGGTCAGATGCCATTGACGCCGATACTCTTGAAATGTCTTGAGGAGTCTGACTCGCATACAAAAAAGTCGGAACAAAACTCAGCGTTAAAATGACAGATAATTTTTTCATAGAATCTCACATACTTCCCAAAAAGGCTAATAGTAGATTTGGTTAATATAGATTTAGCCAAAGTTCAAGGAAAAATTTACTTTTGATCGATACACTAGAGACCTTAAGAATTAAAAGAAAAGGAAATATTATGAAAAATCATTTCTTTATAACCTTCATTAATATGCTTTTTTTATCAACACAGGGGGTTTCCTATAAATTCGAAGTGAATGGAGAAATTGCAACCCCGGATGGCGAAGCCCAACTGGTTCAACTCTCCTGCCATAAATCTTGTGAGGAAATTTATACCGTTAGGATCGACGGTAAGGAAAGGCCCTTACATCTTCATGTAACCGTTCAAAAGAAAAGGCTCCCCAACTATATGGTAGGTCGCAAGTTTCTCGCCGGCATCGATGATCACCCGTCGTTAAGGCAATGGCTCGTAACCATTAATGCGGACACGGGCGATAACACAACTTATCTGAATGAAGCTCACTTTGCGGAAAAAGGAATCATCGGTACGGGAAACCAAAAAACGTTCTCGGGAGATCTCACCTATTGGACGCGTGCCAAAGGAGGGAAAGAGATCCCATCCGACAAAGGAAATATTCGTCTTACCATCACTCATCGCGGAGAATAGACGGGGGCCAAACTTCTTTCAAAAACTCGTCGCAAAGAGTTAAGGTTAAATTCTGAATCCTTGGCTTTTCCTGCTCCACATCTCGGCAGAGTCGAGGATGCACGGCACACCCGAGTTCACTACACCGGTTCATAAAAATTTCCATGGGCATCTTCTCAAACTGGACCAACTTCACGTGTTTAAAAGTTTCTGCAGCTTCTTTCGCCTCTTCAAAAAAGCGACTCTGACTTTTCTCTCCTACCCCGATCAGCAAAAGAGGCTTCGATGATGCCAAATTAAAAGCCGATAAAAAAAGGGGCGTCAGGATAATCCCAGCTGAAATCCTAGGATCTTCAAAATTCCTTTCAGCAGGACCCCAGTTCACACGCCTTAACCGTTCGGCCAGATATTTGGGTTGAGCCGCAATACCTGCGAAAGCTTCACTTTCGGCACGCAGCTTTTCCAAGACGGGGGCGCACCCCGTCGTCCATAAAACACTGAGGCTTCCCACCTCATACCCCGCAACAGCAATTCTTGCGGGGTCGATCTGCTCCTTCCAAGGAGCCGTCTTCAAGAGGTAATCTAGAGAGCGCGTCACATCTATCGGACGATTCCAGTGGGTGCCTAAGGCGTACTCTAAAACGGGGTTATAGTACGTCGCCCCGAAGTGATCGAGGGCGACAACGATATATCCCCGACGCGCCAGCCCTTCCCCAAACCAGCTGCTGCTAAACCGAGAACCGGCGTGTTCATGAGAAAAGAGGATCAATGGTTTTTTTCTCTCGCTCTCATGAAAAGGTAGATTCCGGTCGATTTTAAGGCGTTTCCAAAAACCGCTATTTTTGAGATTTTTTTCTTTTTTGGGAGGTGTCGAAGACGGATACCAGATCTCCATGACGATGTTGCGACCATGACGAGTTTTATCTCCGAACTGAATATGGGTAAGCCCCACCTCGGCTGCAACAATATCCTTGACCGCCACTACGACCAGGACTAATAAAAACCCCAGAATTCTTTTAAAATTCAACCTCAAGACATCTCCCTTCCGATTCATTTATTGCCTTCGGCGTTTCAAGCATAACCCCTATTTTTCTTTTCTAAAAGACTGTGGAGGATGGCTGACGTTTCCGGAGTGGTGCCCTTTTCCAAGGAACGAGGACAGAAATGTCTTTGGAATGCTTTTAAAATAAGCGCGGCTTCGGTCTCATTTCGAGACGTTTGATACCCGTAAGAGGTCAAAGCACGAGGCAAGTCCACGATTGCCGCGCCCGAAGAAGACAAAAAGGGGTCGTCGGGATAAAGACCGATTCCCTCATGCGCCAACCGTTTCCAGGGAAAAAGTTCTCCGGGGTCCGCTTTTCTCAGAGGGGCGATATCCGAATGTCCCAAAACACGGAAAGGTTTCATCTGATAACGGGTGATAATTTCTTTTGAAAGCTCCATAAGAGCCTCGATCTGTTTTTCAGAAAAAGGGCGTATTTCAGGAGTATGCCCGGGGTGGACAAGTTCGATGCCGATCGATCTGCTGTTAATGTCCTCTTTCCCCTCCCAAGAACTTACTCCCGCATGCCATGCCCTTTTTGATTCGTCCACCAACTGATAAACATCTCCCGCCTCTGAGATCAGGTAATGAGCGCTGACTTGATGGGACGGGTCGCCCCCCGTCAAAAGCTTAAGTGAAAGATCGAGATCGCACGCCGTATAGTGAAAAATCAGGCATTCGAGTGTTATCCCCTCTCGCCTCGCATCAAAGCAAGGAGAGTGAAAAGAAGTGTTTATCTTCATGGCCTCTTTCGAATGACGCTTATTTATGAAATACTAAAAAATATTATAACATGCAGCAGGAAGATAAACCATGGCAACTTCTTCGCCCCATAGAAACTCTCTCTCTTTCTTAATTTACAGTGTTTATGCAGCAGCGCTTTGGTGTTTTTACTATGGCTTTACACAAGTTCTAAATATGACAATCACCTTCGGAATGACGGATCCTACCTTTGAAAAGTCTCGTTTTTGGCGTTTTCCCTTTAATTTGAATTTCGGAGAGTCAGCCACTCTTTTGCTGGTTGGAGGCGTTCTTTTCTTTATCGCCCGTTTTCTTGAAAAAAAGGCCTTTGATCAAAAAACGATTGAGCTCACCGCAGGGCCCAGAATCTGGATTTTAAGACTTATTCTGCTGGCGGGAGGTCTTTCCGTCACTTACGACTTCTACTATCTTGTCTCCCATTATCTTGGGGGACGCGGAGAGCCCGTGGACCTTCTTCATGCCCTCATGATGTTCGGTGTTGGGTCCCTTATCATTCTTTTTGCGGCCTTGAATCTCTCTGGCAGATTTCAGCCCGAATCACCTCTCTTTAACCCACGATCACTAGGTTTTTTGGCCCTAACGTTCAGCTCTGTCATCTTTTCGATTTACATGGCCCCACCTCATGTCATGAAACAATTGAGAGAAGACTCTCGCCAACTTGATCAGATCAGTGACCTGATCAACACCATTCGAAATTATTATTCAAAGAAGAAAGCTTTGCCTACCAATCTCAACGATCTCCTTGAGGTGGGACTTAACAAGGGAAAAGCCCTTGATCTCGTTGTAAAAGCCCCCTACCATTACAAAGCAACAGGGAAAACATCCTTTGAAATTTGTGCGACCTTCCGACGAGATAGCAAGGACAGGTTTTTGTTAAACTCCACCTTCTATGATTACCGGCATTTCGAATTAAGGAATTTTCATTACAAAGAGGGTCGCAGTTGCCACGGTATAAACATTGGGTTGGACTCGAACCAGAGTTATGACTAATCCCGCATCCTAATTCCGGGCAAACGCTCCACACTTTCCCGAATATCAGGAGTGAGAGCATATTTCTCCGGCAATTTAAAATGAATCAAACGACCTTGCGTTTGAAGGATAAGCTGTATCGTATCCGATCCCGGTCCCGCCGACTGAAGCAACGTTTTAAGTTTTTCAAATGAGCCTTGCTCCTCAATGTTAATTTGAACGGCTGAGGAAAATCGGGAGAGCGTCTCTTCCAGCGGTTGAATCTCCTGAACCGTGAGGCGTAAACTTTCTCCTTCCATCCGGCCCGAAAGACGCATAAAAAAGTTCTGCCCCGCCTCAAGTTTTTCCCGATTCGGATTGTACAGTTCTGAAAAGATCGTTACCTCATAAATGCCTTGCGGATCCGAAAACGTCACAAACGCAAATCTATTGCCGTTTTTACTAAGACGTTCTTTTTTTCCGATCACAACACCGGCCACAGAAAAAGTCACTCCATCCTCGCGAGCAATGTGCTCTTCTATCCGAGTCGAGGGCATTAGATTTAATTGCTTGAGTTTCTCTCCGTAAGTCTCCAAAGGGTGAGACGAGAGATAAAAACCTACGGCTTCAAATTCGCGTTGCAACTGAGTAAGCCGCGTCCATGGCGAGCAAGAAGCAAACTTGACCTGGGGTGCCTCCTCCACCCCGCCGCCGAAAAGACTCGCCTGTTTACTAGTCCGTGCTTCTTTCGCCTGCCCCACAAATTGAAGGAGCACATCGACGGACGCGTAAAGCTGTGACCTTGACGGGTGAAGCTCGTCAAAGGCACCTGCTGCAATCAAGCTTTCGAGAAGGCGTTTGTTAATGACCTTTGAATCAAGCCGACAAATAAAATCAACGATATCTTTATAGGGCCCCCTCTCTCGCCTTTCTTCGACGAGAGATTCCATGGCACCTCCTCCCACGTTTTTAATGGCGGCCAAGGCGTAGCGAATAGCAAGGTCCCCATCTTCTTTCCGCTCAACGGAAAATTCGGGAAACGAATGATTGACAGAGAGAGGAAGCAGGTCAATTCCCATCCGAGCTACTTCCTGGCGATAAAGACTAAGCTTATCCGTATTGTTCATATCATAAGTCATGGTGGCCGCCATGAATTCGACGGGGTAATTTGCTTTCAGATAAGCCGTTTGGTAGGAAATCAGGCCGTAAGGACCCGAGTGACACTTGTTAAATCCGTAGGACGCAAACTTGGCCATCTGATCAAACACAACAGTGGCCGTCTTTTGATCAACCCCGTTTTTCGTTGCCCCTTCAATAAAAATGGCCCGTTGCGCATCCATTTCCGCTTTGATCTTTTTCCCCATGGCCCGCCTGAGAAGATCGGCTCCTCCCAGGCTATAACCTGCCATTTTCTGGGCGATCTGCATGACCTGCTCTTGGTAGACCATCACACCGAAGGTCTCTTTCAAGATTTCTTCAAGCATAGGGTGTGCATAAGTGACAGCTTCCTCTCCATGCTTACAGGCAAGATAACGGGGAATATCGTCCATGGGCCCCGGCCGATATAAAGCGACAAGCGCGATGATCTCCTCAAACCGGTTCGGCTGGAGACGTTTGAGAACATCCCGCATCCCTGCACCCTCCACCTGGAAAATTCCCATCGTTTCCACGCGCTGAAGGAGTTCAAAGGTCTTTTGATCATCCAGGGAAATACGCGACATATCAATCTCTTGACCCTCTGCCTCTCGAACCATATCAACGGTTTTCTGGATGATGGTCAGAGTTTTAAGCCCTAAGAAGTCAAACTTGACGAGACCCACTGTCTCGACGTCTTTCATATTGAATTGGGTTGCAGGCAGAGCCGACTTACCATCGTAATAGAGGGGGACTAACTCCTCCAATGGCCGATCTCCGATCACAACGCCCGCCGCATGGGTTGAGGCATGGCGGTACAATCCCTCAAGCTTCATCGCAATATCGAGAAGACGTCGGATCTGCTCATCATCCTCGGCCGCTTTGCGAAGATCGGGTTCCTGACGAATCGCCTCTTCCAAGGAGACGGGATTCGCCGGATTATTCGGAATCATTTTGCAAATTTTATCCACGTATCCGTAAGGAATCCCTAAAACCCGTCCTACGTCTCGGACGGCGGCACGTGCTTGGAGCTTTCCGAAAGTGCTAATATGTGCAACCCGATCAGCCCCGTACCGATCGCGGACATAGGCAATAACTTCATCCCGACGGTCCTGGCAGAAGTCCACATCGAAGTCGGGCATGGAAACGCGCTCGGGGTTTAAAAAGCGCTCAAAAAGAAGACCCCACCGAATCGGATCAATATCCGTGATGGTCAAGGACCACGCTACGAGGGAGCCTGCCCCCGAGCCACGTCCGGGACCAACCGGAATATTTTGAGCCTTGGCCCACTTGATAAAGTCGGCAACAATCAAATAATAGCCAGCATAGCCCATCTTTGTAATGATTGTGAGTTCTTCTTCTAGTCTGTTTTCGTAAGCCTTCCGAAGATCTTCTCTTTCTACCTCTTCGGTTACATCGACTAAAACCTGCATTTCAAGGCGCTTTTCAAGGCCTTCTCTTGCTTGGAAAGCGAGTTCTTCAGGCTCCGGCCTTTCTCCCGGGAAAGGCGGCAGAATGGGATTCTTGGGCCCAACCATAAAAGCGCATCGTTGGGCAATGATAAAGGTATTGTCGCAAGCCTCCGACAGATCGTGAAAGAGGGCTCGCATCTCGGCCCCCGACTTGAGTCTATGATTTTTCGTGACGCGTCGGCGGTTAGGCTCCGCCACATAAGTCCCCTCCGCAATACACAAAAGTGCATCATGGGCCTCATAAAGCTCTTCCGACAAAAAGAAAGCCTCGTTGGTAGCAACAAGAGGAACATCCGCCTGATACGCAAGGGACACAAGCGCTTTTTCAATTTGACGTTCCTGAGGAAGACCGAATCGGGAGATCTCAAGATAAAAGCGATCCTGAAATAATTCCTTGAAGTTTGAGAGAATTGCTGCGGCCGCCCCTGTTTGGTTTTGGAGAAGAAGCCTTGAAATGGCTCCATCCAATCCCCCCGAAAGGGCAATGAGCCCTTCATGATGGACCTTCAGCCTCTCAAGAGGGATGAAGGTCATTTTTGTCTCTTCCTGCCTGAGGTAGGATTCACTGATCAGCCTTGTCAGATTTTTGTACCCTTCTTCATTTTGGGCGAGCAAAATAAGGGTATCATAAGGCTTCAGATGATCCGGTACATGCAGCTGATCCTGCGTACGTGGGTCGTTCTCGAAGAGATCGGTTTTCACCTGACACCCGATAATCGGTTGAACGCCTTCCCCCGCAAGGCTCTTTGAAAATTCAATGGCTCCGAAAAGGTTGCCCGTATCCGTCATTGCAATGGCGGGTATTTTTTCTTTGGCGCAGTGGGCGGCCAAATCCTTGATCTTAACGGCCCCTTCCGCCAAAGAATAGGCAGTGTGAAGGCGCAGCGGAACGAACATATCCATATCATTCATCGCTCTGAATCCTTGCTCTCCAACTTTATAAATGCCATGACCATTCTTCTTTCATGCCATATTTCCAAGCATGAACCAAGGCGTTTTAAAGATCATAAAAATGCAGATGTTCTTTCTAAGCAGGAATTTTTTCGATCAGTCGAATCGCTGCTTCAATGGCTTTCTGATCAACGTTTTTATCCACAGATCCTTTAAGAACTTTTTGAGCAGCGGCAAGCGAAACTTCTATGGCTTTTTGCTCGATCTCATGGAAAACTTCTCTTTCCGCACGATCGATCCTCTCCTTTAAAAGCCGCTCCTCAAGAGACTTATATGTTTCAAGCTCTTTTTCAGACTCGTTCCTTAAGCGATTCAATTCCTCCTCAGCATGCACAAGAATTTCTTGGATGCGCTGGACTGATTCTTTTTGACGCGCCTTCGATGAGGAAAGGAGGGAAGCCGCCAATTCTTTGGCTGAAGCGGCTTCCTCTATATCTCTCTTGATTTTAAAAATTTTGTCGTCAAGCGCACCCCGCAAAAAACGCCATGCAGGCCTATATATGAGAACCAGTAAAAAAACAAAGGCAGCACCTACGAAAAATGAGGCTTCAAACATCATTCACCGCCTTTTTACTTAAAGTCTCGGCAACGACATCCTCAATTGCGACATGAGTATAATCTTTTAAGATTTTGCGCACCAGTTCGGATGCAACGGACTCAGCGATTGATTGGATACCGCCCATTGCATTCTCTTTCTTTTTATAAAGATGCGATTCTTCCTCTTTAAAGAAATCTTTTGATTTGCGCGCAACCTGTTGCTTTTCCTCCGAAAGCCTGACAGAGATCTCCCGGCTGACTCGCACTATTTCCTCGTGAGATTTCTTGCGAGCTGCAGCTAAATCTTCTCCAACCTGCCCCGTAATTTGATCCGCCTCATTTTTCAGCTTATCCGCTTCAAGACGGGTTCCTTCGATCAACGTCCACCGTTGCCTCAAAAGAGCGGCCAGCTGAGGCAGGGTATATTTTGCCGATACGATAACTAATGTCAAAAAGCAAAGGATCAGCCAAAAAATCTGGGACGCATACGTCTCAAATTGCAGTTGAGGCATCAGAAGAATGTCCTCTCTTTACACCACGAACAGTAAAATCATAGCAACCGTAAAAGCCAAAATTCCGATCGCTTCCGTCAGGGCGGCTCCGATATAAGCAGGGACCATAACCTCGTTCTTGACAGAAGGATTGCGGGCGATCGCTGCCAACAGGTTTGAAAAAATTTGACCGACGCCCATCCCGACACCGAATAAGGCGATGACTGCAAGCCCTGCGCCGATCAGTTTTGCTGCTCCTACTTCCATATTTTTCTCCTTCTTTCTTCAAATTAAAGTTCGTTCTACCCAAACCACCTTAATGCAGGTGAATTGAATCGTGTAAATAAATACAGGTGAGCACCGTAAAAATATAGGCTTGCAAGAGGGCCACAAAAATTTCAAAAGCCGTAAAAAATAATAAAAAGCCGAACGGTGCAATAAAACCAACGACCCCAATCGCAGCTGCAAACCCGCCGAATAATTTCAAGACGATATGCCCTGCCATCATATTTGCAAAAAGTCGCACAGCTAAGGTAACGGGCCTGAAAAAGTAAGCGATGATTTCAACGGGCACCAAAATGGGAGCCACCATGAGAGGAACCCCTTCGGGATAAAAAAGTCTAAAAAATTTGAGGCCGTGTTTTGAAAAACCGATAAACGTAACCAACAGAAAAACAACGAGGGCCAACGTTCCGCTCACCGCCAAGTGGCTCGTAAACGTAAAGGAGCCGGGAACCATTCCCCATAGATTCCCGGCAGCAATAAAAAGAAAAAGAGAAAAAATAAAAGGAAAATACTTCTTTCCCTCCTCTCCCGTATTATCTTTGACCATTGAGTTGATAAACTCGTAAGACATTTCGTAAAAGGCTTGAAGTCTTCCCGGCACAACGGATTGTCTTTTCACGCTTGCCGTTTGAAGCCACAGAATAAGAGTCGTTGAAATTACCATAAAAAGCGAGGAATTTGTAAAAGAGATGTCATAACCCGCAATATGCAAGGGGATCAGAGGCTTGATCATAAATTGCTCAAGCGGATTGTGCATGGTGCCTCAACCATCGTTTTTGTTGTTTTTAATACTGTTACATAACCACAGCTCAAAGAACTCGTCAACGACGAATGCGAGTCTCTTGAGGGCGTCGAGCGGGAAAAATTTTCCTCGACCTATGAGGAAGAAGTCACAAAAAAGAACTTTTCTACAGCTCGGCGTGGCCTCCAAAAATCCGTTCTTCTTTTGAAAATCCTCCATTTTTCTAACCTATTTTAAAGACTTATATCAAAACTCTCTTAACTCGGAAGAATTGGCACGCATCCTGC
Source organism: uncultured Thiotrichales bacterium (assembly GCA_964443525.1). Classification (GTDB taxonomy): domain Bacteria; phylum Pseudomonadota; class Alphaproteobacteria; order Caedimonadales; family Caedimonadaceae; genus CAYUCY01. Next base: position 10,484 of record CAYUCY010000025.1, read on the forward strand.
ATCATTCCTAGAGCGGGTCTTTCTTCCTAAAAGATCCGGAGTGTGCGCCAGGATGGCGCTTTGTTTAACGCAGGAAGCGAAAGGAAAATAAAAATGTCAGTAACTGGTCTAACAAACAGCGATGCTTCGAGCGCTTTGCTCGGACATCGTAAACATGGTGAAAAAGTAGCCGAAGCAGTTGGTCAACTCTCGACGGGTTCTCGACTCAACAAGGCTTCTTCTGATCCCTCATCTGCAGCAGTTGCGGCAACACTTGCCGGTAACGTTTCGGTCTTAAAGACGGCTGATGGCAACGCACGTAACGCCGCTGCTTTGCTTCAGTTGGCCTCCGGTTTTATTCAAAATGACATTGACTTGCTCAATCGTATGAAGACACTTGCTCAACAGGCAACGTCGGGTGCGTTGGACGATTCAAACCGTGCTTTGATTGATGCTGAATTCCAAAAGCTAATCACGCAAATCGGTGATAACGCAACACGCGCTCGCTGGATGAACACTCAGCTTTTGACAGGATCCGTCGGAGCCGTGACAGAAGCAGGTGCCAAGACAGAAGCCGTGACAGGTCTCACAGCCGTTGCAAACGGATTCCTGAATACTTTGTGCACATCCCAAACACTCGGGTTTGTGACAGGAACATTCGATAGCGTTTCCGTTAAAGCTAACAACGGCGGTGCAGCTAACAGCTATGACGTTACCCTCACCTTGCGTAACGCAGACGGAAATCGTCAGACTTATAAGGCAATTGCCGAGGCGCCAACTGCAAACGGCGTTCTGGTTCTTAAGAGCACCAGCAACAATATTCACCAAATTGCGGTGAACTATGATACAGCTGTCACTGCTATTTCAAACGCCTCAACGTTTGAATCCAGCCTACAAACCTTGTTCGGCTTAGGCTCAGGCGCTCAAAAAGTCTCTATCCTTGCAAACTCAGCTGCCCTTACGGGTGTGAACGGCATCAGCAGTGTTTCTGCCGGTTCTCAAACAACGGCTGGTGACTTTGCTTTGCAGAAAGTCGCAGGAACCGACACCCTGTATCTAACCGATACCGCAGGACGCCAATGGACGGCAACAGCTTCGGCAAGCTCAACAGTCACGTTCGACAATGGCGTAAGCGTCACCTTCGGGTCTGGCTATGCAACTGGAACAGCCATTCCTCAGGGTGTCTTTACGGTTGCCGCAGGAACGGGAACATCACTCAGCTTCCAGGTTGACGTGAAATCCACTGACACGATCAGCGTGTCCTTGTCCCCTGCAACGACAAGCGCTCTCGGTATCGGCAGCGATAACGTGAAGACAACGTCAGCAGCAAACACGGCGTTGACGAACATTGAAAACGCGCTGACAACCTTGAAAAGCTCGTTGGCAACCTTGGGTGCTCAACAATCTCAGATGGATGCAACTCAAAAGAACTTGGCATCCACTATTGAGAACCTGACGGGAGCTCTTTCAACCTATCGAGACGCCGATGTTGCAGAAGCTCTCACGGAATTCGTGAAAGCAGACACAATGTCAAAGATCTCCTTCACGGCGATCTCACAAGGGTTGCAAGCAACTAAAGATTTGGCGTCCTTCGTCCGCAATAACGGCTAAGGGTATCCTTATAATCTTTAAGGTGGCTTAAAGCCATTTTGGAATGCTGCGGCGCTTGATTTAACCAAGTGCCGCAGTTTCCACTGAAGGAGGCAACAAAGAAAGTGGCAATACAATGGCAGAAATCAGTTATCTCTCCCCCCTCAGCCTCGGCATTCATCCTTCGAAGCCGGCAGGAACCGCACAAAAATCTATGATCTCGAACCCTCTGAAACAAGAAATCCCGATCGAACAAAGAAAAAGTGGCACGGATTTTGCAAATCTTGAAGAAAAAGCAAAAGAAAGCATGGGCAACATGATCACCCTTAAAAACCCCATGAATGATCAGGGCCCTTCTTACACTTATGAAGTGCCGCTAGGCATGGCAAACGGTGCGCTTTTGACGCGTGTCGTTGATGCCTCAGGAAATCAGGTAGAAGGATACCCTTCAAAATCAATTATCGAGCGATATGAAGAACAAATAAGGCAAACACAGACTTCTGAAATAAATCGGAGCAAAACGGGAACCTAAAGCCCTTGAAAGGACTCAACAATGTCAGGTGTTGCAACGAGCCCGACCTTCGGAAAAATTACATATGACGATAAGACGGGACAAACAAAGATCTCTCAAAAAGTCATGGGGATCGACCCCGGCGAGTACTTGACAGCAATTGCTGAGACTCGAGAAAAAACGCTTCTCACAAAACCGCGTCATGATCTGGAATCCGTCGATAAAAAAAGAACGGCACTCTCCGAGCTTGAGGCTCTGGTCAGTGATTATAGAGTTCTCCTGAACCGTCTACGAGGAGCGAAAGAAGGGACAAACGCAGAAGGCGTTTTCTCCGAACCGACCGCATCCGCCACAACCAATACGAGTGCGGTAGCGGGTGACTTGTTTGATCTGGCAGGTGATGTCGCTCCCGGGTCCTTTGACCTCAAAATTGAACGACTCGCTCGGAAAGATCAATCTTTAGCAACAACCGATGTGGCCGACAAGACGGCCGCTCTCGGCTCCTCCGGGACAATTACGGTGAACGGACAAGTCATCAACGTTGCCGGGACCGATTCCCTAGAAGATATTGCCGAAAACGTCAATGCCGTTAAAGACACCACAAAAGTCGAAGCCGTTATTCTAAAACTTTCCGATACGAGTTATAAGCTCACTTTCGTCAGCACGGAAGATGCAACCCCTATCATTGTCTCAAAAAGCTTGAGTGGTATAAATCAAACAGCCATTCCGGACTCTTCCGGCAATTCGGCCCAGGACCTTTCTGCAAAAATTTACTTCCGCGACATGGGAACTGCGATTTATAGAACAAGTAATAAAATCAGTGATTTGGGTGATATTCTTGAAAACGGAACCCTTATTCTGAAAAAAGCCGACAGCGCTACAACCATCTCCGTCAAAGTCGAAAATGATACCGCCAAAACGGAAACGGAAATTCGTGACTTTGTTAAAAAACATAATGAGCTCATCGACTTTCTAAAAAAGCATCAAGCATTAAATGAGGAAAGGACGGGCCCTGCGGAAGATGCCTATCTTTTTGAGAGCCCTACTTTAAAGGCTCTCCTGAATCAATTACAAATTACTCTTTCCGATCGGGTCGATTGGGCTTCAGGCAGTAGCTACGGATCTCTTCGAGAGGTAGGCATCAACCTCATCGAAGGCAGGAAACTCGAAATCGATGAAACCGTCGATCAGGTAACGCAACGCAATCCTCTTCAACAGGCTCTCTATGCCAACTACAATAAGGTCAGGGCCGTCTTCGGTTTTGAGTGGAATTCCTCGGACGCAACTTTTAAGATCACGAATCATCCCATTAATTGGCTTTCTCACCTCAACTCAAGTACCCAAACCAATAATATCATCGTTACTCTCTCAAGAGATGGGAATGGTGATCTTTCGGCCACCATCACTGACGACTCGGGGACGATCTATCCCGCAACGGTTACCGTCACGGGAACGGTCGCTATGATTAAGGCCGACACTTATGATAGCTTGGGGAACGCTTCTCCTTATCGCGGATTTGAGCTGCTCGTAAAAGATGCCGATCAAATTGCCAACAGCTCGAGCCGCGCTTCGACAATCACGGGTACCCAAGGTGTCGTGGATCATATGGCAAAGGTTCTCGAGTCGATGACCTCGAAAGGTGAGTATAACTCGGCCACCAAACTAATGGAATTTAAAGGGCAATTTGAGTTGGAACGAGATGAGCTCAGTGATACGGAAACCCGTTTGAAGGAAAAGATTGACCGCCTGGAGCAGCGAATCGCCGATGAAAAAACACGCATGGAGCGGAAGTTTGCCCTCATGCAAAGAACACTGGCTCAAGCTCTTTCAACAGCCTCCTTCCTCCAAAGCGTCATGATGGGACCACAAGCCGCATAAATAAAGGACAGAACAATGAATACAGCCATCAACATTTATAAAAGACAAGTCGCTCACTCAACGGATGTCATGGGCTTGCCCGAACTTGTGGCAAGTCTTCTTGATAAGGCATCCTCTCATATTCAAGTGGCGAAACAATCAATTGAATCAAAAAATTATGAACAGAGAGTTCGCTCTAGTAATCAGGCTAGCGACATTCTTCTGGGACTCTCCAATACTCTGGAATTTGACACGCCCGAAAAAGCAAGTGTTTCAACAACTCTTAAGACATATTACGAGGCAATAAACGATCTCATCCACAATATGAATATCCGAAACGACATAGAGCTTTGTAAGTCCATTGAAAAATCCCTCAGAGATATGGCCAATCATTGGCGAAACATCGACCGGATCTTAAAGGAACAAAAGAGCGTATCCGCTCCTTCCGAGCCTACAGGACCGTGTACGGTTGAAGCTTAAAGTCTTTTAAGACGTTTGAAAGCTTCCATCCCATCACATCCTGAGACTAAACACTATTTTTGCGGGTTCTTTTTGATATCCTTATAAGTCTCATTCTTTCCCTCCTTTTTAAACCTAGCTTAAATTCATGTACAGAGACGGCTTGTCTTATATCCGATCTTTTTTGAGTTGATCAAAAACGAAGCGGTTCAAAACACCTTGCACCCATCTCTGGGACAGAAGAACGCCGAATAGAATAAGAGAAGCTGGGAAAACCTGCTCCGTCCCCGGCACGTCTCCTAAAAGAATCCAGGCAAGAATACCCGAAAAGAAAGGAAAGAGGAGCAGAAACGGCATCGTGAGATAAGCCGGATACTTTTGAGACAGCTTCACATAGATATTGGTGGCAAGAAGTGTTGAAAACACGGCAGCAACGGCAATACATAAAAAAGCCCGCCCCGTTATATTCACAAGCCCGTTCAAAAACACATCTAGACCCTCCATGCAAAGTGAGATCGGGAAAAGCGGAAGCGCAGACATGGCCGTAATCCAGATCATATCCCGCGGGGTCGCGCCTATGTTGTGCTTTTTCATGACGGTAAATCCGAGCCCCCAAAATGAAGAGGCCCCAAGCAACAGAAGAATTCCGGGACTTGAGAGAAGCCCATCGATGGTCCCGCCTGCCAAGACAAAAATACCGACAGAGGCGATTCCCATCCCCACAATGGCATTCCACGAAGGTTTCTCTTTCAGCAAGAGCCAAGCAAAAAAGACGCCGAAAAAAGCATTCGTCTGCACAAGGGTTGCCGAAATTGCAATATTCAAGTTCGTCATCAGGGCAAACCCTACAAGCAAGCAATTGAGCACGTTGGCGTAAAGTCCGATGAGAAAATATCGCAGAAGGTTTTTCGGTCTTTGAGTCCAAAAAAGAAAGAAAAATATCCCCAGCATCATCATGCGAACAAAGTTCATCTGGTAAACGGATACATCTTCAAGGGCTATTTTTTGCACAACAAGGCTGCTTGCGCTAAACAAAACGAAAAGCAACATCTTAAAAATATCCGAATATGTCATGAACGTCTCCCTTGCTTCAGAGACCTTACACGGAACTTATCTTGCTGGCACTAAAAATAATGCAATTCCTTCAGACAGAGATGAAGTCTCTTGACATAAAATTATGTATTCTACTCCTCGTTGACTCTCGAGTCGAGAAAAGAAGCAGAGTACCTGCTTCAATTCAAGAAAATTTTTGAAATCCATATATAATTTATTTTGTTCCCGATATTGTTTGCGTCATCGCCTCGGATAAAAATGATTGAATGTTTTCGATAAAGGGGGGCATCGTCTTTTGCAATTTACTTATCGCTCTTGAATATCGAATTGCATAACGGTCCGCGATTGTTGCCTTATCTTCAGACTCTTCCTGACTTAAGTCAATAGCCGTCTTTAGGAAGAAATCGAGCAAGTGACGGCGTCCCAAGTCTAACACCGCCCGGCACTCACCTACAGCGGACTCGAAGCTCTCCGGATTTCCTGCGAAAGCTTCTTCTGAAGGGACCTTAGGAATACTATATTTGTATCGATCCTTAAGAATAGATTTAGCAGGCAAAAGAAACTGACGGTCATGGTCCAAATTGAGTCTTCTGGAATAGTTGGTTTCAGCTCTATAGACATAGTCCTGTCCATCCATCATATGGATGGTAACTTCAATATAGAACTGGTTTCTTTTAACGGAATATTCTGAAATTTCCTCTTCTTTGATAGGGGAGGAAGCGTCAAAAGGATACCAATCTAGGTTATATTCACGGATAGGTCTCTTTTTGATGATTTCAAAAATCTCCTCATCTGAAAGAGGTGTTTCTCCGGTCGTAAAAGAGGTAGAGAGCAAATCTGCTTTCACAACGGAAGTTGATTTTTTCTCTTCGATCCCTTCATCCTTTTTGAGACTTTCATCCAAAAGGGAAAGGATAGGTTGAACAGAGCTTCTCAATATTTCCGGAAGACTGCTCGTTGCGAACCGAGCAGACAGATCGACCGGTGTTTCGTGAGACTGAAGAAAAGCACCCGCTGCAAAGGCTTTGAAGAGTTCCGGAAGTTTCTCCTCTTCACCTACCTTCATAACTTTCAGAGAACGTTCAAGGATTGCGAGTGTGCTTTCTCGATAGGCGTTATAAACAGAAAGAGCAAACTCTGTAACATACGGAATCATGTTTTTGACTCCGTATTGTTTTTTCTGTTCTATGCTTAAAGTTTTTAAGTTATCTTTTAGCTTAGTTAAATAAAAGTTTAAAATATTATTCACAAATTGTTCGACACTATGATCCCCGGTATCAATTTTGGAATGAGCTAAGTCATGGCAGAGCTTCCCCCAAGGGGTCATTGGAATTCCGTGAACTCTTTCATCTCCAGGTTTTAAAGTAACAGGAACGGGATGAATTCCCTGACTATAGGTCCACGCAAGATAAAAGAATCCGAAAAAATCTTCCTTAGATTCCGTGCATAACAAAAAGTATGGAACAGAGTTAAAGAGTCCTTTCCGGAGAGAATCTGAGATTTGATCTACCCGGTCAGAAAATTGACAGTATGTTCTGTGCGTAAAATCCCCACGATCATCGTGCTTACGCTTCCAGCTCAAAAGCGCTCGCCATAGATCGCCTTCCGGCTTGGCTATGTTTATAAGGGAGTATGGCATTGAAAATCCGGCAAGCCTAAAGAATTGGTTCTCAATATCGGATTTGTCTGAGGTGAAAATGGCTGCCTGTGCTACAGAAAAAATATAATGGAGCAGAGTGTGTTTCTTTTCGTCTCCTATAAACTGAGCGAGCTCTTTTTTCAGGTCCGTCAATGCCGGATTATCGATCCCATCCAGCTGCTCCTTTAATTTCTCAAATTTAGATACAAGTGCCGTATTAGGCTCTAAAATCTTCTCCCCACTCCGATAAAAATCTATAAGATCCATATCGGTTTTAGAAAACCCTCTAAAATAAGTAGGGTACCGCTTTTCAAGCTCACAGAGATCTTGCCTGTGACTGGCAAAAAGAGACCCTGAAATAAATGCGGATGCTAACGTTAAGGAAACAATCAAAACTTTTTTAAAAAAAGACATAAGGAAAGCTCCCTCTTTTTTCCAACGCCCAATCTTTGTGCCAGACTTATTTGGCATTGTCAATCCAGCTTCAAAGGTCTTTTCTCTTTAAATTTAAGACTATTTTAAAACCGTCAAAGTTTTCAAATTAAAAGCGCTTGCTTTTTTCTCGATGGATTTCAAAAAATGCATTCCCTCCTTGCCTAAATAGCAATTGCAATATATCTCTCGGTTTTTATTTTTGCCCTCTCTAATTCTTGCGAGAAACTCTCAAGCATCGAACCATGAGGTTGATGATGAATTTACCGTTTCCCTCACCTCACCTGTAGAGGGCTCAATATTGCGCCTGAAAAACTCACGCCCCAACAATTTCGTGAATTACGTACCAAGGGTGAAACCCGCCACGGAAGCTACATTCTCAGCATTGGAGACCAGGAAGCGTTTAATAGCAATCTTCCGAATCGACTCCGATTTCTCTCTGGAACCGATTACAGCATTACCTCAAAAATCTCTCTTGCTAAAAATTCACAAGTCATCGTCGGGGATGGTCTGGAATCATATTTGAAGCTCGCTTATACGGGGACGGATACCTATGGCGGTACCTTGTGTTATCCTCTTCAAATTAAAGTGGCAGCGGTCTCTGACTTAAGCGCTTGTAATCCATTTGACACATATGCTTACCTCGACGCCCATCAATCTCCGCTCGGTGAGCATGACTTTTATAATGACGAGTTAACAAATCTTCCAACCAGAAGGAGAAATACTTTCTTGCAATTGGCAGGCCTTTATGATGGCACCTTTATCCGTGAGACCATGGGGAAATCAACACACCGTCTAAATGAATGTCTCAAGACATACGCAAAAGCTCTTCAGAAAAGTCTAAAGGTGTGAAAGAACTCTAAAGACTTCTGCCATCACCCCCTGATTCAGGGGATGATCTGTTTCCAATCGGACGCGTGTAAAAAATTCAAGTAACGATTCCGACTCGAAGAGTGTCGCAGCCAAAGCCTTTATTTGAGGCATCGTACAGAGCACGTGCAGGGTCGCCGCAAGCCGCTTATTATCAGCACCAAAATCATAAAGAAAAACTGAGCAAAAAGAACAGCCGTTCACCTGATCAGTCCCCTCCAGATAAAGAGCCTCGGGCGACATAAGGGTTCCATACTTCCCCAGTTCGGACGGGATGTCGTCCGCATGGATCTCAAGCACCCCTCCCCCGCTTCCAAGCGTATTGCGAGCCTGCCCACGCAAGCGAGGCCCTGCCTCCCCCTCTCCGTAAATCCCGATCTGAAATCCGCTGGTGGTCAGGATAAATTTGGGGTTACTCTGAAATTCAGTAGCTTCGGGAAAGGCATAATAATGGGGCAGCAAACACAAATCCCGACCGGAGCCGCAGCTCTTTTGCACATTAACGAAAACATCAAGCTTACGACCCGAGATGCTCACAAGGCTCTTTAAAGCGGGAGGAAACTTTTCGACAACTTCCGGTGCGGCTACCCTAAAGGAAAGACAACTTCGACTGATCCCTTGGATCTCGTCGAAAAAATCCTCGGCTTTAATCAGGTGATAAGGATGGACGGAGGGGATCTTCGGGAAGAGTCCGAAATTCATGGCGCTACGCCCCCGGTGGGCGCTCTCGCCATGAACATCTCGGTAACAAAAGGTGCGTTTCAGGCTCACACCAGCCCCTTCAAGGAGCCCTTGATCCCCGAAGAGAACCTCAAAATTGCCCGAAACACCCGTCTCAAAAGGCGCCTGCAGTAACTCGTGACACCAGTACTCATAAGAGTCGAGGAACTCGGAAGAACTCGCATAAAGGTTCATAAAAGAGAAGAAGGCAATGCCTGCCTCTAAGATTCGATATTTTTTCATGTGCCTCTCCCGAAGCTGGCCCTTCAGGGCTTCTTTTTAACGATGATCAGTTAACGGATTTCAAAGAAATCGTGTAATAAACACCTCGTTCTTTTAGGGAATCGGGTTGGATAAAAGCAAGAACCTTAAGATAGGGATTCGGCTCCATTTCCTTAGGTACATATCCTTCCAACCCGTTTTCCCGAACAATCTCGGAAAAGGTTTTTCCAGCCGTTTCATTCTTTCCGTCGGTCAACGCTATATAACGAAGTTCATACGTTTGGCCTCCGATCGTCACAAAGGCTTCATCGTTTGATAAATGTAAACA
>CAYUCY010000026.1:0-20053 GCA_964443525.1 uncultured Thiotrichales bacterium
GGGGTGGAAGGATTCGAACCCTCGGATGGCGGGACCAAAACCCGCTGCCTTACCGCTTGGCTACACCCCAAGAAGAGACCATGTGGGATTTATAACGATCTCAAATCCATTTTGCAAGCAAAAGAGACGGCTTTTGAAACAGATTATGAGGATGCTTTCGGAGTCTCATCTAATTTTCGAGCAACCTCTCCCATCGCAGGGGTAAGCTCGAAGGAGTCGATCAAGTGCCCCATGGCTGCCAAAAGCCGAGCGGAGGAAAGATCTTCTGCGGCATCCGCCGTCACCAAAGATCCCTTTGCCAGGAACCACTCGTGGGTTGCATCCAAAATATCGAGGAAACTCCTTGTCCCGAGATCAAGCTGTTGAAGATAAACATCCCGAACCCTTGCTTTTCCCTTGACGGCTCCCCGCAATGCTTCAGCTTGGCGACGTGCACTCATCATTTCTGCATAGGAGAGCCTGACTTCTTTTTCCGTTCGGCGCAACTCCGTATCGCGACGGTAGTTTGCGTTGGTCAGACGTTCCACAAGCTCTCTCTTGCGAGCGGTATCTTTTCCACCGTTAAAGAGGTTAAAGCGTGCAACAGCAAGAGCGGTTACCTGTGTTTCATTGCCCGCCTCTGCGTCTACACGGAAATTCCTGTGTCCGTCCGCCTCTAGATGAAGGGTCGGGTAAAAAGGAGTTTCCGATAAATCAATATCAGCCTTCGCCACATCGATGGTCGCATTGGCGAGAACCAAAGACCTGTTTTTCTCACGGGCAATTTTAAGGGCCTCGTCAAGACTTGCGGGCAGGAGACTCGGGTTAAATCGGGCGTTGTAGAGAGCTCCGGGTTCCTTGCCAACAATTTCAATAAAAGTAGCGATGGCCGAATCCAAATCTCCTTCGATATCCCTCACGGCGGATTCCGCATCAAAGAGGCGAGATTCGACGATATGAACATCGGCAACCGTTGCCTTTCCTCCTTTAACGAGAGCTCGGACCTTACCCAGAATCTTCTTGTGATTTTCGACGTTTTCTTTTGCTGTTTTTAAGAGCCTTTGGAAGCGTCTGACTGCAATATATTGATCAGCCGTACGGAAAGCCATGAGCTCTTGAATCTCGCGAACCTTAAGAACTTGTTGCTTTGTTTCCCTTTCGGCCTTTTCAACACGGCGGGGAGTTTCAAAGCCGTCAAAAAGCATCTGCCGTACAGATACGGATGGATCATATCGGTCCTGAGAAACGGACCCCGAAACAGGCCCCCGGTTGAGGTTATTGGTCCCGAATTTACGACGTGTATATTCGTAGCCCGCTCCCGCTTTCAGATCAACTTTCGGATAATAACCGCTTTTTGCCTGATCAACCGTATGCTCGAGCGCCCTTTTGCTTGCATATTCGGAGAAAATCTGAGGGTTTGTTTGTACGGCCTCTTCCATTGCCCCTTTTAAATTAAAAACTTGGGCATCCCCGGAGAGATGGAAAGATTCCCCTTGAATCTGCTCAAGTGTACCTATCTCGAGAGCTTTTACTTTTGTCTGGCCACGGTGTTGAGAAGCAGGTTTAGACGAAGCTTTTTTCTTTTGATGGGAGGTGGATGCCGTTTGGATCATTTGATAGGAGGAATCGGCCTTTTTAGAGGGGGGTATTTGTTTCAAAACGGAACCCCTCGATGCATTGACCGTGACTTGCTCTTTTTCCGAGACCAACTCATTCAAATGGCTCATGGCCGGATTCTCATCCTGAGATGGTGCGGTTTCCGTTGCAATCGTTTGATAAGCGTAAGCTTTAGACAAAGGCATTTTCGGCTTTTGAAAAGCCACTTTTTCTTCTGCCGACTGAACACCTTCCTTTGCCGTTGTTTCAAAACGCCTATGGTAGGGTTCATAGGACTTTTCTTGAGCAGAAGAACTTTGGGTTCTCTGCAAGGATAAGGGGAGAGGCTTTGCTTCCAGGGTTTCAAGAGCAAACGATGCCAAAAAAACAGCCGGAGCCGCGCCAAGAAGTAAGATTTTCCCAAAAGATGTTTTGATCATTTTGAATGCCCCCTTATTAATCATTTATTTTTAATTCTCTTTATTTTTAATCAATCCTTAACACCTTGTCTATTAGAATGTATTTGTAACCCCTAAAAAAGACGGTGACTATCTCATGAAGGACAAAAACAAAGGGTTTTCGGAAGAGAAAGAAAAAGAGACAGAGTCTCCTCGGGGAAAGACGCCTGAAAATTTAAGCCCGTTTGCAAAACCAACTGATTGGCAGGGCGGCGCAAAAAGTGACGACTCTCTTTTGGGCGCTTTGGAAATTCTGGCAGGCCTTTTAGGACGATCCATGTCGGCTGCGGCTTTTAAGGCGGGGCTTCCGCTCATCAATAATAAATTAACTCCGGATCTTTTCGTAAGAGCGGCCGATAGAGCCGGTATTGCAGCTCAAATCGTTAGAAAAAAACTCGGAGATATTTCTCCCCTGACACTTCCTTGCGTCCTTGTGCTTGAGGGGAACAAAGCTTGTTTGCTTGTAGAAAAGGAGGATGAGAAGCTCAAAGTAATCTTTCCCGAAGTCGGGCGCGGCGCCTCTGAGTTGTCCGTTGCAGATTTGGACAAGCTTTACGGTGGCTTCGCCATTTTTGCGCAACCTCAATATAGATATGATCAAAGGTCGGTTGACTTGGATGTGGAGCGCCCGACGGCTTGGTTCTGGGGGACGCTCTTTCGATTTTGGCCGATCTATAGTCAGGTCGCAATGTCGGCCGTTCTCGTAAATATCTTTGCGATCGTAAGCCCTTTATTTGTAATGACAGTTTACGACAGGGTTGTTCCCAACAGTGCGACCGATACGCTCTGGATCCTTGCCATCGGTGTACTTATCGTTTTCGGATTCGATTTCCTTTTAAAGATGCTGAGAGTCTACTTTGTTGATGTTGCGGGAAAGAATGCAGACATCATCCTTGCCAGTCGGATTTACGAGCAAGTTCTTTCAATTCAGATGGCTTCAAAACCCTCGTCCTCCGGAGGGTTTGCCAACCAGTTGAGAGAGTTTGAAACGGTTCGGGAATTTGTCTCTTCAGCAACCCTCGTCGCTCTTGTGGATCTCCCTTTCGTCTTTCTGTTCGTAGGCGTCATCGCCTTTATCGGTGGCAAAATCGCCTATATTCCCTTACTTTCCATTCCGATTGTCATCATCGCGACTCTCATTTTTCAAGGCCCCTTAAGTGCCTGGGTGAGAAGAGCGTTTCGAGAAGGCGCCCAAAAGCATGCTTTGCTGGTCGAGTCCATCCACGGACTTGAGACGATTAAAAGCTTCGGTGCAGAAAGTCGGATGCAACGCAGCTGGGAGACCTTCGTGAATCAGTCGGCTGAATCCGGAAAATCTTTGAGACTGGTTTCTTCCCTTGCTCTTAACTTTTCAGGATTTGTTCAACAAGCTTCTTATATTGCCGTTATCATCTTCGGTGTTTATCTGATCATTGGCGGTGAACTCACTATGGGAGGGTTGATCGCCTGTTCGATTTTATCGGCTCGCGCCATGGCTCCTCTGGCCCAGGTCGTTAATCTCTTGACACGACTCAATCAAACAAGGACGGCCTTGGAAGCTCTCGATAAAATTTTAAAGCTGCCCGTTGAAAGATCTAAAAACCTAAACTACCTCAATCGACCAATTCTTAAGGGAGATATCGAATTTAAGGACGCGAAGTTTGCGTATCCGAGCCAAAAGACCCCTGCCCTTAAAGATTTTAGCCTTACTCTCAAAGCCGGGGAAAAGGTAGGACTCGTGGGACGCATCGGTTCTGGAAAGTCTACGGTTGAAAAACTGATTTTGAATCTTTATCAGGCCCAGGAAGGAACCTTGAAGATTGACGGCACGGATATTCGTCAGATTGACCCTGCAGACTTACGAAAAAACATCGGGTATATGCCGCAGGATATTTTTCTTTTCTTCGGTTCTGTCAGGGATAATGTGGCCTTTGGATCGGAGGACATGGATGATGAGGCAATTCTAAGGGCGGCAGAGATTTCGGGCGTCAATGATTTCGTGAGAAGTCATCCCGAGGGGTTCGATATGCCTGTGGGAGAGGGGGGTGCCAATCTTTCCGGCGGCCAAAGGCAGTCTATTGCGGCAGCACGGGCGCTTATTCGTGACCCTTCCATCCGGATTATGGATGAGCCAACGGCCATGATGGATAACACTTCAGAAGCCCGTTTTGTCATGCGTCTCAAGCAAATCATCGCCTCCAAAACGGTGATCCTCATTTCACATAGGATGCCGGTTTTACAGCTTGTTGACAGGCTCATTGTCATGGACGGCGGTCGAATCGTAGCCGACGGCCCCCGGGATGAAGTGATACGAGCTCTTTCAAGTTCACAAATCCGTAGTGCAGGGTAAGGCTATGACGTTCATGAATACGCTCAAAAAAATGAAAACAAGGCTTGAGACTCCTGAGGGAGAGGATGACCCTCAAAAGAAAACGCAAGAGAACGTAACATTTATGCCTCCTGTTTTTGCAGCCCATTATCGGGGACCGTCCAGAAAAATCAACATTCTTTTATGGGCGATCGTCGCTTTTTTTATCATTTTTTTGATTTACGCAGCTCTTGCGGAGATTGAAGAGGTCACGCGGGGAGAAGGCCGGGTTATCCCAACAAGCAAGATTCAAACCATAAATCATCTGGAAGGCGGCATTATCAGAGATATTTTGGTTCATGAAGGCGATACGGTTGAAAAGGGACAAGTTCTTCTTAAAATCGATCCCACCGTCGCTGAAGCCCGTTTTGAAGAGGGAAGAGATCTTTATTATAGACATCTTGCGCAAGTGGAGAGGCTCAAGTCTCAGGTCAATGAAACTCCCTATGAAGTCCCGTTGGAGGTTCGTGAGAAAGCATCCAAAATTGCCGAGGAAGAGATGGACCGATATCGGGCACGGATGCAAAAGCTAAACAACGAGCTTGCGATTGCAGAACGGGAAGTTGATTTGAAGACCCAGGAACTTAAAGAGCTTGAGTCCAGGCTCGTGGAACTCAAGAATCGGGATGAGCTGATCCAAAAGGAAATCAGCCAGGTCAGGCCGATGGTTTCGAAAGGACTTTACTCGGAGCTGGAGTTTAGCCGATTGCAACGAGAAGCTTCCGAAATTAGGGAAAAATTAACCTCAACGGAAGTTCAGATTACAAGAGCAGACTCGGCTCTCAAACAGGCTCGGGAAAAACTAGGCAATGTGCGGATCGTTTTTCGAAATGAGGACTTGATCGAATTAAGGGAGGCCAGTAATAAACTTGCAACCGCTCAAGGGAGTTTCACGACGGAAGGCTACAGATTCACCCGCACGGAAGTCCGTTCCCCCGTACGCGGCATCGTCAAACAGCTTCTGAAGACGACGATCGGCGGCGTCGTTCAGCCGGGGGAAGCTCTGGTAGAGGTGGTGCCAATTGAAGATCAATTGGTGGTCGAAGCTAAAATTAAACCGGCGGACATCGCCTACCTTCACCCCGGTCTCAAAGGTACGGTCAAAATTACGGCTTATGATTTTACGATCTACGGGGGCCTTGGCGCAGAACTCACCTTTATCAGTCCTGATGCGATCGAGGAAAAGGACGGGGCGAAGAAAGAGACCTACTATAAAGTTTATCTCAAGACGCTCAGCAATAAATTGAGCAAAAGCGGAGAGGAGATTCTTATTTTGCCGGGAATGGTGGCTTCCGTCGATATTATCCACCCTCGCAAGAAAACAATTCTCCAATATTTTTTGAAACCGATCTTACGAGCAAAAGAAAACGCTCTAACCGAACGTTAAGCCTTTAAAGCACGTCGAGGGACCATGGACGTGTCAAGGTAAGAAACAACAGAAGAGACCACTTGCTCTAACTGGTCTCCGAAAAAGTGATCCGCTCCTTCGATAATTTTTTTGGTGACCACAATATTTTTTTGAAGGGCCAACTTATTGCAGAGCTCATCAACGGATTCTTTGGGAACGACCAAATCCTCATCTCCCTGAACGATTAACCCCGAGACGGGGCAAGGAGCGAGAAAAGTGAAATCATACATGTTTGCGGGAGGGCTTACGGAAATAAATCCGTCGAGTTCAGGTCGACGCATTAAAAGCTGCATCCCGATCCAGGCACCGAAGGAAAAGCCTGCAACCCAACATTGGGAGGCATTCGGGTTGTAAGTTTGCATCCAGTCAAGCACCGAAGCTGCATCGGAGAGCTCTCCTTCTCCGCCGCTAAACCGCCCCTCCGATTTTCCAACGCCTCGAAAGTTGAATCTCAAGGTGTTGAAGCCTCTATCAACAAAGGTTCTGTAGAGGGCATAGGTAACTTTATTATTCATGGTCCCCCCGTGTTCGGGGTGAGGATGGAGGATGAGAGCAATGGGGGCATTGGGATTCGGGCCGTGGTGATACCTCGCTTCAATGCGCCCGTCTGCACCGTTGATAATCACTTCAGGCATGGATCCTCCGAACTGAAACTGGAAACTTTAGGAAGTATTAGCATAAAGGGGGAAAGAGTCAAGAAAATGTGAGCAGCAGTTAAGGGAAGATTCATCAAGGACCTTATATATGAATGAATCAAGCATAAAATACGCCTCCTCTCCTCGAATCTTTTAAAAGATAAACCTCTTTAAGCTTAAAAAGGAGGCGGTTATGCTCTTTATTTGAGGACTCGCTCAAAATGATATTTGAGGCAATGATAGCCCGTATGCTTGCTAATGGTTCTCATTTTTCCATCGGGATCAATAAATTTGTAACGAACTCCCGGCTTAAGAGGATCAGTCTGAGCCATTACATCGTAGAGCTTGAGGAAATCACCTTCCATTTCTTCAAAGGATGAAAATTCTTTTTGATCCCAATCAATGGGATCACGTGAGTCTAGGCGAGCGACAGCGGCGGAAAAATAATGATCCAGAATTTTCCAGGAGCCGGGATTTTTAGGGCTTGCAGTTGCATCGAGCCGTCCCAACGGTTTCCCATGAAAGCAACGAAAGTTTTGAATGACGGACATATCCTGTATCTCATCCATGCTTTCTCCATGGCCGATACGGTGGACTTCAGGAGCCCAAACGGTCACGATTTGCTCAACAACGCTCGATCCGAATCCTTGCCCCCAGAGAGTTAAATCTCGATGATTCAGAGGATAAAAACCACTATAGCCGTCTTTTTTGGGTCCTGCTGTATTCGGTAAAAAAGAATAGGCAACTTCCGAAACACCATAAACTTCATCCTGGTCCCCTCCTCCCGCAACAACATGTCCGATTGGCAATACAGTTGAATCGGTGAAGAAAACAGTTAGTCCACCATGGGGCTTACCTGAGCGAAATCGCGGGAGCCACTGGGTTTTAATTCTATCATCAACGGATTCGGGAGTGCGAACAGTGCCACCTGCAAACCCCGACATCGTGATTTCGTCTCCGGAAAGAATTTGGTGGAAAGGAATATGTTTTTCTTTGATATCTTCCGCAGTCCAAGAAAGCCCTGTCTTCGTTGTTCCGCTTAAGGAAACTGAAACACTATTGTCCTCTTGGAAAGTAAAGACACTTGACTGAGAAGCTATTAACGAAGTCGTCGATAGAAGTAGAAAAGAAAAAAGAAAAGATTTTTTCATGGTCACCCTCCTTACTGTTACCCATTGAAATATAACAGAATTTATATGTCTTGTCAATTAAGGAGGCAATAAATGTGCCTACCATTTATGGCGCGGCTCGTACCACATGGCATTCAAGATGCCGAAGGTGCAGGCAAGATCGATAGTTTATGGCAACTGACATAACAGGGCTGGATATTTCAGAGGCTGTCCCTTAAAGCAATTTTATGGAAAAAGTAAAACCCTCTAAAAAAACAGAGGGTTTTACCTTTAATATGTCTTTTGGTTTCTTATACAGCAGCGAGCGCTAACTGAATTACCATCATCAAAATTTTATCCCCATGATTTTTCAAAATGTTTGAAGCGACTTCGAAAGCTTTTGGAAAGACATAGTCCTTGATAGGGTTAACGACGGTTTTCTTAACGAAGTTCCATGCCTTGGTGAAGAAACCGTTCTCTTGGTCCGCCCGAGCTTCTTTCACAGCTTCAACGAAGTTTTTGCCGTAGTATTTAATGGCTTCGACAACGTTAACATCTTTCAAAACTTTAACGACTTCTTCTTTAACAACCCCTTTGAGGTCTTCTGAATCACTTTTTTTCTTTTCGCCGTCTTGATCTTTTTTCTTTTCAGCTGCTTCAAGTATTTTTGAAAAAATGTCTTGATCTTTAACATCTTCTGATTTTGAAGATTGGGGCGCTTGTTCAACGACTTGAGTTGCAACACCGGGCAATCCCGCTGCCGCCAAAAGTCCTAAACTTAATGCACTTACTTTTACAAACTTTTTCATCTGACTCACTCCTTTTGTCTTTTCCAGAGAAGGTATCCCCCTCCTAACCACCAAACATGTGGTATTTCCCCTTAGAAATGCGAGTGACATTTTTAAAATGCTCCCTTTCAAAAAATGCAAAAGTAAAACTTTTAACACGAAACCATCTAATAAGAATTGTAAAACAAAAAAATTAATAAAAGATTAAATAATAGATATAATCTTATTGTCAAATTCTCACATATTTTACTTATGAAAGAAATATTAATAGAATATAAAGATATACTTATTGATAATCCATTGAACTTTAATAAGACTTATCTGCTGTTTGTTTTAAATTGCCTTTAATCTTTCTTCCAGCTTGCTTTTGAGAGAGACTTCCAAACTTAGAAAGGTTGCGAGGGTCTGGCTAAAGATCCACCTCTCCATGGTTTTGAAAGCAACGGAGGTCACACGACCGTCAATCTCTAAAAGCAGATTCAACACTTTCTCTTTTAAGAGATCCACGCGTTGATACCGAAGGAAGGTGACAGCCGAGAAATGATAAAAAAGCATCAGCTTTTCCAAGGCCTCCGATGAACCAACCCCTTCAAGGTCAAGTGCAATCAAAAATGCCTTTTGAAATTTTTCGAGGGTTTCGAAGGTATTCTCATACTCGATGAAGAGAGTTGCCAGAGGTTTCCCCTCAACTCCCTCATAAAAATCGATAAATGTATCCAAGGATCCTTGAAAGAAAGAAGTCGGTTGAGTCTTTAATTTAAAAAGGTCAACTTGCGTTAAAAGAAGTCCCTGAAGGGCATGAACGTGTCCCCCTCTCGCGGCCTGAAGGGCGTATTTTCGAGCCGTCTCAAATCCTTCCGGTACCCGAATCTCTTCTTTTGCCTTAAAGAAGAAAGCGCCGATTTTTGAAAAAAACGACATCTCTTTTCTCTCAGGGAGCTTCGTCATATGAAGAATCGACAAGAGTTCCGCGTTACGGGAAGGGAGATCGCACCCTTCAGGCGCGCTCTCAAGAGTTAATAGGACTTGTGAAAAGACTGAAACCGGATCAGTTTTTCCTTCATAGACTTCCAAAAGCTTCAGCGTAGGCTCGAGAAGGGGGTGTCCTGATTTCACGGAGCGTGATAACCTTTGTGAGGAGACGTGAGTCCAAGACGGATCGAGAGGGGTATTTGTTTGAGAAACTCCCGCAAATACATGCCAAACTTCAGAAATCAAATTTTGATGAAGAAGACCCGAGACGTACTTCCCCCTCTTAAGATAAGCCAAAAGACACGTGGACTCGAGACCTTCTTGCAAGCGATCTCTTGCTGCCGCATCAGCCCACACGTTAAATATCTTATCAACACATGACGTTACTGCAAGAGTTGCATCTGGCAAAAACTCAAAAATATGCAAAACGAGTTCAGCAGGAAGTATTTTAAAGAGAGTATATCCTTCAATAAGCATCTCTCCCCTGGGAGAAGTGGAACTTAAGGAGAAGATTCCCTTATCGGACGCAGGGCCGATTTTCTGCTGAGAGGCCTGCAAAAAAATTCCGGAGCACACCCAAATAAGTAAGAAAAAAGAAGCTATTTTCTTCATGTCCAATCCCTTCTAGAGTCACTTAAAAAGTGTCTTATACAGACATAGGAACCTCTTCTTCTTTTTTCAAGAAAAGAAGAAAAATGATTTTTCACGAGTTAATCTTTAAAATTTTTCAAAGTAAACGCATTATTAAGAAATCGGTGATAAATTTATAATTGAAACAACCTTGGAGATATAAGATGAAAAAAATAAATTACCTAGCCTTGGGTGTGACTTTTCTGGCAGCACAAAGTAGCACCCTTGCAAACTGCCCGACCCTGGATGAAAAAAATCTTGCTTTCTATTTGGCTCCAAAACTGGGGAGCGGTAACCCTCTTCCTCAAGGTAATACAGCGATGGTGTATACGAGAACAAGTGCCGCAGACGTGCGCGGGACTCTTGCCAAGGGCCTTTTCGGTAAGGGAAAAACCTACAACGGCGTTGAAAGTAACCCGACAACAGGAAAAGTTGTCTGCGATTATACCAAACTTTCGGAGGACTGGAAATCCGCTTCCGGCCTCAACAATTTCAAATTAATTTCAATGGTTAAAAAACCTACCTCTTTCATCGGAAGTCGCTGTCCAACCTTGACTTTTGATGAACTCACAAACTTAATGACGGGAGATGAGGTCCAGCTTCGAGGGGGACCTTGGTGGAAAATTCATACATCAGGGACTCTTGGAACAATCGAACATTTTGGAAAAGGGCTTGGTGCTAAGATCGGAGGCCTGTTTAAGGACAAGCCTAAAGGAACAATTGACGGTGTTCCAAATACACAGGAAAGCGTGCCGTTCTCTCATACCTGTACATATACCTATCACGCAACGGGTATTTTGAGCAAATCAACCGAAGCTCTTGTCCTTTCGGGGAAGATGAATTTGGCGTTGCTTGCTGCCACGCATTAAGACATCTTAAAATATAAAAAAGTCCCCGAAAAGTCGGGACCTTTTTATACCTGAAATTGCTCGGTCAGGATTCGCTCTTCCAAAGCATGCTCAGGGTCAAAGAGCAAGGTAATCTTTTTGTCCTTGGCCTGTTCAATCAGAACAGAGACTGCATCCCTGAACTCCGTCGAATCCGCCACGGCACTAACGGGCCTTTTGTCAGCCTCTATGATCGAGAATAGAATGCGTGAGGATTGTGGTAGAAGAGCCCCTCGCCACCGACGGGGCCTGAACGCGCTGATTGGTGTCAGTGCCAGCAAATTAGCGTCAAGCGGCACAATGGGGCCGTGCGCGGATAAATTATAGGCCGTACTCCCCACAGGCGTTGCAACCAGAACCCCGTCACATACCAACTCCTCCAACCGCACTTTATCGTCAACAGAGATTTGAATCTTCGCTGCCTGGTAGGATTGACGAAACAAAGCAACCTCATTAATCGCGAGGGCCTCGTGAATCTGACCGGCTCGGCAGGTAACCTTCATGCGGAGCGGATGAAGCGTAACTTCGCTTGCCGCCTCCAATCGCTCCATGAGCTTACCGGGAGGAGAAGAATTCATGAGAAAACCGACACTGCCATAATTGAGTCCGTAGACGGGCTGATCCCGTTTCATGGCCCGGTGAAGAGTGTGAAGCATGAAACCGTCTCCCCCCAAAGCGACCAGAACATCAGCCTCTTCCGGAGGATATGTCGGGATTTCCTGCTTCAGTTGAGAGAGGCAGGCCTGGGCATCTCTATGATCGGAAGCCACGGCAGCTATTTTTTGAAACCGGCTCATCGAGAGGCCTCTCCGCATTCTTGAATATCCTCCATCAGACGAATCATCATTTTTTGGTACAAGTCAGATGACTCCTCAAAGGCAACCCCTAAAGGATCGATGCTTTTATGAGGAGCCCCCGTTTGCTCCGAGAGGCGTTTGATCAGAGCAGGCAAAAATTCACTTTCTGAAAAAAGACATTGAACATTTTTAGAGGAAATTGTCTCCTTCAAGTACTGAACATATTTCAAGTTGGGTTGAAGCTCGGGAATGACGGCTACAACCCCTGCCACGGAAATCCCGTAAGCTTTTTCGAAATATTGTAAGCTGTCATGATACACCATGAAGGCACCTTTTACTTGTCTGGCGTTTTTTTGGAGCCGCTCGTGTAAGGTTTCAAGAGACCTCTTCACTTTTGCATAATTTTTCTCGTAGAGCGTCTGCCTTTCCTTGTCTTGTGACACTAATGTTTCCTTCATATGCTCTGCTATTAAAAGAGCATTTTGAACGTCCAGCCAAATATGAGGATCCCGCCCGCCCGCATCATGCGCGTGGTCGTGCCCCTCATGATCTCCACCGTGCCAGGCTTCTTCCAACCTCAAGGGATAAAGGGCCAGTCCTTGCGTTTCAATCAAAGGAACATGTGTTACTTTTAAGGCTTCCAAAGGTTTCTTAAGAAAGGTTTCAAGCTCGGGACCGATCCAAAAAAGGATGTCTGCCTCTTTGAGAAGGGCCGCTGTTGAGGGCGTTAAACTGTAAGTGTGGGGCGACTGATTCCCCTTCAGCAATAAAACGGGAGAATCCGACTCCTCCATCAGTTGGCGTGCCAAAGAATAAAGAGGCGGGATAGAAGTAATAACTTTAAGGGCTTGCAGAGGTAGAAAAGGAAAACAAAGGAAGAGAAAGAGGAAGAGGAAGAGGAAGCGAATTTTCATGAAGGAACCCTTATTGCAAGCTTCCCATCTCTATCATACACGCGCTGAAAACGCCACCCCTCAGCGCTTCAGGTATTGATTGTAATAGTTCTTATCCCAATGCATAATTGCCAGCTCACACAACTCAAGGTTATAGCCGAGATCATGTCGCAGCTTAGGTTCCAAGTCTTGCTTTAGGGAATGAGCCTCCGGTGTTTTCTTAAGGAATTTTTCTGCCTGACAGGTTCTCTCGGCCCATTCGCAAAAAGCTCTTAAACGCCCGTCGTTCAATTGAGCCAAAGTCTCGTTAATATTATCACATTTCAATTTACCGTTGTACGCCTGCAAGGATGCGGTTAAGGCAAAGGCGCCCACAACGGTTAGCCAGGCTTTCTTCATTTTTTCCTCCCGAGGTTATTTTTAAAGGTCGTCCCTATTGTGCGCAAAAAAAGGTTGATCCACAATGAAAAATTGAATTTTGTGTAAGCTCATAAATGAGAAGCCCCTCTAGACAAGTAGAGGGGCTTCGCTCCATATAACATTAGGACTTTACATAAGATCCTTACGAAGAGCCGTCAGGATCGGAAAGTAAGAAAGCATCATTGGATCGCCGTGATGTCCGTAGAAGGGGCTCTGCACAAACCAATGATTTCTCGGGATATGATATTCTTTTGATTCTGATGGATGTACAAGAACGAAAGGAGTCTGGTAACTAAGTGTTGAATCCCGATCAATTCCATCAATCATAAAATATGGTAATTCACTGCTTTTAGCACCAGGTGAAAGCGTAAATGGAATTCCGCTTTCTTTAAGGATTTCTCCCATTCGATGCAATGGCCTAACTACTAATAGTTTAATAGTAGGATCAATTTCACCAACAAGATTGGATACTGCCTTTTGAAAATCCAGGGATATATTTTTATAATTCAGTTTATTTTCCCTATCATAAAAAGTAGATATGGAGGTGCGATGAATACCTAAAGGATTGTAAGCAAGGCCAGGAATTAAGTGCACAGCCATAGCCATCTTAATATCAGAAGTATCAACAGACATAGTTAGATTAGAGATTCCTGTGATCGGCTTTGAAGATACATAGGCAACCAAGGTGTTCCCATAGTTGGTATCAATCGCATGCTTGAAGGCTCGATAGGCATCCATAAATGACCTTTCATGAGACATATCCTTTCCAGAATACTTTTCATAAAGTTCAAATAAAACCCCATCTTGTTCCGTAATAACGTCTCCAGAATAATTGAAACCACCCAGGTTGACAATGTCTTTGAACAGCTGTGTTTCAGGATGGCCTAAAGTGGTAATAAGTTCAAATTCCCATTTTGCTGTTTTCCCAAATCGCATTGCGACATCCAGGCCAAGTCTTCTATTCCAAAAATGGGTCGTCTCAGGCGTAAGTTTTTCAATCCCAATGTAGAGGCCATAGTTCTCTAAATTTATTGTGTAAAAATCTTTTTTTCCGTCGATAATATCTAGCTCAAGCACCAATATGTTTTCGAACTTATTCTGTAGAAGAGAGTCCTTTTTTAGAACAACCAAGGATTGGGGGCTTAGCAATGAACTTTGTGAAAGGACACCATTCGTCTTTTCCTTCAATTCAATCTTTGGAAGCTCGGGCTCTTTGAACGGTCTCAGGATAAGACTTAAAACTTTCATTCCGGGCATGATATTATTGTAATCATATTCCCATTGACCCGTTTCTTCATTATAATAGTATTCTGGCTCGCCGCCTATTTCGTGATGAAAAGAGTAACTTCCGTCGTAAGAGGACCAGCCATAAACTTTCATTTTTTTGCTACCAACGAGATCAAAAGAGGGCTCTGCGTAGGAACATTGGTTTTCAACCGTAAACTTACGGCCGTCTTTTAAGGTCAGTATTTTTTGAGCGTATCCTTTTTCAAGCTTGGAAATCGAAAGCTCCAGGTTTTGGCTTGCATGAACTGCTGCAGCGCTTATTGCGAGAGAAGAGATGGTGAGAGATAATTTTTTAAAAAAATCGAATTCATTATAAGTCTCCTTAATTTTAGTATAAAATATTACATATAGTCATGAAAAAGAAAATTTCAAGTATTTTATCTCAAGCCTTTGAAAATCAAATAAACTTTTTTCTGCTCCTATAAAATCTGATTAAGGAATATGCTCCCTTCAGATATCCTTTTTTCAGAGGAACTCTACTCAGTAATCTCTCTTTTTGACAAATATAGAAATTTTTAAATGTGATTCTCTTAACTCTCTCTAAACTCGACGGAAACGATCCGTTAATCATTATACATTAATTTGACATTTGGGAATGTCTTTTTGCATTCAATGAAATAGGGAGGGTAATATGAAAAAAAGAGCCTTATTCAAAGCTTTTCTCGTAACTGCCGCTTTAACTTGCTCGGTGCCCCTGTGGGGGAGTCGAAGTGAAGAAGAAAACCTTTTCATTTTAGGACTCGACGGCCGACCAGGTCAAATTTATCAAGAGTCTTTCACCCTTTCGACACGATTTGCGACTCCCTTTGGCATCTTAACCGTTCATCTAGAAAACACGCCAGTTAAAGAGATTGATTCCGATCTTCTCAATGTATCGTTCCTGGGCTCAGACGTTAAGTATTGGAATCTGATGGCCACTGACTTTGCACGAAAAATGCTTTCGTTTTTAAAGTCCTCGCCTGGAGGAAGCGAAGAAGAACAATCCGCCTCAATGACGGATGATGAGATCTCTGCAGGGGAAGAAGGATCTGAGGGCACTCCTCTTTTTCCGGACGCTGTTTTCTTGCAGTCCTTCAATTTTCAGAAGAAAGTCGCATTAAAGAGAAGTGAACTTAGCTTGAGAATGATCCATTGCCTCACATCGGATGTGCCGGAACATATGAAAAGGATGTCCGATTTCGCCTCCCTCAGTGATTTCTACTCCTATATTGCGAACTGGTTTAACCTTACCCTTCTGCAGGAAATCAAAAAGAGAGAAGAGGATTGCGAAAAGGAAATCTGGAGTCACATGTATCTCTGATGCTAAGCGGCTGTTTGTCTTAACCGACCTTTAAGGTCGTAAAGTAGATCCAATGCTTGTCGAGGGCTGAGGTCTTCCAAAGACAGTTTTGCGAGAGCCGCCTCGACAGCAGAAGGTTTGTGAGAGGTCTGCATTTCTTGAGAAAAGAGAGGGAGTTCCACAATTTTAACGCCTCCTTTGCCTTGCTTTTGCTCAAGTTCTTTTAAAAGGATTTCCGCACGCTTTACAACAGATCCGGGAACTCCTGCAAGCTTTGCAACGTGAAGACCATAAGAGCGATCCGCCGTTCCTTTTTCAACCTCGTGAAGAAAAAGAACCTCTCCCTCCCATTCCTTTACTTTCATAGTGTAGCATTGAAGGCTCGATAAAGTTCCTTCAAGTTCAGTCAATTCATGATAATGGGTAGCAAAAAGAGTTCTGCACTGGTTGACCGCATGAAGATGCTCCAGAGTCGCCCAAGCAATCGAAAGTCCGTCGTACGTGGCCGTCCCGCGCCCAACCTCATCCAAAATAACGAAAGAACGGTCGGTTGCCTGATTCAGAATTGCAGCGGTTTCAATCATCTCAACCATAAAAGTTGATCGTCCGCTTGCAAGATCATCGGACGCCCCCACCCTACTGAAAAGCCTGTCGACCAGGCCAATCACGGCTTTTACAGCAGGCACGAAAGATCCCATCTGAGCCAAAATTGTAATCAAGGCATTTTGCCTGAGGTACGTACTTTTTCCCGCCATATTGGGACCCGTGAGGAGGTGAAGGTAAGCCGTATCGGACAACGCACAATTGTTCGGGGTAAAATGCTCTTGAGACTTCTCTTTCATGAAGAAAGAGACGACCGGATGACGGCCTTCTTCAATAATAAACTCCCGTCCCAAGGTGAGGGTGGGGCGCGTGTATCCTTCCCGCAACGCAAGGGTTGCTAGAGAAGACGCAACATCAATTTGAGCAACGGATCGAGCACAAGAGACGATCTCTCTTGCTCTGTTCAAAACTTCTCCCGCCAGATCCTCATAAAGCTTGAGTTCCAAAGAAAGAGCCTGTTCCTGCGCCGAATTCAGTTTTTGTTCGAGCTCAACGAGCTCCGGCGTCGTATACCGCATGGTGTTAGCCATGGTTTGCCGATGAATGAAATGATTCGGGATTTTATCTCTATGAATGGATGTAATTTCAATATGATAGCCGATAATATTGTTATGTTTGATCTTGAGGGAGGAAATGCTGAGTTCCTCCGAGATACGGTTTTGTAGATCGAGGATCAGGCGACGTCCCTCGTCCCGAAGAGTTTTAAGACGATCAAAAGTCTGATCATATCCTTTCCGAATAAAGCCGCCGTCACGGGCCAGAAACGGCAGCTCATCCGAAAGAGCGCGATCCAACCGATCAATTAAAATGTCATGGGTCCCCAGCCTTTGAACAATTTCCTTGAGTCTCAACGGCATATCAAGGGACTCCAGGCTTTCACGCAAATAAGTGGTTTGCCTCAGCCCTTCCCGGATTTGAGCCAAATCCCTCGGTCCTCCTCGCCCAAAAGAAAGGCGGGATAAAGACCTTTCAAAGTCCGGGGTGCTTTTTAAAAGGGTCCGCGCATGATTTCGGGCCTCTTCTCGATCATAGAAAAACTGAACCCGGTCTAATCTATCCTCGATTGCCTCCTTGTTTAAGAGAGGAGATGACAAATAAAAAGAAAAGAGGCGCCCCCCTGCAGCCGTCATAGTTTCATCCAAGACGCTTAACAACGATCCTTCGTAAGCGCCTTGCAACGTTCGAGTCAATTCCAGGTTTCGCCTGGTGGCTGCATCGATTTGAAGAAGATTCTCGGTTGACGTTTTCTGAGGAGGACTCAGGGCCGGTAAATCCATTTTTTGCGTCAGATGAACATAGTCAAGAAGCGCCCCAAGGGCCGTTACCTCATGGGTTTTAAAAAGACCGAAACCGTCAAGAGCGACAACGCCGTAAAGAGACTTCAAGCGTCTTTCGCTATTCTCCGGATCAAATCTGCTAGAGGGCAAGGGATGAAGAATGGCTTTCCACTCCCCGAAAGTCGTGTAAAGCTCGGGAGCCTGCAGATGTTTTTCGCTCAAGATGAGTTCGCGCGGCGACACTCTTTGAAGAGCCTCCCCAAGCGTTGCGGGAGAGAGTTCTTCCACGAAAAAATCTCCCGTCGAAATATCGATGGAGGCAAGAGCTATCTGTTCTTTAATCCCATAAAGACACGCCAGAAAGTTATTTCTTTTAGCTTCAAGAAGGGTTTCCTCCGTCAACGTGCCGGGGGTGACGACCCGAACCACTTCACGGGCCACAACGGCCTTGGTTCCTCTTTTTTTAGCCTCTTCCGGATCTTCCATTTGCTCGCAGATCGCCACACGAAACCCTTGCCGCACGAGTCGAGCCAAATAATTTTCCGCCGCATGGAAAGGAACACCGCACATGGGAATTTCCTCCCCTTCGCTCTTTCCTCTCTTTGTGAGCGTAATATCAAGAGCTTTAGAGGCCTTCAACGCATCGTCAAAGAAAAGCTCGTAAAAATCGCCGAGACGAAAGAAAAGTAAACAATCCTTATATTGCTCCTTCAAGCTTTTGTATTGAGCCATCATGGGGGTCATCGATGTTCTCCGTCTTCATCTGTCTCCTTTTGGGGGTTGTCAAGACCCCCAAAACATCGGTAAACAAAAAGGCAAGCAATTCGAACCTAGCGATAAAGCATGACGCTGACAAGGGGTGGTAAAATTTTTCTTCTGCTGGCAATTCTCGGGAGTTGCACTGTCCCTCCTCTGTTTGCCGCTGAAAGGCGATACGTCCATATTATAGGTTCTTCCTCTATCTTTCCTTTCTTAATTTCAGTCGCTGAAAACATGAGTCTGAAGACAGGCCTCAAATCCCCCGTGATCGAATCGACAGGCACAGGAGGAGGCATCAAGATTTTTTGCTCCGGCATCGGAAAAAGAACGCCGGACATCGTTGCTGCCTCTCGCCCTATGACGACGGCTGAGAAAAGCTATTGCGCTAAAAACGATGTCAAGGATGTCTTAGAACTCATCATAGGGCATGATGGCATTGTTTTGGGTACCTCCCGGCCCCCCAAAGTGACTTCCTTAAGTCGCGAGCAACTCCACCTCATCTTGGCGGATCATCTTTGTATCGGCTCCAAAAAACATCGCAACCCTCTTTTCTTTTGGTCGGATTTGGATCCACGGTATCCCTCACAAAAAATCAAAATCCTCGGTCCCTCCTCATCATCGGGAACGCGAGAAGCTTTCCTCCATCATATTTTTCGAAAATGGAGCGAGAGCAACCGGCTGCTCCCTTCTTCAAAATTAAGACGGGACGATGTGTATCACGAAGCCTCGGATCAGGAAACAGTCATTATCCAAAAATTACAGCTAGAGCCTGAAGCTTTCGGTATCTTCAGCTTCAGTTTCCTCGCCCTCAATCGAGATAAGGTTTTCCCCGTCGCCATTGATAGTGTTCTTCCCAGCTATAAAACAATTACGGAAGGAACTTATCCTCTCTCGAGACCTCTCTATCTCTATGCAAAACCAAATCATTTTCGAAAAGTAAAAGGCCTTGTCGAATTCTTAACCGAGCTCTTCAGCGAAGATGCTTCCGGTGTCCATGGATATTTAAAAAATTACGGATTCATCCCTCTCAACGAGGAAGGACGACAAGAGCAGCAGATGAAAATTGAAAGGGCTTCGACCTCATGATTTCATCCTTTCTCGTTCTTTTCGGAAGCAGTCTTTTCTTTTTCGCAGCAGGTCTATACCTGGCAACTTCTCATGAAAAGGAAGGGGATAGACTTCCTGCAAGGCGAATCTACTACGGGTCTCATGCAGCCCTTCTTTCCTTTCTTCCCCCTTTTCTTCTGCTCCTTCTTTTTTATGTCCTCAAACCTCTTAACTTAAAGAGAGAAATTCTTCTTCCTCTTGTGCCTCTCGTGAGCATTGGTTTCGGCGGATGGGCCCTTTACCAGATTCGGAATCGATTCCATGCACGGCACAGATGTGAACGCATTCTGAAGTATATCCTCAGGACCTTTGCTTTCACAGCTATTCTTGTAACTGCCTTGATTTTGCTTTCTCTTCTGGTTGAGACGATCCGGTTTTTTCTTGTCGTCTCCCCCCTGTCTTTTTTCTTCTCAACCGAGTGGGCTCCGGATTCTTCTCTTTTGTCAGAGTCGGGCCCTTCTGGTCAGGGGACTTTCGGTATCCTCCCTCTTCTCGCGGGAACTCTCCTGATAACGGCCATTGCTTTAGCCGTTGCAGCCCCTTTAGGACTTTTAACGTCAGTTTATCTGTCGGAGTTTTCTTCCCCCCGTAGGCGAAATGTCTTAAAGCCGCTGATTGAAATTTTGGCCGGCATTCCGACCATCGTCTACGGGTTCTTTGCCATCGTCACAGTGATGCCTTTTCTGCATCAGTTCGGGATCAGAATCGGGATTGAAATTTCTCCCCAAAGCGCCTTAGGTGTAGGACTTATCATGGGCATTATGGTGCTGCCTTTGATCGCCTCACTTTCGGACGACGCCCTTCAAGCAGTTCCTCTTGCGT
>CAYUCY010000027.1:0-19824 GCA_964443525.1 uncultured Thiotrichales bacterium
CCGGACGCAATTTTCCCCGAGGAGCTGAGGATTTTAGGGGAGGTGGTTCCCTTTTATGCGGAAAAGGGTCGGTTGGCTCAACTCCAGACGAACGGGAACCTGCGCCGAGAAGTGGACGTTTATCAACTCTACTCGATGCTTGAATCTTTGAAAATCTTGAGGCGAGGAGAGACTTCTTATTTTGACCCGAAAAGAGGAACTTGGACTCATTTTGAAGGGAGTTCTTCGCTTCCCGAATGCCTCTTTCAAAAGAATTTTCAGATTCTCACCGCATCTCTCTTACAAACGGATGATCATTTAGGGCAGGGCGTGTGGCAATCTTCAGGGAGCCATCTAAGAGGAACGGCAACCAATATCGTCCCTCTTTATCCATTGGGAGGACACTATCGGCCCGGTCTTCCGTTCGAAGAAGTAGCCCAATCTTATTTTTATGTATCTGAGCAAGAAAAAGAAACACACCTTAATCCTCTCTCTCTGCAAGAATGCATTGGAAAAGGTCTTGTGCCGGAAGAACCGGGATTGGTTGGACGAATGACCTACTTTTTCCCGATGAAAAGTGGGAACGCGCTGACAAGTCTTGCCAAGGATTTGATAGCGGGACGATGTATGCTTTCTCTTTCTCATCCTCTTGAAGAAGATCCCATTGTTTATGTCTCAACACATTATGAAAGAAAGGATCCCCTTTCAGGGGTTTGTCTTCTTTATTTTAAAAAGCAAACAGAAAGGACTTGAGAAACATGACACTCATTTATCGGGAGGAAAAAGGAATGCCGCTTACGGTTACGGAGATGGATGGGAATTTCAGAGATCTGGATGAAAGGCTCAAAAAACTTGAGTCCTATGATCCTCGGACGATTCCTCCTCTTCGAGTCGAGTCCGAGGGGCATATTCTGATCTTTAAGGATCAATTCGGGGAAATTATCGGAAAATGTCCTTTACCGATTCCGTCGGAAGGAAAGTAAGATGATAGCACAAGGAATCGATGTTTTAGCTCGGACCATTTACGGAGAGGCGAGGGGTGAATTTCATCGTCCCGACGGCGGCTTGAGCGCCTTGATTGCCGTTGCTAATGTGGTTACGAATCGCCTGAGGCAAGGCGGCTGGTTTGGGCAGACAATTTCAGAGGTGTGTTGGAAACCCTATCAATTTTCCTGCTGGAATCGCGGAGATCCCAACCTACTTGTGATCGCCCATGTCAAGGCGGGCGATGACGAGATTTTCGACACATGCCTTCGAGTGGCTGAAAAAGTAATGGATGGTTCCTGGCCCGATTTGACGGACGGTGCTACCCATTATCATGCCTCAACGATGGAGACCTTACCTCAATGGGCGAAAGGAAAACGTCCGACATGCAAAGTCGGCAGTCACATTTTTTATCGATTATAACGAGATTTTGGGAGGAAAAAAGATGACAAATCCGATTGCAACAGCAGCGATCGCATTGGCGGAAATGGCACCTTTAATTTCACGCTGGTTTTCGGATTCGGATGAATCAACCGAGACAACACGTATGATTGCCTCACGCGTGGTTGGTGTGGCCAAGGAAGTTACGGGGCAAAAAGACGCTTGGTCGGCCGTTCGAAAACTTGAGACGGATCCGAAATTGATTCTGGAGTTCCAAAGAACAATCGCTTCATTGGATCAGGATTTGGAAAAGACGTTTTTGGAAGATCGGATGAGCGCGCGGATGAGAGATGCCACGATCGTCTCACAGGGGCGACATAATTGGCGGGCCGACGTGATGGTCTTTTCAGCCGCATCCGGGCTCGTCGCTTGCTTGGTGTCGCTTGCATTTTTTAAGGGAAGCCTGCCCGGAGAGGCTGTGGGAATTATCTCAACAATTGCCGGAATCTTCGGCTCCTGCCTCAAGGATGCTTATGCCTTTGAATTCGGTTCTTCCCGCGGCAGCAAGAACAAGGACGCCGCCTTGATGTTCGGAAAGTAATTTTTTAAATAAATTTTTAACTTTTGAGGGATAGGGTAGGGGTAGATATTCAAGGAGAGAAAAATGAATAAAGTTGCATTTTTAGGATCTGTCTTAGGTTTTATCACCCTATCTATATCTCAAGCGATCTCTTATAATCAGGTTGAGAAAGTACCCCCGCTTCTTCTTCTGGAGCAGAAAGCGCAAAAGGGAGAACATCCTGATTTTCCCTTGATTCCTGAGGATGAGATGGTCCCTGGATTGCCCGAGGCAATTTCAGAAGATGAAACGGATCTCAGCATTCTGGAAGAGTATTACCGAAACGTGGCGACGGCTTATCGGGACTACTCAAAGATCCAAGAGAAGAAAGCACGAGAAGCGTTCGACCATATGAAAGAGCACCATGGTCGAGTCGTCTGGCATCAGATTCGCACCGGTACGGATCCTTGGAAAGCAAAGAGAAATTCTTTGAATCGGGCGAGAGTCCAATCTATCGGTTATTATCGGAACAGTTATGTGCCGAGCCATTTTGATTCGGAGGCGGCTGCTCAAAAAGCCGACTTCTATGAGAACATGGCTGATACCTGCGGAGAGATCTGCCAGGAAATTAAAGAAAAAGAAGCAAGCGACCTTGAAAAAAACCGTCTTGAATACTGAACTTCTGTCTACTAACTTTTTTGACAAAAGCTCTTGCACTTTTGAAGGGAACTCCCTACCTTAGAAGAAGGTAATAAAATCCGAGAAGGAGGGGGTCCATGTATACCTATCGATTTAGCAAGCATTGGCCGGAGAGCCTAAACTTTAAACTGTACGGTTTGGATTCGATTGAAAATCCGATGCGAAAACCTATCTTGATTCAAGGGATTAACCAAAATGCAGATGCTTGCCAGCAACACCTCTCAAAATAAGAACGTCTCTTTCCTCTCTTTGAACGTTCCTCTCTCACTTTTATTCTTTTCTCTCAAGATATATCATCGATTTAGCCACTCCCCCTATGGCCACCACTGGCCTTATTGAAGATTTTTTTTTCATACAATTTTAAGTTTTTTTAGAAACATTTTAGGGTTGGAGTAAGGTTAAGTGAACTGGTTACAATTTTTAGGATCGCTGGAGTTAGGGCTTGTTTACGGCCTTGTGGCGATCGGTGTTTACATTTCTTTTCGCGTTTTAGATTTTCCGGATTTGACGGCCGACGGCAGTTTCCCTATGGGAGCAGGTATCGCAGCGGTCCTCATTGTGGGAGAGTGGAATCCTTGGGCATCTTGCTTTGTAGCAATGGCGGGGGGAGCGGCCGCAGGGCTTGTGACTGCCTGGTTGAATGTACGGTTTAAAATCCTTCATCTGCTTGCAAGCATCCTAACCATGACGGCTCTTTATTCGATAAACCTCAGGATCATGGGGCGTCCCAACGTGGCCCTTCTTTCGGAAGAGACAATCTTTACCTTCTTTGAGGCGATGGGGATTGATCCCATGAGTATGAGAATTACGGTCATCGCCCTTATTACCCTGACGTTAACGACTCTTTTATGGCGGTTCCTAATGTCTCATATGGGGCTTGGAGTGAGGGCAACGGGTTCAAATCCTCGTATGGCCCGTGCTCAAGGTATTCGCACCGGCGGTATGATTTATTTAGGGATTGCGCTTAGTAATGCCCTCATTGCTTTAGGAGGGGCTGTTTTTGCCCAGAGTCAGGGATTTGCGGATGTGACGATGGGAACGGGAACGATTATTGTCGGTCTTGCCTCCGTCATTATCGGGGAGGTTTTGTTTCCGGGCAAGAGGCTCTTCGTGATGGTTTTTGCGTGTCTCGTCGGGTCCATCGTTTACCGTTCCGTGGTTGCTCTTGCTTTGAATGCCGGGTTTATAGGGCTTCAAGCGTCAGATCTTAATCTCATCACGGCTGTCATTATTGCGGGGGCAATGATCTTGCCGCGCCTGCGATCAGCGGCTGTTTCAAGAATTCGCCGGAGGACGGATCAATGATTTCGCTTAAGAATATTAACGTATACTTCAATAAGGGGACAGCTCTCGAAAAGCATGTCCTTCGGAATTTAAGCATCGACATTCATGAAGGGGATTTCGTGACGGTTATCGGCGGGAATGGTGCCGGGAAATCAACTCTTTTGAATGTTCTGACGGGGGATATTCTGGTGGATCGAGGTGCTGTTTTGATTGATGATCAGGAGGTGACGCGTCTTCCGACAGAAAGGCGATCCGCTTTTGTTTCACGTGTTTTTCAAGATCCGCTCGTAGGGACGTGCGGTCCCTTGACAGTAGAAGAAAATCTGGCCCTTGCGTTTAAGCGAGGACAATCGAGAGGCTTGAGTCCTGCCTTGACGCCTGCAAACAGACGTCTCTTTCGAGACTTTCTGGCTCGCCTCAATCTGAATCTGGAAGATCGCCTTAAAGACCCCATAGGCCTTCTCTCGGGAGGGCAAAGACAAGCGATCTCGCTCATTATGGCCGTTCTGTCGCCGATGAAGATTTTGGTATTGGATGAACATACGGCGGCCCTCGATCCGAGAATAGCCGAATTTATCATCGACCTGACCCGTGAAATTGTTGCGGAAAGGGCGCTGACCGTTCTGATGGTAACTCACAGTATGCATCAGGCTCTGGCCGTCGGAAATCGGACGATCATGCTCTCAGAAGGTGAAGTAGCCTTTGATGCGTCGGGTCGAGAGAGATCACACTTAAAAGAGGAAGACCTTCTCCGACTTTTCAAGGAAGTCATTAAGAAGCATCCCGGAGAAGACGACGTTCTTTTGGATTCGAACGTGTAAAAGGATTCGGATGGTTTTGGTTCGACTCCGCGATTTAAATACACTCTATCCCGATGTACCACGATCCCACCTGAGAGCTCTTTTGGCGCACGCATCGGGGCATGATACGAAGACTTTTTTTCAAGAACTTGAGCTGGATGAAGCTCAAGAAAAGGTCCTTCATGAGGGACTCCGAAGACTCCAAGAGGGGGTCCCTCTTTCAAGGGTTTTGGGGTTCAGAGAATTTTGTAGCCTTCCTTTTTATTTGAACGAGGCAACTCTCGACCCTCGTCCCGACTCTGAAACGATCGTCGAGGCGGTTTTAGACCTCTATCCGAATAAGAATGCTCCTTATCGAATCCTTGATTTGGGAACGGGTTCGGGATGTCTCCTGATTTCTCTTTTGACTGAATATTTGAAGGCCAGCGGGGTCGGGGTCGATGCATCCACCCGCGCCCTTGAAGCTGCTTCTCAGAATTCAATCCTCAATAAAGTCTCTGATCGCACCCGTTTTATAAGGTCCCATTGGACCTCTGAGGTCGAGGGAACTTTTGATGTGATCGTATCGAATCCCCCCTATATTTCTTATGCTGAGAAAGAAACTCTCGATGAGACGGTGTTACGGTACGACCCCCATCAGGCACTCTTTGCGGAAGGGGAGGGGCTTAAGGCGTACGAAGACATTATGGAAAAGCTCTTCTCATACTTAGCCCCTGAAGGACATGCTTTTTTTGAAATCGGCCTGGGACAGGAATCCGCCGTTCGCAAAATCGCCGAGCAAATGGGCCTGCAGTTCGTAAAGGGCTATCGTGATCTGCAGGGGATCTCCAGGTGCCTCTCCTTTAAGGCTAAGATCGGGTTGCTATAAGATCCTCCGCGGCCGCAAGCATTTTCTTGAAGCCTTTATTCAGACGATATGTCCCGTCTCTCTGCTCTGCTGCGAGGAAGGCATAAGTGGTCTCTCTAAGATCGCCGGTAGAGCAGACGCCTACAATGCATAATTCATCCTCATGAGAGTTATAGGCAACTAAGGGGCCGCCGCTGTCGCCGGGCGCTGAGGCTGTGCAAATAAGCAGCTGAGCTAATTTTTCTTGCGACCCTCCTACAAGCTTTAAGAGGTTTTTTTGTTCCTCAGGATGCTGCCGAGTCCACTCGATCTGATCCCAAGGATTGCGGAAAGAATTACTCGCTGTGGCTTCACCAAACTTACCATTATACGACATTTCATTATGTAAAATTTCTTGGCAAAAAGCATGCTTGAATGCGGCGCATCTTAAAGAGAGAGGACGTCTTCCGTATCCCACGAGCAGACCGCAAGTAGGACGTTTTTCTAAGAGGCTCACACAAGGGATGGGATTGATACTAAAAATCGGTGTTTTCAAAACAAGAAGTGCCAAATCTGAAGCTCTATCTTTAGTATCAATTAAATATTTTGCATCCAAGACTATTTTTGAAACAGATATTTTTCTATTAAATTCAAGAAATTTATTAAGTCCATTTTCCCAATAATCTATAACTTCTTTGCACAAGAAGGTTACTTCTCCGCTTAAAGGAATCATAACGGGGCCTGACATCTTCGAATTTTTAAACTCGTCCTCTTTAAGGAAGGGCTTGATATCTTCGTATATCACATGAGCCGCCGTTAAGACGAGATTCGGGCTGATGAGGGTTCCTGATCCAGAACCGGTACGTCTTGCCAGGACTTCTCCTACAGCCTCATATTGATAATGATTCGGTCTTTTAAAACTCTTTGTGCTTTCTCCGAGATAGATCGTCCTATGAATGAGATCTGGATTTGAGTATCCGAGATTGAAAGATAGTAAAAATTCAACATAATCCTGTTTTTTAGCAATGGCGTGAGCAGTAGATGTTAGATTCTGCTCCGGTATTTCTGCGAGTCCTGTTAATACATGAGTAAGAGTTATATTACTAAACGTTTTAAAACCGCAATTTATGATAGGCTCGGCTGCATATGCAAAAGTGGTTCTTCTCTGGGCGGGGATTTTCATGAGAGTTGTAAAAATATGATCAATTTTTCTCTCTGAAAAATGAGGGTTTCTCATAATAATCGCAGCGGCTTTGGCGATAGATTCTCTTTCCCAAAGAGGAATAGTATTGAGAGAAAAGAGAGTTTCAAATAAGTCTTGCCTTTTTAAAGGTTTGAGTAGGGCTGATAAAATATTTGCATGATCATTACGGAAGAGCTCAGGAATCTGTTTAAGATGGCATAGAATTCCAAACATCGAAGGGGTATCTGTTATTCCTGAAATCAGAGAATGCACCTGTTCTTTAATATGGAGGCGAGTTTCTATAGACGTATCCTTAAAAAAGGCAAGGATACTGACAATTGAAAGCCAATCATTTTTACGGTTCAGAGATATAAGCAGGGAGCAGTCTTCGAGATTCCTGCCTGTTTTTCTTATCTCGCAGGCTTCCTTTGAAATGTTTACAAGGTCTGATGCCGGAAGTGTTTTAAAAAGAAGAAAGAAATCTCTTAAAAGCGCTTTGTATCCGTCCAGGCCATCGGTGTGATATTCTGCTTTGAGGTATTCAGATAATCCTTTCCAATCTTCCAGAATCAGGCTCATAGATTTTGAGGCGGGTTCGAGGAAATCAAAAGCGGCGCTTTCTGTGAAGATATCTAGAACACCACAATAAAAGGGAGCATCCGGCGTGGGCCCAAAGTAGACTTCAGTAAGCGTGCGTATTGATTCTAACGAGTTATCAACACCATCCTCTTTATCAAATTGACAATATTCGCAAAAAATTCGAACGCTATGCGAATATGCTCTGAAATCCTCTGCGCTCCATTTAAACATATGTGGCTTTATTTGATTTAGATATGTAGGGATAAAAACTTCCTCTATGCTTTTCAAGAATTCATTAAGTACCGCAACGCACTCTTTATCTGCATTTTTTGTCAGCGCTTCAATCTTTGCTTGTGAATCTTTATCTATAGACAGATCGTCGGAGTCATCATCTGAGTCGTCCTCTTCAAAAGAAAAAAAATGAGAATCATTGCTAGATAAACTTGGGTCGCTTTCTCTTCCGGAAGAGAAAGATGATAACCTAGCTTTTTTTGCTGCGGGTTCAGCCGTAATCTCATCAAGAGGACGTTTATTGCTCGCAAAAGCACAAGAGGTCAACCCCTTAAGAAATGATGCTAGAATCGTACAAATATATAAAAATTTAAATGTCTGTTTCATCTTAATATTAGTCCTTCAAGAGGTCGCTGCACGCAATACATTCGCTTGTTATATGGTCTCTAAAATAATTTTTTCAAGGGAGAAAGAGTTGTGTTTTTGACAAATATTTGAAAATAAAGTTTTTTTGGGAAAACCAAGAGATTAAGACAATTAATTATAGAGGGGTTAAGGACTTTTTATTTCAAAGAGACCCTCGACCTCAACAGCAACCCCCAGCGGGAGAGAGGCGCATCCAATCGCTGCTCGAGCATGTTTTCCGGCCTCTCCAAAAGCGATCACCATCACTTCTGAGGCCCCGTTGATGACTTTCGGATGATCCGTATAGTCGGGCCCGGCATTGACAAATCCGCCTAAGCGAATGCATCTTTTAACCCGATCCAGATTTCCGACGGCAGCTTTAAGTTGGGCGAGGATATTAAGCGCGCACATTTGTGCGGCTATTTGCCCTTCTTCAAGGGAAAAGTCCTTTCCGAGTTTTCCGATGAATTGCAAGTCACCGTTCCAGACGGGAAGTTGACCCGAGATAAAGACAAAAAGTCCTGAGACTACAAAGGGTACGTAAGCGGCGGCCGGCGGTGAGGGGTTAGGCAAAACTAGGTTCTTTTCCGAAAGGCGTTCTTCAACTTTGCTTGTCATGGGCCCCTGCTTTCGAGTAAAAAGATTGAGTTATGTTTTATAATTTAACAAGTTTTGAGAATCTTGAAAACAGATGACGATCAGCCGAGATGTCAAGGAAGCAATCAGACTTCTTTCTTTAGGAGAAGTAGTCGCTTTGCCGACGGAAACTGTTTACGGGCTTGCTGCCGACGGGACATCCGATGAGGCTGTCGCGAAAATCTACGCGCTAAAAAATCGTCCCTGCTTTAATCCTCTTATTCTGCACTGTCACGATCTTGATCAGGTGAAGACATTGGCGCGAGTGCCTTACGAAGCAAAGCAGCTGGCCGAACAATTTTGGCCTGGGCCTTTGACGCTGATTTTAGAGAGGCGCCCTGAAAATCCCCTCTCTCTTTTGGCCACGGCTGGGCTTAATACCGTTGCCGTTCGCGTGCCTGCCCACCCGATCATGCAGGAGGTTCTGCAAGCGCTCGAATTCCCATTGGCAGCCCCTAGTGCAAATCCGTCAACACAGCTCAGTCCTACCACAGCCGAGCATGTGGACGCTGCTTTTAAGGATCGGCTCGGCCCGGCCCTGATTCTTCAGGGAGGTGCTTGTGAGATCGGCCTTGAATCCACCATTTTGGACTTAACAGAGTCCATCCCGATGATTCTGAGGCCGGGGGCGATTACGCGGGAAATGTTCGAGATATGTCTCGGGACGGCCGTGCTTGATTTCACCTCCGAGGTCTCCAAAAAACCGAAGGCCCCAGGGCAACTGCTCAAGCATTATGCACCTCGACTTCCTTTACGATTAAATGTAACCGAACCTCAAAAAGGAGAAATCTTTTTAGGATTCGGTGAGATTGCTTTTGAAGGAAGGGGGCTTAATCTCTCACCTCGGGGGGATTTAGTCGAAGCCGCTGCTCACCTTTTTGCCTACCTGCATGCGTTAGATAACCCTAATCTCTTTCAAGGCATTGCCGTTGCACCTATACCGCGTCACGGCTTGGGCCTTGCCATCAACGATCGGCTGGAACGTGCCGCCGGTTCTCAATAGGATTTGGACTCCCCTCGTACATTTCTGACATACTGGTGTTTTTAGAGGCGCTTAGGGACAGTTAGCTTTCTTAATTTTGTTTTCGGCTTCCGTTACTAATCCCTGGCCTTCGTAGGTTTTTGGTGGAATTCTTGTCGTTCCGGGGACTTTTCTAATAATACTTACCCTTAACTTCATGGCAAAGTCGATGAGTTCTTCCGCCTCAAGAGCCATATTGCATGCACGCATATCACCATTTTGCTCGCATTTCTTCAAATTTTCATCGAATTTAAGAGCTCTGTCCGTTTGACCGATCTTCTGTAGATGGTCGTAAATTTCTGAATGAGCCTTAGCTATTCGTTGGGTATTTGACATTCTTCTGATTTCCTCTGCTGATGCTTCGGAGGTGAGAGCCTCATTTACGAGGATCAGCAGTTTTAAGGATTTCAAAGCCTTAAGTCTTTGTCTTCCCCTTTCCAGTTCTTCAAAAAATTGAGGACTTAACTGTTTAAGAGAGTGAAGCGAGAGGTCGTTTGAAGATTCATGATCTAAGGCAAAACATTTTTCTGGTGAAAGTAAAGGCATGAAGGGATTCTTGTACACTGCCGAGGCATAGCCATCATTGCCCAGAGCAAGTGTTGAAAAGAGGAATGCCGACTTTACAACAAAATTATGAAATCCTCTTTTTAAAACCATTTTGAGAACTCTCTCTTATACATTTGCTACTTTTTTATAATACCACTCATGTTAAAAAAGTTAAGTGAATTGGCAGTGCTTAGGCAATGCTTTTTATTACGGTTTGACGATAATCGTAATTTTTTTCGAAAGAAGGGGTGGATCATGGGGGACGTGCATATGATCTGCGAGCAGCAGCTGAAGAGTAGGTTTTCCGGGTTTGATGTTCAGAACTGTTCTCTCTGCTTGATGTAATTAGAATCATTTAAAGTTCACCAGCCGGGAAACGAATAAGAAACATAGGGAATTGCAATTCTTTAATTTTTAAAAATTAATTTAAACAGAGGTTTCAGATAAAACTTTGTTGAAAAAATCGTATCTGTATGAAATCTTGGGGGCACTGCATAAAAAAGAGCAAGGAAATCCTTGCTCTTTTTTTGTACTTATTCGTAGTTTTTATTTTGTCTTTATATCTGAGAGGACTCCTTTTCCAACACTAAGAACCTCTTTCCCAAGGCCAAGGGCTTCGGGTCCGTGTTGTAAAGCAAGTACTTTAGCATCCTCAAGAGCGCCTTTATGATCACCGGAAACAAGTTTTTGTCCAATACTTAAAACGCCAGGAGCTGCTTTCTTTGCGAGATTAAAGACGTTGCCAATGAGCTCTTTATTGCTAACAACATGGCTAACTGCTTTTTTAACAGAGCTGAAAACGCTGCTAAAACTAAATTTTGCTTCTGCAGCAGAAACACTCAAGGTACCTACAGTTGCGGCTATAAGTGTGTATTTTACGAGACTTTTCATGGTTTGGACTCCCTTCTTTCAATCGTTGTCATGAGAAATTATGGCAACTTAATTTTATTTTAAATATTAACTTCCTGATCAAGTTAAAATAAAATATAAATGCTTCTCAAATAAATCAAGGATTATACATGATCTGCATTTGGGGAGCTCTTCTCAGAGCTCCCGATTTATTTTACTTGTCAGCTTTTCCCGTTGCATGATGGTAATGTTCAGTTGCATGAAGAATTTCAACAGCTTTCTTCAACTCAAACACATGCTCACCGATCTCAAGCGCTTTATCGGCGTCACCGTTTTTCATAACGTCATTAAGTTCTGTTATGAGGTCATCATGAACCGCCTTAAGGGCGTTGATAGCGCCGACGATATCAGCGTTTCTCTTGAGCTCTTCTTCTGCAAAAGCAGGTGCTGTAAGAGCAGCAACAGCAGTCAATGTTAGAAGTGTTTTTTTCATGGATTTCTCCTTCCCTGAATTATAGGTTTTTTATTACGTTTCCTGAGCATTCCTTAATGAAAATCCCAAGATACATATTTATTTTAATTAAATAATAATTTTTTCGCAAGGTCATTTCTTACTTTTTTGCAAAATCCCCCATTTTTCTAATTTCAAAAAATATTTTCAAGGGGTTTTCGAGAAGAGTTAAATCTGCTTTAATAAAAGCTTAAAAATGGATTAATTTTGACTCGGGATCAGGTATGCATTCATCACAAAGCCCCCTCCTCTCAAGAAGAAAATTTTTTACCCTTGGGACCGCGGCCGGCTTATCGAGCCTTATTTTGCCTCGTTACGGGTTAGCTACGGCAGCTGCTGAGAGAGCGGTGAAACTTTACAATATGCATACGGGGGAATGGTTTCATGGCCCTTACTGGATTGAGGGAGAATATCTTGATGAGGCCTTTGTGCAAATCAAGCATTTTATGCGGGATCGCAGAAACGATAAGGTTCACGATATTGCGCCTGAGCTTATCGATCTCTTGAATACATTGCAGAAAAAAGTGGGAGCCGCCAAACCCTTTGAGTTAGTCTGCGGGTTTCGATCTCCTGAGACGAATACAATGTTGAGGAAGAAAAAGAAGGGGATTGCACGGAACAGCCTTCATATGACCGGTCATGCCGTTGACATTCGTCTTAAGGATTATAAGCTGAGGCAACTGAGGGATATCGCAAAGGCTCAGAAAAAAGGCGGGGTCGGATACTATCCTAAGTCCGGGTTTATTCATGTGGATATCCGGGACCGCCCTACTTATTGGTAAAAGAAGGGCGAAACAAATTGCCGGTGACGTTTCAATCCATTATTGAGGCCTCTCATCGGATTTCCTGTTGTATCCGAAGAACACCGATTCTTTACGGGAGGTCCTTTAAACAGCATTTGCCACAAGCCTGCGACCTTTATTTAAAACTTGATACGCTTCAGGTCACGGGGTCCTTTAAAGCAAGGGGTGCTTGTAATAAGCTGATTTCTCTTCATCCGAGAGAAATTGAACGTGGGATTATCGCAGCCTCAGGCGGTAACCACGGGCGAGCCGTTGCTTATGCAGGCTGGCTTCGAAAAGTCCCGACGGTGATCCTGCTCCCATCTCAAATTCCGGAAGATAAGATTGCGAAAATTCGTGCTTGGGGAGCTCAAGTTGTTGTTGCGGGCGAGGATCTGGATGCTTCTATTGCTCTTGCCCATGATATTGAGCGCCTGAACAGATTAGCTTACATCCATCCCTTTGCCGATGAAGAAGTGATTGCGGGACAAGGGACGCTTGCCTTGGAAATTTTTGAGGACATGAAGGAAGTCGATGTCGTTATCGCGGCCATGGGTGGCGGCGGTCTCATTTCAGGGGTGGGGATTGCAGCAAAATCCTTAAATCCGAAGGTACGGGTGATTGGGGTCGAAGCACTCGGGTGCGCGAAATTCATCAAAAGTCTTCGAGAGGGGAATCTTTATACGGCCGAAAAAGTGGAAACAAATGTGGGCCCCTTGGCCGTAAAAACATCCCATGAGCTTAATTTCGACATTATTAAAAGAGTTGTCGATGAAGTTCATGCCGTCACTGACGAA
Organism: uncultured Thiotrichales bacterium; assembly: GCA_964443525.1. Taxonomy (GTDB): domain Bacteria; phylum Pseudomonadota; class Alphaproteobacteria; order Caedimonadales; family Caedimonadaceae; genus CAYUCY01. The sequence continues at coordinate 13,053 of CAYUCY010000027.1, forward strand.
GAGATGCTAGAGGCCTCCACATGGCTTTGGCAGGAAATGTCTATAACAGCCGAGCTAAGCGGAGCAGCCGCCATGGCGGGGCTTTATACGGGCAAGATCAAAGTTAAGCCCCAAGATCGGGTTTGCGTTCTTGTTTGCGGGGCAGGCCTTGAAGGGACAGTTGCTCCCGCCCAAGAATACCATCGCTTTCCACCCCTAACTCTTAAAGGAATCAAGGAATATGTCAGCTTTTAAAATAGCCGTTACATCAGATGAGCTTTACCCTATTCACGAGACTTTGCTTGCGCTTTTAAAGGAGAGAGGACTGGAAGTTTACCTCTTCGGAGCTCTTCGATCGGGGAAAGAAGAATCGTGGGTCGACTCGGCCACGGATGCAGCACGGGCTGTTCAAGAAGGAACATGCGCTGAGGGAATCTTTTGCTGTTGGACTGGGACGGGAATATCGATCGCAGCCAATAAAGTGAAAGGGGTTCGTGCGGCCCTTTGTACCGATGCGGAGACTGCGGCAGGCGCTCGCCTTTGGAATCACGCGAATGTCTTATGTCTTTCAAACCGTCTTTTAACGGAGGATGGATTAAGACACATTTTGGAGGCGTGGTTTAACCCTGTCGACCTCACCGCAGGAAAAGCCGAGGTCCGGAAGCTGAATGCTTTGGAAGTCTCAGCGCATTAAATGACTTTCTAAAAATCCAGGTCGGGGTAGTGGCTGGCCATGTTGATGCCGGGCATGCGGTCTTGGAGGAGGGACCGGAAGCCGGGGCGTGATTTCAGCCTCGCGTACCAGGATTTAACCTCCGGGTACGTGTCCCAGGCGATATGCCCGATGTAATCCAACACAGAGAGGTGTGCAGCTCCTGTCAGGTCTGCAAGACTTAAGTGATCCCCTGAAAGCCAGTTGCGACGCTCAACAAGCCAGGCAATGTAATCCATGTGCTCATCAAGAGCCGCTTTGCCTGCCCTGAGCACGGTTGAGTCGGGTCCTCCTTGACCGAAAAGACGCTTTAAGGCCTTTTCATGAACGATGGGTTTCGTAACTTCACGATTAAACTTATCCTCGAACCAAGCGACCAGGCGTCTTGTTTCAGCCCGTTCGAATGGGTCTCTTCCGATCAAGGAATCTCCGGAATAGGCTTCGTCCAAATATTCTGAGATGGCATAGCTGTCAATAATAACTTTTTCATTAAGATCGATCAGTACGGGTACAGTTCCCGCCGGATTGATTTCGAGGAAGTCCTCGTTTTTTTTCCAGACAGGCTCAAAGATTAAAGTATGATCCAGTTTTTTTTCAGCCAAAGCAAGTCGAATCTTTCGACAAAAAGGGCAAAGGGGAACGTGGTATAGACTACGCATAATTTTTTTGACTTCTTAAAGCTCTTCCAGTATCGCTAGAGTAATTTACGGCCGAAGGCTAATCTTCAAGGCACAAAATTAACTCTAACATAAGGTGTGACCGTTGTCCCTATATCAAATTTTTATTTTGTCCTTAATCCAAGGTATCACTGAGTTTCTCCCTATTAGTTCTTCGGGGCATCTTATTTTGCTGCCGCTTGTTACGGGTTGGCAGGATCAAGGACTTGCCATGGATGTCGCTGTGCACGTCGGCACCTTGGGAGCAGTTCTTATTTATTTTTGGCGGGATGTTCTTCAGATGCTGAGAGGCTTTTTTGCGCTTATTCGAGGCAAAGTCGACCACGGCGGACGGATGGCGCTTCAGTTGGCTCTGGCGACGGTTCCAGCTGTATTATTCGGTGTTTACTTAAGTTCTTTAGGCATGGATCGCTTTCGCACCTTTACCGTCATCGGGTGGACAAGCATTATCTACGGCCTTCTTCTTTTAGCCATTGATCGGGTAACAAGCCAAGAGCGCTCCGTCAAAGATGTGACCTACCTGAAAGCTTTGTGGATTGGTGTTGCGCAAGCTCTTGCCTTGATTCCCGGGACGAGCAGGTCCGGCGCCTGTATGACAATGGGCCGTCTTTTCGGGCTGAAGCGTCCCGATGCGGCTCGATTTGCCTTTCTTTTGGCCATTCCTGCTATTATCGCTGCGGCCAGTCATACAGCCTACAAAATGCTGAAAAACGGAACGTTCGTTGCACAGGGCGAACTTTTATGGGGGATCGGCTTCTCTTTCTTAGCGGGACTGCTTGCCATCAATTTTATGATGAAGTGGTTGAAGTCTTCCGATTTCAAACCGTTTGTGATTTATCGGCTTTGTCTGGGGGCAATCTTGCTTGCTTGGGCCTACCAAGGTGATCTCTTAACATCCAAGCTTCATCAAGTTGTGACTTGGTTTTCCCGTTAGTTTTTAAAAATGAGGCTGAAATCGCTCCAGATAACCGGGAGCGATCGCCCGAATGGGGGTCGGCACCAACCCTAGTTCTTTGAATCCTTTTGAGTGCTTGTCCTTGATATTATCTTTCTCCAGCAAAAACACTTGATCTCGGGTGAGGGGGGGCGTCGGTAGCCATTCAAGCAGACAGCCGATAAGTTTGCCGAGGGAATAGGGGAGATGAAGCAGAAACTTCTTTCTCTTCGTATATTCTTGAACAACTTCCATAATTTCATCAAAGGTAAACGTGTCCGGCCCCGTCAATTCATAAGTGGTGCCAAGCGATCTAGAATCTTCAAGCGCTGCGAGGAACGCATCAGCCACATCCCCGACGTAAACGGGCTGAAATTTCGTCTCCCCCTTTCCAAAAGACGGGAGAACGGGAGAAAGAAGAGCCATCGTTGCAAAACGATTCAGGAAGGCATCATCAGGACCGAAAATCACGCTGGGCCTGAAAAGAGTCACGGTCGGAAATGCTTTTAGAACAGCTTGCTCTCCCTTTGCTTTTGTTTGAGCATATTTTGAAGCGGATTTAAGGTCCGCCCCCAAGGCAGACATATGCAGGAGACGCTTGACACCTGCTTTCTTTGCAGCCTTTGCAATGTTTTGAGCAGCCTCTACATGTACTGCTTCAAAGGTCCACCGCCTCTTTTCATAGAGAATTCCGATGAGGTTAATAACAATGTCAGCGCCCTCACACAAGTTTTCAACCTCTTTTAAGTTGAGGACATTAACCTTTAACGGTGTGATTTGCCCCACATCTCCCATCGGCTTTAAAAAAAGGGCTTTTTCGGGATGTCGGACACCGACCCGGATGACAGCACCGAGGGCTGCAAGTTTTTGGACCAGCGTCCGGCCCACAAAACCGGAGCCCCCGAAGATTGTGACTCGTTTCCCTTGCATAAGGACTATCTCTCGTTTTTCATCTATCCTAACATGAATCACCGTTTCTCTTGAGGAGAAAATTAATTTCTCCACCCGGTGAGAGTAATAAGCTCAAGTGTGACCGTGAGGCGGCCGTCTCCCGCCCTATGCTTGGTTTTATAAAGAGCTTCCGTTAACGTCAGGAGATGAGACGTGAGAGGCGGTGGGGAAGTAAAAAAAGAATCGTTTTGTCCTACAGCCTTAATTTCTCGGAGAAGAGAAGAAAGGTTTTCGTAATAGAGTTCCATACACTCGCGATCTGCGACCGGAAGGTGAAAGCCGAGGTTCTGCAAAAGTCTTGAGGCTTCATCAAGAGGTATCATGGGACTCACCCTTAAGGAGGCTCCTCTGAAAAGGGTAATTTCTGCTTCTAAAAAACAATCTCTTAATTCTTTCAGGGTTTCGCCGCCGAAGAAGGTGCAGATCATCAGACCATCCTGAGCGAGGGCATCTCTATAAGCTTTGAGCTTTCCAGGGACGTCTTGTGTATGATGAAGAGTAAGTCCGTCTAGAATCAAGTCGAACGGACCTTTAATAAGGTCGCGGGAAATGCGGGCTTTCGGATAGCGCTGCTTCAAGGGAATAAGAGAAGCCTCCAAGAAGCCTGAGACGAAAAGAGAAGAGAACCCCTTTTTAATGAAATCAAGACGAGGAAGGAGGCGATCAAGCACTTCTTTTTCAAGGAAAAGACGTTCCTTACTGTAGGCGGATCGCTCAAGATTTCTTTCTCTTTTTTCGTCGGAAAAAAGGGGACTGCTAGCTGCCATTCTCGCTAAATCCGTGGAGATCCTTCGCTGCCTTCTTACTGCTTAGGAAAGTGTAGACGGCAGGAACGACGAAAAGGGTAAATAAGGTTCCGACAGTAAGCCCGCCTACGATCACCATACCGATGGGGGCACGGCTTTCAGCGCCGGCGCCTGCGGCAAGAGCGAGAGGGAGCGCTCCCAAGACCATCGCAAAAGTCGTCATAAGGATAGGGCGTAGACGAAGTCGGGAAGCTTCAATCACAGCTTCCATCTTAGAAAGGCCGTCCGCTTTAAGCTTATTAGCAAAGTCTACGATCAAAATACCGTGTTTGGTGATCAGACCGATCAGGGTTACAAATCCGATTTGGGAATAGATGTTAACTGTCTGGCCTGTCAGCTTGAGTAAGAAGACGGCTCCCGCCAAGGATAAAGGAACACTGAAGAGAATAATCAGCGGATCGATAAAGCTTTCATATTGAGCGGAGAGAACCAGGTAAATAAAGGCAAGCGCCAGGACAAAGATGAGCAGAATACTTTGTTGCTCATTTAAAAAGCGCCGGGATTCTCCGTCAAAGGTGATGCTGACCCCGTCTGGGACCTCCATTTGTTTGACTGCTTCAAGAACTTCGCCGAGGCCGAATTTTTCCGTCGGCGATCCGATGAAGTGGGCTGAGATTTGCCCTTCAAACCGTTCGATAGAGTTCGGAGAAACTTTTCGGTCAATGGAGACCAATTCCGAGATGGGAGACATGACTTCTTGAGTCCCTCTTTCCGTTTGTATTTGCCCCTTGACTTGAACTTTCAGAATATCCTCGGGACGTTGGCGATGAGGCTCGTCAAGTTGCAAGACCACGTCTCGCTTTTTATTTTCCCAGATAAACTTGGTAGGAGATCTCGTCCCTAAAAGGTAGTCGATCGTTTGAGAGATTTTAGTCGGGTTTACGTTAAGTTGTGCCGCTTTTTCACGATCGACGGTAACGACATATTCATAGCCTGTTTGAGTGATAAATGTTCGTAGATCTTTAATAGCTCTTTGCCCTCCGATCATCAAATTTGCCATTCGATTTCGGAAGTCTTCCTTGATCGGCTCCAATTCTTTTTCGGAGAGTCTGGATTTTAAGCGGACCGAGAGGGGCGTATCGGAGGCACCAGAGAGGATTTTGGAGGAGTAGGCATAGGCAGATGCTGTTGAGACGCCGGGGGTTTCGTGAATATCATCTTTGACTTCAGCCACGATCTTTTGAACGGATCTTTTGCGTTTTTCCCAAGGCACAAGGTTTGCAATAATAGTTGATCGATTCCCTTTATGGACTTCAGCAAGCACGCTTTCCACCTCGGGAATCTTCTTTAAAATATTTTCAATGTCGCGGATATAGCGGTCAAGAAACTCAAGGGTGGTGTTAGGGTAAGGCATTACGGAGACGCGGATGGTTCCCTGATCCTCTTCAGGAGCAAGTTCCGTTCTCATGTTTTTAAAGACCCAGTAGGCGCTTCCCGAAACAAGAAGGCCGAGGATCAGCACAAGAATCCGACCTTTGAGAGCACCGCGCAAAACCTTCGTATAAAAGGCTTCAAGCCAGTCAAGGGCTCGTCCGATCATATCGGAGACGAGAATGCTCCATGCTTGAACCTTATTAAAAAACGGTAATTTATGTTTTTTATGAGGTTCATGTCCCTTCAACATGCGACTGCACATCATAGGAGAGAGTGTTAAGGCTGCAAATCCTGAAATAATCACAGCGCCTGCAAGGGTCATGGCAAATTCGGTAAAGGTGCGCCCGACCTGACCCGGCGTCAGAGACAAAGGCATGAAGACCGCAGCAAGCGTTAAAGTCATGGCGATGACAGCAAACCCAATTTCTTTCATCCCTTTAAATGCTGCCGCCATAGGCTTCATACCTTCTTCGATGTGTCGGTAAATGTTCTCTAAAACCACAATCGCATCGTCCACCACGAGACCGATCGCAAGAACAAGAGCTAATAAAGTCAAAATATTAACTGAGTAACCGAGGGCAAACATGATCCCGAAAGCACCGATCAATGAAATCGGAATTGTTACGAGTGGGATAGTCACAGCCCTGAAAGACCTGAGGAAGATTAAAATAATAAGGAAGACTAAGAGGGTTGCTTCAATGAGTGTTCGATAGACTTGCTCTAAAGATCTTTCGATAAAGAAGGTGTTGTCCGTGCCGATTTCGATTTTCATTCCCTTGGCAAGCTGGCGTTCAAAATCAGGGAGGCGTTTTCGGAGTTCGCGGGTAATATCAAGAGGGTTTGAGGTGGCTTGCTTGTGAATACCGATCGAGACGCAAGGCTGATCTTTATAGCGAACACGAGTCAGTTTGTTAACCGCATCCAGTTTTGCATAACCGACGTCGGAAAGACGGACGATCGATTCTCCTTTTTGGGAGATAATCAGATCATCGAATTGTCGTTCGTTTCGAAGAGGCGTTCGAGTTGTGATCGTGAATTCTTCCGCTGTGGTGCTGATTGAGCCCAACGGTTTTTCGACGTTTTGATTGGACAGAGCGTCTGCCACATCATCCGGGGTTAGATGATACCCCGCAAGTTTGATGGGGTCCAGATTGATATACATTTTATAGTCGCCGCCGCCGAAGACATCTACGAAAGCAACGCCCGGCAAGACCTGAAGCTGACTTTCAATTGTTTGTTTGACGAAGTCGGCAATCTGGTTGGTGTCGTGGCGATCGCTATAAACGATTACATATACTACGGGTTCGCTGTCCGCATCTGCTTTTCGGATGACATAATC
>CAYUCY010000028.1:0-19711 GCA_964443525.1 uncultured Thiotrichales bacterium
TCCTTTCTCAATATGATTGCCGTGAGTCAAGCTTTAAAACCAGCAGATCATGAACATCGATTCGGTCATGGAAAGATCGAAGCCATTGCAGCTCTCGGTCAATCCGTTTTCATTGCGGGCTCTGCGGCTTGGCTTCTTTTTGAAGCGATTCACCGTTTTATCCATCCTCAAGTAGTCATCAGAACCGACATCGGTATTTTCGTGATGATTTTGGCCATTGTCTTGACGGGTTTATTAATTTTATATCAAAACCATGTGGTTAAGCGCACGCGTTCGACGGCGATTTTAGCGGATTCCGTTCACTACAGAAGCGATCTTTTAATAAACGGAAGTGTCATTGTATCATTAGGAGCTGGGTCTTATTTCGGATTTTTGTTTCTAGATCCGACGTTCGGGACCCTGATCGCCTTTTATATTCTCTATACATCTTGGAAAATCGCGGCCCAAGCGTTTCATATGCTCATCGATCGGGAATTATCGAACAGAGAACGGGAAAGAATCCTTGAAATAGCCTTCTCTCATCCGGATGTCTTGGGATGCCATGATTTAAGAACGCGAACCGCGGGGAGCCAGGAATTTATTCAGTTGCATCTCGAAATGAATGAAAAAATCACCCTTGAAAAGGCCCATACCATCTCTTTTGAAGTCACTCAGATGATTCTTAAAGACTTTCCGCATGCGGAAGTCCTGATCCATCAAGACCCCTATTACGAAAAAACAAAAGGCCTTAAGCGGCACGCTGGAGAGAGAATTGTGCCCAAATCTCTTCAAGAGCGAGAACCAAAGCATCAACCATATCCTCCGTGTGAAGAGCGGAGGGAGTAAGCCGCAACCGCTCTGTGCCGATGGGAACCGTCGGGTAATTGATGGGTTGGACGTAGATTTTATAGTCATCCAACAAAAGTTGAGCGATACGCTTGCAAAGCTTGGCATCTCCGATAATGACGGGAACGATATGACTTTCACTTCTCAGATAGGGAATGGCCGTTTCCTCAAGCCTTTGCTTGAGGTAGGCGGCGTGACGCTGGTGATTTTCCCGTTCTCGGGTACTTGATTTCAAATGACGAACGCTTGCAACGGCACCGCAGGCAATGGCAGGCGGGATTGAGGTCGTGAAAATAAAGCCGGGTGCAAAACTTCTGACAAAATCAATCAGATCCTTATCTCCTGCAATATAGCCGCCGATCAGACCAATGGCTTTCCCGAGGGTCCCCTGAATAATATCCACCTGATCTGAAATGTTTCTCATTTGAGCGATGCCGCCTCCTTTAGAGCCGTACATCCCGACCCCGTGAACCTCATCAAGATAGGTGATTGCATTAAATTCCTTGGCAATTTCGCAGATTTCTTTAATGGGTGCAATGTCTCCGTCCATGGAATAAATGGATTCGAAAGCAATCAATTTTGGCCGTGACTGGTCTGCTTGTTTGAGGAGCTCTCTCAGATGATCAACATCATTATGTTTGAAAATGACTTTTTCCGCTTTCGAATGGCGGATCCCCTCGATCATGGAAGCGTGATTGAACTCATCCGAGAAGATGAGGCAGCAAGGGAGCCGGCTTCCGAGCGTACCGAGCGTTGTTTGATTGGCAATGTAACCGGAGTTGAAAATGAGGGCAGCCTGTTTATCGTGGAGGTCCGCTAATTCTTCCTCTAAAAGGACATGTCCGTGATTCGTCCCCGAGATGTTTCGAGTACCGCCGGCACCGGCACCCTGATTGTGGATTGCTTCCGTCATAGCCTGAAGAACATGGGGGTTTTGCCCCATCCCCAGGTAATCATTGCTGCACCAGATAATAATTTCTTCAATACCTCTTTCCGTGTGGCGGCGGGCATAGGGAAAGCGACCGACGCAGCGCTCGATATCTTGAAAGATGCGGTACCTGCCGTCATTTTTTAATTGATGAAGGGCTTCTTGGAAAAAGCTCTTGTAGTTCATGGGACATGACTTTCTTCGTTGCGAAAAGAGACTGACTTCTTTTTAATACAACAGATGCGCCCGGAAGGGAAAAGTTTTTAAACTAAGGTGTGAAAAAAATGTCCGATGAGCGGGAAACTCTTACGGATCTGAGACCGACCTTCCGCGTCTCAGAAATTGCTCAGCATATCAAGATGACCCTCGAGGACCGATTTAATTTCATCCGGGTGAGGGGTGAAATCTCAAGTGCGAAGCATCACACCTCGGGTCACCTTTATTTTTCCCTGAAGGATGAGGCAGCCGTACTTGACGCTGTCTGTTGGAAAGGAACCGTTCAACGCTTACAAGCTAAGCCCCAAGATGGACTGGAAGTCATCTGTACGGGTCGCATCACCACTTATCCCGGGCGATCCAAGTACCAGATGATCGTCGATCAAATGGAGCTTGCGGGGGAAGGAGCTCTCTTAAAACTTTTAGAAGCCCTTAAGAAAAAACTGGCTTCCGAAGGGATCTTTGACCTTGAGCGTAAAAAATCTCTTCCGTTTCTGCCTCGGATTATCGGGGTCGTGACTTCACCCACGGGGGCTGTCATCAGGGATATGTTGCACCGTCTTGAGGACAGAATGCCGACCCGTGTTTTGCTTTGGCCCGTCCTCGTGCAGGGAGAAGGTGCTGCTGATCAAATCGCCCGGGCCATTGAGGGCTTTAATACATTGAAAGAAAATCGGCCGGATCTTCTGATCATCGCACGCGGGGGCGGTAGTTTGGAGGATCTGTGGGCGTTTAATGAAGAAAAGGTGGTTCGGGCTGCAGCTGCTTCCTCCATCCCTCTCATCTCTGCCGTCGGACATGAGACGGACACGACCCTGATCGATTACGTTGCCGATTGGCGAGCCCCTACACCGACAGCTGCGGCCGAGAAGGCAGTGCCTGTAAAGGCGGAGTTGCTTGCTGTTATTGCTTCTCTAAAATCTCGAGGGGGCGGAGCTTTAGGGCGTCTTTTGGAAGAACGGGAGCTCCGCTTTGATGATTGGTCCGAGCGCTTTTTTAATGCCGGCCTTGCCTACGTGCGTCAAAAGGACGGGTTTCTCCGAGAGTTAGGCATTCGGTTGCGTCATCCTCGCCAACTCCTGGATCAGGCGGAGCTGGTTCTTCACAATCTTTTGAGACGTCTTGGCTTTTCTATGGAAACTTATCTCCGTGCCCGAGAAGAGAAAATCTTTCATCTCTCGCAACTGCTTAAAAGTTATTCTTTTGAAGGAACTCTCCAGAGAGGATTTGCTCTTGTGAGAGATGAAAAGAGTCGTCTCATCTCGCGGGCCGCACAAACGGGACCGGATCAGCTTCTTCGGCTTCAGTTTCAGGACGGCTCTCTCCGGGTTCGTACTGAAGGCAAGTCCCCTCCTTCAAAAAGACAATCTTCTAAAAAAGAAAACAATCCCCGAACTCAACCCGAACTTCCGTTTTTCAAATAAAGCTTTTTATTGAGTTTTGAGGGGAGAACTGCTAGGGTAAGCGAGGCTGATGAAGGACTTTAATTAAGGCCGTATAAATAAATGACATTTTTATTTTCACAAGATAAAACGATTTCTTCTTCAAACATTGACGTGACCCTCGATACTTTTATGGAAGAGGTGATCGAGGCATCTAAAAAGCAGCTCGTTCTCATTGATTTTTGGGCTGAGTGGTGTGGACCCTGTAAGCAACTAACACCCGTTCTTGAAAAAGTCATCTCAGAGGAACACGGTGCCGTCAAATTTGTCAAGATCAATGCAGATCAAAGCCCCGAGCTCGTCCAACAATTTCGAATCCAATCTCTTCCCACAGTGATTATTGTCAAAGACGGAAAGCCTGTCTCAGGCTTTGCAGGATTGACGACTGCTTCGAAGCTGAAAGCACTTCTGGCCAAACTCAAGGGGGAAAGAATTTCCGCGTTCGCGGATGTATTAGAAATGGCTAAAGAAGCCAGAGCCCAGGGAGACGTCGCAACGGCCTTTCAGCTTTATGCTCAAGTTTTACAGCAGGACCCCCATGTCTTGGAGGCAGCTTTAGGTCTCATCGAGGTGTATTTGGAAATGGGCGACTTTGAAAAGGCGCAAGGGTTATTCGAGAAGCTTCCCGACCAAATGAAGAGCTCTCCCGAAGCCCATCCTTTGACGTCGCTGCTTCAGTTGAGGAGAGAAATGGACTCCCCTGCTTTTCAGAAAAATCCGGCCTCCGTTCGGGAAGCTTACGCCTTATTTCTTAAAGGAACCCGTGGAGAAGCCCTGGAGTTCCTTTTGGAATCCATCCGCACTTCGCAGAGCGAAGAAAGGGAAGTATTAAAAAGTTCACTCTTCAAACTCTTTGAGTGTTTAGGGTATGCTCATCCGATAACCATCGATATGCGAAAAAAACTCTCGAGGATTCTTTTTTAATGAATCGAAAACCAATGAAAGAAAAGCTTGTTCTCTTTCCTAAAGAAGTACCGATCTTTGATTTGAGTGGGCTCGTTTTGTTGCCTCAGGGGCACTTGCCTCTTCAGGTGACGGAGCCTCCTTACATTCGTCTTGTCGATCATGCTCTAAGGCATGACCGATATGTGGGGATTGTGCAGTCCAAGGGAAAGACCAGCAAAGAAGAGAGGAGTCCTCTTTTTGAAACAGGGTGTCTTGGAAAAATCACAACGTTTTCAGAATCCGATACCGGCTCTTATGTGCTTGTGATCTCTGGACTTGTTCGCTTTCGAGTCATCGAGGAATTGCCGAAGATGCTTGATTTCAGACGTGTTCTTGTTTCGTATGAGTCTTATCTTCACGATTACCTGGATCAGGGGCAAGTTAGTTTTGAAAGAGAGCGTCTTCTTGAGCTCTTGAAAGTTTACTTTACGACGAATCGTATTCAAGCCAACTGGGATGAAATTCAAACAGTTCCCGATGAAAAGCTCATCACCAGCCTTACTATGATTTGTCCGTTTAATCCGTCTGAAAAACAGGCTCTCCTTGAGTCTCCGACAACGGCCGAACGGTGCCGAATGATGACGGCGCTGCTCGAGATGGCTTTCATCAAGCACCAATCAACTTCATGGCTCAAACATTAAAAGAAAGGATGTTCCGATGGCCCAGGTAAAAATTACAGTTGACCCAAAACTTCTCGAAATGTTGGTGTGTCCCCAAACAAAAGGGCCTCTGACGTATGACGGCGAAGCGCAGGAGCTCATCAGCAAACAGGCAAAACTCGCCTATCCGATCAGGGACGGGATTCCCATTATGCTGGTGGACGAAGCGCGTCGTCTTGATTGAGTCTTTTTTAAGCGACGAAGATTGCTTTTCCTTCTCTGAGGACGGCTTGAGCTTCTTCCGTCGCACAGCCGTCCTCCTCATGCAGCAGCATTCCTTGACAAAGTTTTAAGGGACCCGCGACATTTTTCTGAGCCTGAATCAGGACCCTTTTTGCAGCCTTTCCGATTCCTGGCCAAAGAGGATAAAGAGAAATATTTCCGAATTTTCCTTGAAGAAGTGCAAGAATCTCATCCAACCGGTCGGCTCTGTGAATCATATGAAGGAACCCCTGCGGGCGGGCCATCAGATGAGCGAAATGGAGCCATTCCTGAAGACTTCCCTCCGTCTCCGCATTGGCTGTTGCTTTGACCTTGTTTTTGGAAACCGTTGATTTGGCCGGCTGGTTATAAGGCGGATTAACCATCACATGATCAAAAGACCCGGCTGCAAGACGCGGCGGGAGGTGACGCATATCCCCTTGAAGAACCTCAAGGTGATCCTCCAACCGATTATCCTTGATGTTTTGTTGAGCGAGACGCACCAGATCCCGCTGAAGCTCGAGACCTACCATCCGAACGTCTTTTACGCGTTTTGCGAGACACAGCAGGGCTGCTCCCACACCGCACCCGACTTCGAGGACGGTCTGACCGGCCTCGGGCGACAAAGTGGCTGCCAAAAAAATGGGGTCGATTGCAACCCGATATCCTTCTTTGAGTTGATGTAAAATGACTTTACCATTCAGCAACGTATCGGTTGTCGAAATCATCGTTTTCCTGCTATACCTTAGACCAATATTTAAAGCACCACGTCATCATGGCGGTAGCATAGATGGATTTGGGGAAAATGAGAAGGCCCAATTCGTAAGAAAACGAGAGATCAACAGATGCCTCAGACACTTCAAAAGTCCACTGCCGACACTCCTCCCTCTCTCGATGATCTATACGAACTTGTCAAGGATGATTTAGGGCGGGTCAATCAGCTCATTCTTGATCGAATGGAAAGCCAAGTGCCTTTAATACCTGCTCTCGCAGGCCATTTGGTTGCCTCCGGAGGGAAACGTTTGAGGCCCTTACTAACCTTGGCTTCTGCACGACTTTGCGGATATAAGGGAGAAAAACATATCGCCCTTGCGGCATGCGTCGAGTTTATACATACGGCGACCCTTCTGCACGATGATGTCGTCGATGAGAGCACGTTGAGGCGCGGTAAAGCTTCCGCTAATGCGCTGTGGGGAAATCAGGCAAGCGTTCTTGTGGGTGATTTCCTCTTCAGTCGGTCTTTCCAGCTCATGGTAGAGCAAGGATCTCTCGAAGTTCTTGAGATTTTGGCCAAAGCATCCGCAACCATCTCGGAAGGAGAAGTCCTCCAGTTGACGGCTTCCCATAGCCTCGATTTGAGTCGGGGTCAATATTTAGAGGTCGTCGCGTCCAAGACGGCCGCACTTTTTGAAGCTGCTTGCGAAATCGTGCCCGTTTTACAAAATGCGCCTGCCTCTCAAAGGAAAGCTCTCGCCGCCTACGGTCTGTCCATCGGTATCGCCTTTCAGTTAATGGATGATGTTCTCGATTATTCAGCGTCCCAAGAAAAACTAGGCAAGACTATCGGAGACGACTTGCGGGAAGGAAAAATTACCTTGCCCGTCATTCTCGCCTATGAAGCGGGAGGATCGGATGAAAAGAATCTTTGGCAGCGCCTCTTTGAGGATCGGGGAGAAGAGGCTCTTAAAATCGCGTGTTCCCTTTTGCAAAAACACGGTGCCTTAAATAGTGCCGTGAAGGAAGCAAATCGTTATGTTCAGGAGGCCATACGAGTCCTTGAAACCTTTGACCCTTCTTCTTGTCGCGAAGCCCTTCGTCAGGTCGCTCTTTTCGTGACGGCTCGCGGGTATTAACCCTGCTTCTTGTTTGTAAGAGTCTCTGGAAATTCGATACAGTGATATATGGAGCATTTTTTATTTAGGAACATTTTTTGCGATCTGTCTTTTTTGTTCTTCTTTTTCTGAGTGCTTCTTCGATTCTTGAAGCCTCATTTCAAGAGAGCATCTCCAAGTGTTTAAGAGAGGAAGGCCGCTGCGCGGTCCCTGAGATCACTTATACCCAAATAAAAGAAGCCGGCCTTCTGAATAAGCGTTGGGGCGTTCTAACCCTTGAAGGGGAGGCTTGGCATTTCCATTGGCATATCGATCAAGAAAAACGAATCGAGATCCTTTTCCCGCCGGAGCGATTTTTTTATGAAGTTATCTGTGTAGATACCATGCACCTCAAAGATAGTGGTGCTTGCAACACCAGATTCGCTGCTTTTGAAATTTGTCCCGTTCCCTATTCGGGAAAGGAGGTCGACCGACAAAAAGGCGCTATCTGTGCCATCTTCTATACCTTTTACCTTGCCCAGCTGGCTTTCTGTCGCATCGGTCATAATTAAATGTGGGAGAAACCTTATAAAGAAATGAGCCACATAAATGTCTAGATTTTTGGGTAGCATTAGGTAATTAAATTTTTTATTCGACTATAGAGCTTAGAAAAAGGAAATTTGATTTTCAATTGGTTGCGGGGGCAGGATTTGAACCTGCGACCTTCAGGTTATGAGCCTGACGAGCTACCGGGCTGCTCCACCCCGCGTCAAGAGATGTGACCTTTTCTTAACCCAGAACGGATAAAAGGGCAAGAAAAAAGATTTCAAAGCTTTAAGTTTCGCAATATCTTGGCCTACTTCGGTAAAAGCCCTCCTGGGATAGAGAGAAAGAAAAAAAAGAGGCTGATGTGAAAAACTTTTGCTTTCAAGGTAATCTCGGGTTACTCTTAAGCTCATTCTTCTCGTATGAATAAATGTGTTAAGAGACTGTAAAGATGAGCGATGTTAAAACCATGACAAAAGAAAATAAAACTCTGAAAGAACACACCAAAGAATTTATTCATGCCCTTGTCGTTGCCGGCTTTTTTGCTCTTCTGATTCGGACTTTCTTCTTCTCGCCTTTTGTTATTCCCTCAGGCTCCATGAAACCTAATTTGTTGATTGGAGATTTTTTGTTTGTCTCTAAGTATTCTTATGGAATCAGTAAGTATTCATTTCCTTTTGCACCACCCCTCTTTGACGGGAAGTTTTTTGATCATAATGCGGAGAGAGGAGACGTGATTGTCTTTCGTCCCGTCCACCGTCCCGATCAGGACTGGATCAAGCGCGTCGTAGGGCTTCCCGGAGACTCCATTCAAATGAAAAACGGGGTTCTCTACATCAACGGAAAAGAATGTCTCTTGGAAAAACAAGACACACCCTTTGTCGATCATCTGGAGCTTGAATACAGGGACGGAGCGGAGCGCAGAGTCTACTCTAAAGAAGGGGATGAGATCGACCAATACGTTCAAACACTTCCAAACGGTCTGAAACATACCATCATTAAAAAGAACCGTTTCGGTGAGGGGCCTCTCGATGATACGCCTCTTTATGCCGTACCCGAAGGCCATTACTTTGCGATGGGCGATAACAGAGACGGATCGGACGACAGCCGCAATATGAGAGCCCTCGGTTTCGTCCCCCACGAGCGCTTAATCGGTAAAGCTCAGTTCATTTTCTTTTCAACGTCCGCCCAATGGTGGGAGGTCTGGAAATGGCTGACAAGCATTCGCTTTAATCGCATTTTTACCTGGATTCGTTAGACTCCATGAAGAAGGGATATGCGGTGCTCTATGAGAAAATCGGATATACCTTTCAAGACGAATCTCTTCTCAAAGAGGCCCTGACCCATTCAAGCGTGGGCAAGTCCAAAACAAATTACGAACGTCTCGAGTTTCTGGGTGATCGGGTTTTAGGGTTGGTGGTAGCGCACCTTCTCTTTGACAGGTACCCGGCTTTTACGGAAGGGGACCTCGCTCCACGTCATGCTCATTTGGTGAGCAAGCCTACGTTGGCTACGATTGCTCTTGCTCTTGAACTCCAAGAGTATATAGAGATGGCATCTTCCGAACGCAGATCAGGGGGGAGAACCAAGGTCTCCTTGCTGGGAGACGTGTGTGAGGCCTTGATTGCAGCCCTCTATTTGGACGGCGGCTTTGAAGCGGCCCGTACTTTTATTACCCGCTTTTGGGCGCGGGCCGTTGAAGAGGCGCAAGTGCTCTCAAAAGATCCTAAGTCCGAGCTTCAAGAACGTATTCAGGCCTTGGGAAAAGCCGCCCCGCAGTATGAAATTCTCACGAGAACGGGGCCCGATCATGCTCCCATTTTTACGGTCGAGGTTTTGATCGAGGGCTTCTTTCCAAGAGTTCGGGGAACGGGAGCATCAAGGCGCCTTGCAGAGCAAAATGCGGCGGAAAATTTACTTAAAATGATTCGAGATCAGGATGATGCAAAAAAGTAAGACGCTTCAACAACCATCCAAGTGCGGCTTTGCAGCTGTCATCGGAGCGCCTAATGCGGGCAAGTCGACCCTTATAAACAGATTGGTGGGCGCAAAAGTATCCATCGTCTCCCGCAAGGTCCAAACCACAAGAAGGCGGGTCATTGGTGTTACTTTGAAGGGCGCGACACAAATTATTCTGGTGGACACTCCCGGCATTTTTAACCCTCAAAAGAGGATCGAACGCGCGATGGTCCAGGTGGCTTGGCAGGCGATTCAGGATGTAGAAGTTATTTGTCTTTTGGTAGATCTCGAAAAAACACGTCTTGAAGAGACAAAGGAAATTCTAGAGAAACTCCCCGAGGTCAAAAGCTTGTCCGTTTTTCTGGTCCTGAACAAAATTGATGCGGTACCGAAAGAAAAACTCCTCAAGGTCGCGAAAGAGTTGAACGAGGCCTATCCTTTTACGAAGACGTTTATGATTTCAGCTCTCCACGGTCAAGGAGTTGACGATTTAAGGGACGCCCTTGTCGAAGCCATGCCGGAAGGTTTGTGGCTCTACCCCGAGGATCAACTCTCTGATCTCTCAGAGAGATTGCTCGCGGCTGAAATCACGCGGGAGAAAGTTTATACTTTTTTGCATGACGAGCTCCCCTATGCCATTACCGTTGAGACGGAAAATTGGGAGGAAGCCAAGGGGAGCGGAATCAAGATATACCAGACCATCTATGTTCAACGGCCCGGACAGAAGTCTATCGTCCTTGGCGAGAAAGGCCAGATGATAAGACGTCTCGGAGAGGCTTCCCGGAAAGAATTATCCCAGCTCCTGGGCGTGCCCATTCACCTTTTTTTACATGTAAAAGTCAAGAAGAAGTGGGATGAAGATCCGCGGCATTTTCGAGAGATGGGCCTCGAGTTCGATGTCTAGCTTTTTTAAAGGAGCATGAGGCGTTTATGCGCTGGCAAGACGAAGGTATTGTTATCGCCGCCCATAAACACGGAGAACGGGGTGCGATTCTCACTCTTCTTACCCGGGATCACGGTCGCCATAAAGGATATTGTACTCTCTCTCCAAAAACATCTTCTTCTTTTCAAGTAGGCACGCACGTGCAAGCTTTCTGGACTGCCCGGCTGCCCGAGCATTTGGGGACCTGGTCGATGGAAGTACTCCTAAGCCCGATGGCTCATGTTTTAGGAGATTCTTTAAAGTTAGGGGCGCTAACGTCGGCGTGCGGGCTTTTGGAGGCTCTCCTGGCGGAAAGAGAGCCTCATGAAGCTCTCTTTGAAAGTCTCGTCACCCTGATCAAGATGTTTCAAGCGCCCTGCTGGAAGAGAGCTTACTGTGCTTTTGAAGAAACACTTCTGCGGGAGGGAGGGGTTCGCCTGCAGTTTGATGCATGTACCTTGACGGGGGCCCGTGAAAACCTGAAATACGTCTCCCCCAGGACGGGGCGGGCCGTAACTGCTGAAGCAGGAGAGCCCTACAAAGATAAACTCCTCCCCTTGCCTTTCTTTTTAAAACAAGGGCAAGAGAAAGAAATTTCTCTCTCGGATTTTAAAGAGGCTTTGGATCTCTACAACTACTTTTTTGAAAGATACCTCTTGAGTGTTCACCATCTTGCCATGCCTCTCTCAAGAGAACGATTAAAGGAGCTGATTGCGCGTCGCCTGCGGATTTCAAAGGCGTCATAGGTGGCTTCTTTTTAAAAAATCATAAACATTACCGACAAGAAGGCGCCTGTGACAAGCAGGAGTGTCACGCAATAGCCCATAATGTCGCCCAAGGTAAGGCCCGCAATCGCAAGAATCGGCAATGCCCAAAAAGGCTGTAGAAGGTTTGTCCACGCATCTCCCCAAGCCACAGCCATGGCGGCCATGGATAAGTTGGCGCCCATTTCTTTGGCTGCTTGAATCACGACGGGGGATTGCACGGCCCATTGTCCGCCTCCTGAAGGGATGAAAAGATTAACGATGCCAGCACTCCAAAAGGTCAGGAGAGAAAAAGTCTTCGGCGTTGCAATGTCGATAAAAAAGTTTGAGATGACGTCTGCAAGCTTTGATGACGTCATCATTCCCATGATACCTGCATAAAAGGGAAACTGTAGCAGAATCGGTCCGACACTTTTAGCGGCCTCGCTAATGGCATTAATGAATGATCTTGGGTGGCCGTGCAAAATGATGGCCGAGAAGATAAAGATGAAATTGATTGTGTTTAAGTCGAAATTGAATTTCTTTTCAAAGGCAAGAAAGCCGATATAGGAAACGCCCATGATGCCCGTAATAATCGAAAGAAGTTTGCTGTTTTCAAGCCTTTCAGCAGGCATCATCGGATGGGAGGAAAGCTCTTTGAGTATCTTTTTTTCATCTCGGATAGAAGTTGGTTTGTTTTCACCTTCTCCGGATCGGCTCATCGCCCAATTCGTAAAGGGAATAAGGATAAAAAGGCCCAGGACGCTCAAAAGGTTAAAGGGTGAAAAGAGAGTCTGGCTTACGGGAATAAGGCCTCCGATATAAGTTTCACTAAAGTTCCCCGGTGTTGCAATCAGAAGAGGGATCGAGCCTGAAAGCCCGCCGTGCCACACGATGAAGCCACTATAGGCGGCTGCCACCAGGAGTCGAAAGTTTGCCGTCGGAACAGTTTTGATGATCTCGCGACACACAAGCCCGCCGATCACAAGGCCGAGGCCCCAATTGAGAAATGATGCCGTTAGAGCCGCCAGGGTCACCACCACGACGGCCTGTCCCTGCGTTTTAACGGATTTTGAGATGGTTGAGAGAAGTCGACTCACAGGAGGGGCCAACGCTACGACGTAGCCCCCGATTAAAATCATAACCATTTGCAACGTGAACGGGATCAAGCTCCAAAATCCGTCCCCCCAATAAAGAACCATTTGCTTGGGCGTTGAGGTCGTCATCGTGATGCCCATAAAAAAGAGAGTAATTGTGATGAGAAGTGCGAGGAGAAAAGGATCCGGCGTATACCTACGCATTGCACGATCAAAAAAAGTAGTAGCTGCTCTGATCATTATGAATCTCCGTCTGATACCAAACCACCCGTACTCTAGGCAATTTAAAATGTCTCGGCAAGAGAAGAACTTTTTCAAGGCTCCTTTGTTAAAGCTCAAAGCCCGGCAGTAAATAAGTCGGGTAAATATCGAGCCTCTTACATTCGGCGTAAACAGCCTCAATTTTTGAACCTTCCAAAAGGCTCGTGAGACCTGTCAGAACAAGGGCCGAGTCAAGGCCCATAAGGTTGGCTCCCTTGATATCCGTCGTCAAAGAATCTCCGATCACGAGGATATGGGCGGGGTCAACACCTTTCATGCGCGTAAAAAGCGTTTCATAAATCTGCGCGTAAGGCTTGCCCAAATAATAGACTTTCCCGCCTAGCGCTTCATATCGCTCCGCCAAAGCACCTGCGCAAAGAATCACCCGTCCCCCTGATACAATCGATACATCAGGGTTTACGCAAACCATTGGAAGCTTGAAATGTGCGGCTTCTTCCAGCAAATCCTCGTAGTCTTCGACGTGAAGATGTTCAGGCCCCGTATTTAAAATAAAATCCGCTTCCGCAAGGTCGCCGACCCGGGTTAACTTCAAGTCCTCCACGAGAGCCCGATGAAAGGAAGCTGTCAGCCCATAGGCCTTAAAGCCGAGCGATTGAGACCAAGGAGATGTGCGCTCTTTAAGCGTAAGATACGCGTCTTCCCCCGAGGTATGAATATCTTCGTATAGATCGCGAGGAAGGCCCAGGGCTTCCAGCTGTTGCTTTACCTGCTCGGCACGCCTGGGAGAGTTCGAGAGAAAAAAGATGCGCTTGCCCTCATCTCGAAGCGTGCAAAGAGCCTCTATCACCCCCTCGTAAAGAGCGGTTCCGTCGTGAATGACACCCCACAGGTCAACGATAAAAATCGTATAGCGATCCCGAATATCTTCAAGTCCTGAAAGGGGTTTCGGCATCATCAGTCAACAATCTTAAACACACCCGGCAAGAGCTGATAAAGAGGGGTTTCAGTCAATCCACTCGAGGATTTATAAAGGATCGTCGAAGTTTCTCCAAACTCCGCTATTACTTGTCTGCAAGCACCACACGGAGTACATTCACTCCCTAGATGGTTGGCCAAGGCAAGAGCGCGAATCCGCATCTTTGATCCCTCTTCAGAGACGGCTTTGAAGATCGCGGTTCTTTCGGCGCAAATGCAAAGACCGTAAGAAACATTTTCCACATTGCAGCCCGTAAAGATATTGCCCTCTTCCGTTAAAAGAGCGACCCCGACTTGAAATTTTGAATAAGGGGCGTAGCTTTTGGCCGTCATTTCCACTGCCTTTTCCATCAGTTCTTCTTTTAGTTCCTTCGGTAGAGAGTTTGTCATGGGTTCCTCCGTTATCTTTCTTCCACTTGTTTAAAATCTGCGACTTTTTCCAAAGTTGCTTTGATGAAAGCCAGCGTATTCAGACGGTTCAGTCTGAGTTTTGTATCTTCTGCGTTAACGAGAACGTCCTCAAAATATTGATCGACAGCGGGCCTGAGGGAAGCCAGGATGTCCATGGCCATTTCAAATTGATGGTGGGCCAGAGCCGCCTCGATTTTTCCTTCTGTTTCCATTAAGGAGTCGTAAAGAACGCGCTCGGATTTTTCCTGCAATAGGGAAGGGTTAATTTGTCCCTCAAAAGAAACTTTATCCTTTTGTTCCTCGATTCGAACGATATTGCTTGCTCGTCTATAGGCGGCCAGCAAGTTTGAGCCGTCCGTTCCTTTGAGAAAATCCTGAAGGGAAGAAACGCGCTGCTTTAGGACGGCAACGGAATCCTGATGACCGACGGCAAAGGCCGCCGAAATATAATCATGCCGCAGCCCTTGATCTCTCCAGTAAACTTTGAGGCGATCGATCAGAAACTCTTCAAGCGCCTCCAGGGTTTCGGCCTTTGAAAGGGCTCTGTCTTGAGCTTTGAAAATATCTTCGTAAAGGTCATAAGCAGCCTCGAAAAGAGTCTTGGACTTCAGGCGACTTCGACCCTCCAGAATCCTCAGAACGCCCAAGGCGGAACGTCTAAGGGCAAAGGGATCCTTGGAGCCTGTCGGTTTGATACCGACCGCAAAAAAGCCCGTCAGCGTATCAACCCTATCAACAAGAGCCAAAAGCTGCCCTAAAGAGGAGGCTGGAATTGAGTCATTTTGCCCCTTGGGAGAGTAATGTTCTGAAATGGCTGCTGCAACTGTCGAGGATTTTCCTTCATGAAGGGCGTAATATCGTCCCATGACGCCTTGAAGCTCGGGGAATTCTCCGACCATCTCTGTGACGAGATCAGATTTTACGATTCTTGCAGCTTCTTCCGCTTCCTTCACATCGATTTCAAAATAAGGCGCAAAGGTCCTCGCAAGCCTTTCAAGACGACTGACTTTTTGAGAATAGGTTCCTAATTTCTCATGGAAAATAATGTCTTTTAATTTGATCCCGTGCTCTTCCAAAGTCTTCTTACGATCAAGGGCGTAAAAATACTGAGCATCACTGAGTCGTGCTCGTAGAACGCGTTCATTTCCTTGAACAATTTTTTCTCCTCCGTCTAGAGGAATTGTGTTGGCAACCACAATAAAGGAAGGGGCGAGATTGCCCTTCGCGTCTTCAAGGGCGAAGTACCTTTGATGAATGCGCATGGAAGTGATCAACACTTCTCGAGGCAGGTTCATAAATGCCCGGTCAATCGTGCCGAGGTAGGCTTGTGGCCATTCGACGAGCCCCGTCACCTCGTCCAAGAGCCCCGGGTCTTCGTGGACTTTAAGTCCCTTTTCACCGGCCAGCTTTTGAACCTGACGACGAATTTCTTCCCGTCTTTCGGTTTGGTCGAGAATGACGTGAGCCTCGTGCAACTTCTGCCGATAATCGGCAAAGCTCTTTACGCGAATCAGACCCGAGCTTAAGAATCGATGGCCTTGCGTTTGATCTGAAAACGAGACTTTCGGTGTGTCTTCTTCTCCAAGACTCACTTTAAAAGAAAGAACCTCCCCTTCAAAAAGGCAGATCCCCGAATGAAGAGGGCGAACCCAGGTTCGGGTTCCTTTATTCCAGCGCATAGATTTGGGCCAAGGAAAGTCGAAGACAATGTCTCGAATGACCTGAGGAAGAAGAGTCTTTGTCGCTTGTCCCGGTTGATGAAGTGTTGCAAAGAAGAAGGTCCCTTTCGGCGTTTCTCTCCGTTCACACCGGTCAAGAGTGAGCCCCGTTGATTTTAGGAATCCTTCGATGGCTTGAGGGGCGGCATCCGTTCGAGGTCCTTTGCGTTCCTCAAAGCGATCTTCCTGTGTGACAGGAAGGCCTTTTATAATGAGGCAAAGACGACGGGGCGTTACGTAAGCCCTTAAATCCTCTACTTCTAACGACAGTTTTGTAAGGTGTTCTTGAAAAAGGCACTTTAAATCTTCACATGCTTGCGCCTGCATTCGAGCGGGAATTTCTTCACCAAAAAATTCAAGAAGAAGTTCTGTCATGGTCGTTTCTCTTATTTTGAAGGAAGATGCTTGAGATACATCTCACAACATGCCTTGGCAAGGGTTCTGACACGAGCTATGTAGCTGGCACGCTCAAGAACGGAAATAACCCCCCGTGCATCCAAAAGATTGAAGAGATGGCTTGCCTTAATACATTGGTCATAGGCTGGTAAGGCCAATTCTTGCTTGAGAATGGCCTGACATTCTTCTTCCGCATCTTTAAAATGACGCAAGAGCATATCGGTATTGGAATGTTCAAAATTATAAGCCGAAAACTCTCGTTCATTTCGGTGAAAGATGTCATGATACGTCTTTTGCCGTTCATCGACTTCACCGTTCCAGTCGATATCATAAACGTTCTCTTTTTCCTGAATAGCTTGAAGCGTCAGTCGTTCGAGACCGTAGGTAAGTTCGGTGCTTACGGGATGGCACTCAATGCCTCCCATTTGTTGGAAGTAAGTAAATTGGGTGACCTCCATCCCGTCACACCAGACCTCCCAACCGAGTCCTGAAGCGCCTAACGTGGGGCTTTCCCAGTCGTCCTCCACAAAACGGATATCGTGGACGGCCGGGTCGACGCCGAGGACTTTTAAACTCTCAAGATAAAGATCCTGAACATTCAAAGGAGAAGGTTTCAAGATCACTTGAAACTGATAGTAGTGTTGCAAACGATTGGGATTATCCCCGTAACGCCCGTCTTTGGGGCGTCGCGAGGGTTGAACGAAGGCGGCCCAAACGGGGTTGGGGCCTAAAGGCCACAGCGTTGTCGCGGGATGAAAGGTTCCCGCCCCCATCTCGACATCATAGGGTTGCAAAATAATACACCCCTGGTCGGCCCAGAATTGCTGAAGCCTTAAAATCAGGTTTTGATAACTTTTTTGTTTAAGACGAGACATTATATTCATCAGGCTCTCTTAAGGGTTTTTTTTGGAATCTGGCGCAAGTAAAGCCTCTTTTATAAGATCAGGGGAAAGAGTCAAGCCAAGCTTTTCAGCCGTTTCTCGATTCACCATTATTTTACCAAGAGACGGAGATTCGACGGTGAGCTCCTCTGCCGGGATCCCGTCAAGGATTTTAGTTACTTTTTCTCCCGCAAGAGATCCGATGTCCGAATAAGAAAAACTTTTCGTGGCGAGCGCTCCGTTTTGAACGGAACCTGTATCGGCTGCAAAGACAGGGACCTTTCGGCTGATTGCAAGAGCTGACAGTTGAGGCATGGCAGCAACGACAATATTGTCCTGGGGAACGTATAGTCCATCCACACCAGACATCACGGTTTTGACGGTCGTCAAAAGCTCGGAGGACTTTGTGACGGGAATCTCTAAAACTTTGACGTCTGTGAGCTCTTCCTTCAAGCGTTGAACCGTTGCAACAGAATTGGCTTCTCCGGGATTATAGACGACACCCAAGGTTTTGAGGGAGGGCGCCAGCCTTTTAATAAGCACTCCGTGATCTTTCAAAGAGGGGGTATCCGTAACGCCCGTGACGCCGGGGTGAGGTGCATCTTTCTCGATCAGTCCTGCGGCAACAGGATCTGTGATAGCGGCAAAGACAAGGGGTATGCGTGTTCCTTTAAGGCTCTTCAAAAGACTTTGAGCAACGGGAGTTCCGATAGCGACGACCACATCGGGGCTGAGGCCTGAAACCTGTTGGGCGATTTGAGAGGTCGTTGCGATATTTCCTTGGGCATTAAAGTAAGAAAGTTTCAGGTTAATTTTCTTTAGATCTTGATAAGCTTTTAGAGTTTTTTCGACTTCCATCCGAACTTCATCCAAGGCAGGATGTTCAATGAATTGAACAATGGCAATGGCTTTTCCTTGGGTTTCTGCCTGAACAGCAGCAGGGGAGAGGATTAAAAAAAATCCGAGGAATTTCAGAAACGCGTTCACAGGGTCTTTTCCATTTTAATCGGGGGTTATCCGGATCCCCTGCATCATAGACAATAAAAATCGAGCTTGTACAGGAGTTTTTGCCCAAAAAAGTCGAAAAATTAATCCATAGTTAAGGAGTTTTGCTTTAAGATAAAATTAAGGGGTATAAAAAAGAAGAGGGGGAATGAGAATGAATCAAATATCCCAACGGCAGGTCAGCAATATTGATCTTTTGAAGCTTTACGGCGCCGTCGAGTACGAGTGGGATTTAATCAGAGATACGATTCAATGGATCGGCCCCATTCACAAGCTTCTAAATGCCAACACCCCTTTTGTCACTGGAACAAGCTTTACAAATCATCTGGACCCTGGAAACTTCTGGCAACGGGTTGAGGTTCTTTCTCGTTGCACTCAAAAAGATCCATTTTATCGGTGCAATTATGCTCTAACACTCCCTGATCTCGATCAGTGTCCCGTAGAAGAGGAAGGTCAAGTCATTTATAATAAAGAAGGTATTCCTTTGAAAATTCGAGGAAAGATCTTGTTTCTCGATGAAATTCAGGGGAAGTCGCCCGTCAATTTGAAAGGCTATGATCCTTTAACAGGACTTGCGGAAAGAGCGGTCCTTTTCGAAACTCTCGATAGTCTGATTGAAGAAACGCGTGAAACAAAAGTTCCTGGCGCCTATTTGGCCGTTGCGATCGACCGGCTTGCACTCATGTACGTCTCTCAATCGATTCAGGAGACGATCGAACGGGTCAAGGAAATTACGGATCTCTTAAGAAGTTCCCTGCGATTTGACGATTTTATGGGACGTATTAGCGGCAGTTGTTACGGCATCATTTTGAAGGATTGTGATCGGTGGGGTGTCGTTCGCGCCTCAGACCGTCTGATTGATATGGTTGAGTGTGCCAAACTTGGCTTCTTAAAGGATCAGGTCAGAATTTCCATTTCGATCGGAGGCGCCGTCTTTACCCCCGAAACAAACGACGCATTCACCGTTATGGTTGACGCGGAACGCTATCTTATCGAATCTCAAACGACAAAAGGTCACGGAAGTATGGGCCTGCCTTTCAGCGGAAAAGTTGAGGCTGACTTGGACCGCCCTCGCACAACCGTCGAAGGTCGGCGTCGAGTTAAGGATGCGTCTTAGTCTTTACCGTCTCCCCTTTTAGGACTATGGTGGGATGGAATAAGAAAAGATAAAGAAGGTTTCCATCATGATTCAGGTCTGTGTTATGGGCGCCCGAGGTCGCATGGGTCAGTTGATTGCCCGTTACGTATGTGTCTCGAAAACGATGAATCTTTCAGCTGCCGTTGTGAGGGCCGATGACCCTTACCTTGGACAATGTGTCGATGGTTGCCCTCTTCAGGACCTTTCCTACCAGAAAGAAAGAACGGTGGCCTTTGCTCAAAGCGACGTAGTGATTGATTTTACCTCATCAGACGCTTTTGAAGAAACCCTTGATAAAGTCATCGAAACGAAAACCCCTTACGTTTGCGGTACAACAGGGCTTACGCTTGATCAAAAGAAAAAGCTTGCTGACGCATCAAAAGTTATTCCGCTCGTCTATGCTTCCAACACCAGTGTGGGCGTGACTCTCTTAACCGAAATCGTAGAAGAGCTATCCCGAAAACTTGGTCCTGAATTTGATATTGAAATCGGCGAGTTCCATCATCGCCATAAAAAGGATGCTCCGTCCGGGACATCGCTTCTTCTCGGGGAAGCTGCAGCCCGTGGACGCGGCCTTAACCCTCGGGTGGACTTTAAAACCGGAGACCGAACAGGGGAGAGAGCACCGAACGATATCGGCTTTGCCGTCATGCGAGGAGGTGGTATTGCAG
>CAYUCY010000029.1:0-518 GCA_964443525.1 uncultured Thiotrichales bacterium
CCGCCATGATATCAGCGCTATCATCAGTGCGTTGTTACGTAATGCTGGAATTCAACACACTATTCCCATCGTTAAAACAATCCGAGGTGAATCCACCCAGCGTCTTGACGACTTTACCGTGATTGTATCCCCCTTTATCGAGGGGAAGGATGGGTTCAGCCGCGATCTAACGAACGATCAATGGTATGCGTTCGGCAAAGTGATGAGGCAAATCCACAAAATTGATATACCTCCATCAATTCAATCTATGGTTCGGCGGGAATCTTATTCACCCAAATGGAGACAAGCCGTGCGATCGCTCTATCCACTTATTGATTCTGAACCAAGCGGTGACGAGATTGCTTTGAAGTTATTAACCTTTATGAAGAAGCATAAGGGTGCAATTCATCGTCTGGTTGATCGCGCTGAACAGTTGGGCCAAAAGGTTCAAGACCAATTCCCTCAATTCGTGCTATGTCATTCTGATATTCATGGCGGCAATGTATTAATAGATGGAAATGACTCCTTCTATATCGTGG
>CAYUCY010000029.1:528-19298 GCA_964443525.1 uncultured Thiotrichales bacterium
AGAAAAGTACGGTGATTTAGAAGAGAAAGTGATAAAAATATATATCAAGCAAATATTAGAATGTTTGAAGTTTTTAAATGAAAACGGCGTAGAGCATAAAAATCTAAAAAGTAGTAATGTATTAATAGATGGAAATGACTCCTTCTATATCGTGGATTGGGATGATCCCATCATGGCACCCAAGGAACGTGACCTCATGTTTATTGGCGGAGGAGTGGCTAATGTTTGGAATAAACCGTATGAGGAAGAGTTGTTTTATAAAGGTTATGGAAGGGCCAAAATTAACAGAACAGCCTTGGCGTATTACCGGCATGAACGAATCGTAGAAGATATAGCCCTCTACGGTCAACAGTTACTCCTAACAACAGAAGGAGGTCAGGATCGGATTAAATGGTATAAACAATTCCTAGCCCAGTTTGAACCTCAAGGTGTGGTAGAAGTAGCATTTAAAACAGACGAGGACCTCACTACCTAGATTTAATTTTTGTTTAACTCCATCCCCTACTAAATATAGAAATATAGTATGTGGTGGAGTCAGCTGCATAGCTAGGTAATCTTATTTGATATACCCAATCAGCCTTAAGAAATCCTCAATTTGTTCTTTTACTTGGCCTTCAGAGAGCTGAAGCTCGGACTTCAAGATTGCATCAAGTCCTGCAAGGGCTATCAGAAACTTTGTCGTATGATCCGAAGGTGTGACTTGAGTAACTTTGTGCAAGTGACGAAGAGTGTAAACTGAACGCGTTAGGCGCTCCGTATCTCTTTCTAATGATTCTTGCGCTGCCCTTAAATAAAGAAGGATCGCTTGATGGTTGCCGTCTTTGTGTTTTGCAAGAGCGGGGAAAATTGGAGACAGATCAAGGATAGATTTTTCGTATTTTCCCATCATTTCTTGGAGAATGCCCATGAGCTCTCCTGCCTCTTTAGATAGGCTGTCCGTTTGTTCGCTGTCAGTGACAAGCGTCTCAATTTTAAAGGGGTCAGGATTTAGACTGTGTACACGTTCAAGGAGGTTTCCAACTTGAGGAGCAAACGCCTCTCTGTAAAGAACTAAGGATCGGCTCATCTCATCTAATTTACCTTCAAGGACTCCTTTAAGTCTTAAAGTTTCTTCCTTAGTCTCTCTCTCTTGTTTTGAAGTTAGCTGAGTCTCTTCTAATTCTTTTCGAAATTTCTCCAAATCTATTTGAAGCTCCCCCTTTTCTTGAGAAAAGCGTTCCCGATCCGTTTCTTTCTCTTTTCGAAGTTGATCTAAATTCAATTCGGCAGCTTCTTTTTCTTTTTGGAACCTTTGAATCTCTTTTTCCAATTGAGCGTTCACTTCTTTCAACAGATTAGATTCAGATTCTTTCTGTATTCTTTCTTCCTCTTGTGCTTTTAGGAGTTGTTCTTTTTCAGCTTTTATCTTTTCCAGTTCTAGGTGGAGTTTCTCAAGTTCGCTGCTTTCAGGCGGCGTAACGACGACAGTATCGCTCGAATTCATTGGTGACGGAGAAGACTGTTGATCTGTTTGGCTTCCGATTATAGGGGTGTTAAGGGTACAAATAAGTGCCGTTGTAATCAGAGTTTTCTTTGTAATTGAAAATATCATCGCTCGACTCTCCCTTCCTGTTTTTTCTTCTGAGTAGCAATCTTCCGTGAAGTTGTCAATCGGGGAACGGCATCCTTTTTGAAATTAACCTTTCTTAAAGACTCCCTTAGAGCTCTCTTAACCTCTCTCTGTAAGACTGGGCTTAACAAGGAGGAGACAAATGAAAGCGGTATTGACGGCATCTCTCGTTTTAGCAGGCCTTTCAACGGGACATTCGGGTATTATGGACGGGTTTTGGGGAGATAAACCTTCGAGTCCTGAAGGATCATTAAAACTTTATATTGATGATCACGGACGTCAGGTTGCAACGGAAAGAGGAAAGACTCAGCTTGTGCCCGAAGAAAAAGATTGGAAACCTGTTAGCCCTGATAAAATGCCCGTCAGATTGCGGCAAAAGCCTACAAGAGGGGAATCTCAAAGCGTTTTAAGAGAGCTTTCCCGAATAAATGCTCGTCTTTAATCTTGAGCCAGCTGCCGGGCAATATCGGCTGCAAGCGCTGCATTATGAATAAGGAGGGCTTTGTTTGCTTCGAGTGTCTTCCCATCTGAAAGCTCAGATACCTTCTTTAAGAGAAACGGAGTGACTTCTTTACCCTGAATCTTAAGCTCCTCTGCTTCCCGAAGTGCTCGCTCCACAAGGGAGTTGACGACTTCGGTTTCAAGAGAAGCTATCTCCGGAATTGGGTTTGCAATTAAAAGACCTCCAAGATTTAAGTTGAAATGTGTCTTAATCGTCATGACCAAAGTCTCAAGATCAAAACTTGAATGCAGCAAAGGAAAACCACTTTCACGGGCATAAAAAGTCGGGAAAGTCTTCGTATTATAGCCCAAAACGGGCACTCCTTCGGTTTCAAGCACTTCGATTGTCTTTTGAATGTCTAAAATCGATTTACAACCGCTTGCAATTACGGCGACAGGTGTTCGACCCAGTTCTTTCAAATCTGCCGAAATATCGAATGTGTGTTCGGCTCCCCTATGAACGCCTCCGATGCCGCCGGTTGCGAAGATCCGGATTCCTGCTCTCTCCGCAAGAATCATCGTTGCCGAAACCGTTGTGGCACCGCTATTTCCTCGTGCGATAACGGTTGCAATGTCAGAACGACTGACCTTACAGATATTCTGTTTTTCTTCAGGATCGGCAAGGAACGCAATTTCTTCTTCACCGAGGCCGATTTTGACTGAGCCTTTTATAATGGCAATGACTGCAGGAACAACACCTCTAGATTCGATCTCGGCGATCATTTTTTGCGTGACTTCCCGGTTATGAGGAAAGGGAAGACCATGCGAAATTACGGTACTTTCGAGAGCAACAACGGGCTTCCTTTCATCGAGGGCTGCACGGACGTCAAGATGATAGTCGAACTGCATTTAAACAGGACCTTAAGCAGACTTCTTCAAGTCGGCGTGAGAAATGTCAAAGACGTTGTCCGCTTGAGACTCTATCACTGCCTTAGCCGCATAGAGTCCTTGGTCGACTGCCTTATGAAAAGGCAGAGCTTGCGTCAAGCCGGCTAAAATTCCGGCTGCAAGTGCATCGCCGGCTCCGTTGACCTGAAATATCTTGCTTCGAGGTGCTTCAAATAGTCCTGTATGCTCGTCTGCATCAACATAAAGGCCGTCCTTGCCTAATGAAACGAATACGCGCTTGACGCCAATGGTCCTCAAGCGTTGAGCAAAAAGGCTATAACTGTCGGGTGCAATAAGATGTTCTCCGAAGACAGCCGCCAATTCCTCCTGATTTCCGAACCAGTTGGTAACGGAAGGAAGAATCCCTCGAACGCGTGCTGCATAGGGAATTGAAACCATCGAACAGCTTAGTTCAACGGATGCAGGTTTCTGAACAGCCAGGTACGCTAACGTATCGTGATTTAAGTTTGTACAGACAAGCCAGTGGGGCCATCCGTTCATTCGAGGCAAGAGAGGCTCGAAGAACTCAGGTGTGATCTTTTGATAGATTTCCGTATGGGCTAAGCCGAGGAGGAGTTCACCGTTAGGTTCAAGGGCTGCTGTATAAGAACCTGTTAAATCATTCGGTTCTCTTTGAATGAGAGAAACGTCAATTCCGAGAGAATTCGCATTTTCTAACAGTGCCGTTCCTTCCGGATCGTCGCCTATGAGACTTACTAGACCCGTTTTAATCTTGAGATGCGCCAAAACCTCAGCGATATTTCGGGCGACACCCCCGAATGCGGTCTTGCCAGTAACAGGATTTGAGGAGCCTAAATGAAGAGGCTCTTTGCCGCGCATAATGCGATCAATGTGAGCTCCTCCGATGCAGAGAATTCGTGGTATCATTTTAAGCCTTTCCAAGGTAAATCTGGATGAGGTTTTGAAGCATTTTCATCGCTTCTTCCCGCGGCCTCTGGAAACAATTCCGACCGATGATATGGCCATTGCCACCGCCGTTCCGAATGGAGCGCGCATCTTCATAAACGCCGTCGAGTCCTTTTGTATCGCCTCCAGAGAAAACAACCATTCGACGTCCGTTAAAGCAGCATTGAACCACGTGACGAACACGGTCTGTTTGTGTTTTGAGGGAAACGTTATTAGCAAGGTACTGCTTTTTAGCAGCTTCATTTTCAAGGTGATCGCTGGGGAGTTTTACCTTAATAACATGTGCACCGAGCAAGGCAGCCATATGTGCGCCGTAGGATATGGTGTCAAGGCCTGTTTCCCCTGCCTTTGACATATTCCCTCGGGCGTATGACCATACAATCACGGCTAAACCGCAAGATTTGGCTTCGAGAGCCAGCTCTCTCAATTCTTCAACCATTTCATACATACGATCGGACCCCGGATAGAGCGTGAAACCAATCGCCGAACATCCGAGACGCAGGGCATCGTGAACGGAAGCTGTTACGGCTTGGTCAGCCTCTCTCGGCTCCTGAATGCCATGAGAAAGTGAGTTGCCGCTGTTAATTTTCAGAATGGTGGGGATCGCCCCTGCAAAACGGTCTGCACCCGCTTCGAGCATCCCGAGGGGAGCTGCATAAGCTGAGAGACCCGCATCGATGGCCATTTGATAATGATAAAGAGGGTCGTAAGCTGCTTCATTCATGGAAAAAGAACGTCCGGGCCCGTGTTCAAACCCTTGATCCACGGGCAAAATAATCATTTTCCCCGTTCCCCCCAGTTTCCCTTCCATTAAAATACGAGCAAGGTTCGCTTTCACACCAGGGCAATCGGATTCGTACTGACTCAGAATTTTTTTGACTTTTGAGGTAATGCGCATAGGGACATCCTATCTAACTTATTAAAATCTCTACTAGTTGTAATAGAACTCGCCACGCCTGGCAAACGGTTTCATGAGAAGGAATGAAAAGTTAGTGCATCACTTCCGTATGCATCATTTTTCTAAGCTCTCGACCGGCATCCGCATGGCCTTGAGCTGCTGCAGAGCTTAACCACTCAATGGACTCCGAAAGCTTTCTGTTCTCTTTGAGCATGAATCCGAGCTCAGCTGCTGCTTCAATATGACCTAATTGGGCGGCTTTAATCAGAAACTCACCATGCGAGAGGATATCTCGCTCGGATGCAAAAATAAGGCTGAGGGTATAGTAAAGATCGGGGCATTTGGTGTGTTTTGCCCTCAATAAGTAGAACTTGGCAGCCTCGAACTCTTTTTGGAAGTAAAATTGGTAACCTAGAGAAAGATGAACATTGTCACAAGGAAGTTTTAGGAAAGCTGAGATTCCTGATATAGCTTTTAGAAGAAGTAAGATCACTTTCTGCATGTGCTCTCTATGACGCTGCAATAAATATAGTGCCCGAATCTTTGAATGCAAGGAGGACGGGAAATTTTATTCCAAATCATTGATCTTAAGGAATTTTACTTCCCGAACCCCGAAATATCTTAGCAAGATAAGGGGGACCCCAAGCTCTGAAAAATACTATGGCCTCTTCTAATTGCTTGCAAGTCATTTTTTTAGATCTTTGACAGGTGTGATGAAACATGTTCTTCTGAAAAAAACATCAGCAGGAAAGGCTCACCATGACGGAGTCCCTTTTAAAGCCTCGGAATTTTTCGGATATACCCTTTTTTAATGCATCTTCGGACGGAGTACTCACAGAGGAAATGCGTCATTTTTATGAGCAAGAGGGGTATTTAGTTCTGACAGGGTTTTTCTCAAAAGAAGAAGCCGATAAGCTAAAGGCGAGGGCAGGGGAAATCATCACGACTTTTCGAAATGAGGAAAATCAATCCATTTTCTCAACTATTAGCCATGCACAAAGCACCAGCGAACTTTTTCGAAAATCGGCTCGAGGAATACAGCTTTTCTACGAGGAAGAAGCTTATGATCAGGACGGCCGTCTCGTGCCTTGTAAAGAAAAAGCAATTAACAAAATAAGTCATGCTCTTCATGATCAAGACCCGATTTTCAAAAGCTTTTCCTACCAACCTAAAATTCGTCACTTGGTTCATTCCCTCGGCTATCAAGAGCCGAAACTGCTCCAATCCATGTATATTTATAAACAGCCCTATATCGGTGGTGAAGTTGTCTACCATCAGGATGCAACCTTTCTCTATACGGAGCCGATGACGACAATGGGTCTTTGGTTTGCCCTTGAGGATGCTACCCAAGAAAATGCCTGCTTGCGAGCGATTCCGGGAGAACATCGATCTCCTTTGCGCAGGCGATACGTTCGGCAAGGAAACGAGTTAATCTTTAAGGAGTTAGACGGCACTTCTTATCCGACTCAAAAAGAAGTTTTTCTTGAGGTGCCTCAAGGGAGTGTGATCCTGCTCCACGGGCTTCTTCCTCATGCCTCTTCAGCCAATCACTCTCCCTTTACCAGACAGGCCTATACCCTGCATCTTATCGATGGAAAAAGTATGTACGAAAAGGAAAACTGGTTGCAAGAAACGGAATCAATGCCGTTCCAACAGCTGATGGGATGAATTGATTTCTTTTCTCATCCTGCTAATCTTAAAATGAAATAAAATAACGGAACGGGATGCAGGCTTTGAAAACGCTGGAGCGGCTTATTCGCCTCCACAAAACACGGATCGATGAAAAGAGACTATTCATCGCTCAAATCGAAGATCGCTTACAAAGATTACAGGGAGAAATTCAGAGATACTATGATGAGTTAGCCCATGAGAGTAACCTACGGGACGCGTCTCTTACGGCACAAGTCATGTATCCGGATTACGAACGCGGCATTCATTACAAAATATTGAGGGCCAAAAGATACCAGCAAGAAGTCGAGATTCAGCTTGAGAAAGAAATGCAAAAGTTATCCGAGGCTTATGCGGAGCTTAAAGTTCTTGAAATCACCCGTCAAAAAAGAATTAATGATACGGCGATAATACAGAGGAGAAAAGAGCAGGAAGAGCTAGATGAGCTCGTACGTAAAGTGCGATCCACGATAAAAAATTGACAAATAAACCAAATTTTAACTTTTGAAAGAGTATACTGAGGCTAGGGATTGCGAAAGGAGGAATGACAATGAAAAAAAAGATCATTACAGGCCTGTCTATCAGCATATTTTTAGGAGTTGCAAGTCCATCACATGCTTTTCTTAATTTCATGAAGCCGCAAAAATCTGAAGAAGCTAGAGAGCGGGAAAAGGCGTGTGAAGCCCAGGCTGAAGAAATGCTTAAAACCGATGAGGATGGGAAGCTAACTTGGGAAAAGCGGGACCTTTCTCCGAAAACATGGGTGAGCGAGTGCGCTAGAGCTAAGGCAAAAAATGCGCCTGATCCCACCGACCGAAATCCGAAACCTTACTATCAGTAGGAGCTTAAAGAAGATAAATACCTAACCCTATTGAGCCTCTTTTCGAGGTCACTGCTGAGCTTATCCTCTATTTATCGGCATTCTTGTTCTCCTTGCAGGGTAATAAAAATTCTTTATCTCCAGAATTATTAATATAAATCATAAGAAGTGTTCGTTTTTAATCCGTCTTATGTTTTGTGATGAGAGTCATGACGGAGCTCGGGATATAAGTGAGAGCAAGAATTTTAGAAGCATGAACAAAGGGTCCTCTCCCCTGTTGCCGAGCGACTTCTCGTAAGCCTTGAAAGAAAGATCGAGAGGAAATTGGATTCTCCTTTTGCATACTTGTGCTGAGCACGATAAAAGGCGCGGAGACAATCAAGGTCACGGCACCGACCACGCTTCCGATCAGACTCTCACGAACATAATGTTGCTTCTCTGAAGCGCACGAATCAATAGGCCACGCTTTTTTAAGGGCATTTTCAGTTGCAATAAATGCAATCCAACCGGCGGCGGATTGTCCTGACCTCAAATAAAAACCCTCATAAAGAAAACGAAGGTAGAGGAATGAAAAACTAAAGCGCGGTGGTGACGTACTCCGAAACGTAAGGACAGCGACACGTAATCGATCAACTGGAGCTAGAATGAGGCTATCGGCAAAGGATGTCACGGATCCCGTCAAAATACCAGAAAGAAGGGACTTTTGGGGCACACCCCATCTGGTTTCAAGAGTAGGCGGAAGAGCTGATATTAAATACATCCTAGGGAACCAGAGAGCATAGCGGGGAATATTATAAGTTCCCCCCTTCCAGAAGCCACGAATCCCGTCCATTTTATAAATTCGCAAAAGCGCCTGCAGAGGCGAAATATTGTCCGCGCTGCAATGAGTCCCTAAAACCATACAGGGATACTCGAGTGCAAAGGCGAGAGAACTCCTAAGCAGACCTTGCTTTAGATGAGTCTCAATAGATGGGGATTCATCGCATCTGGAAGCAGAAAGCGAAAGGCTTTTCCAAAGAAGGCCGATCATTAAAAAAAAGATTTTGAGCTTCATTCTTCCACTTTTGTTTTGTTTCCTCTGTGCATATCAAAAAAACAGAAAAATGGAAATAATTAGTGAATTCTTAAGAAATAATTGGTATCATAATAATGTAGGTAGAGGTAAGTGCTTCTATGTATTGAAAAAGGGAGGTGTTGTTATGAAATTAGCAAGTATAGCACTCATTGCTGCGACAGCATTTGCTGTATCCGGATGCACCACATCTGAGAAAAAGGTTGCCGGAACTCTCGTCGGTGCGGCCGGTGGGGCGGCCATTGGTTCTGCTTTCGGTAGCGGAACCGGTCAGGTTGTCGGTGCGGCCGTTGGTGCCGGTGCCGGTGCTCTTCTTGGCCACGAAGTCGGCAAGCGGATGTAAGATGCTGACTAAATAAGTTTTTGAAAGACCTTTAAAGGCCGCATCCTTTTGCGGCCTTTTTTATCTTTCTAAAAACAGAACTCTTATTCTTTTATAGTAAGAGAAAGAACCATATGCGAAATGTTCGCCTGGTGCCGTTGTAAACAGAAGGTAAACCAAGAAGAGCGCCAGAGCTTGAGAAAGAACTTCAAAAAAAGACATAGAAAAGCCTTGAAGAGTCTCAAGAAGGTTAGCTAAAGGGTTTGCAGGAGTTTCTTCTCTCAAGGAAGACCTTGAAATACTCTTTTCACTTTCGACGTTTGTCTCATGTGGTTGTTTGTTATGAGCAGGAGGCGACGATTCTCCTTCGCCACTTACCGCCTTTCCACTCCATCGTGCTGTGAGCGTTAAAAGAAGCTTCAAAGAAGTAAGGTTGTGACGGTCTAACCCTATCCCACCTCTCTCAAAAGAAATCCGGGAGCGAGGAACAAGAACATTTTTAATTGGATAAATCCCACTTCTCAATCCTACAAGAGCATCAACCAGTTGTTGAGGAGATGTTCCTTTAAGTCCTTTAAAAGGACCGTTTCCTCCTGTGTTGGTAAACGGTGGTGAAGGCGGTGTTCCATCATCGAAGAAAGAGGGGTCTTCTCCTGGCTCTTCCTCCTCTCCGTCGTTCGAAAGGTTGGTTTCGGATATCTGTGTTCTTAAAATGCCGGGAGAAGGCTGAAAAGAAGTATTCGATGGAAAAGTTTCTTCACCGTTGTCTTTAGCTAAATCACCCTGAAGGGCTTCTTCACTATCGGGTAAGACGATTGCCGGTTGAGGTAAAGACGTAGCAGCCTCTTCAAAAGAGGCATTCGCTGTTCTTGAAAGTCCTTCCCGTGTATAGTAGTAAAGTTCCCTGAGAAGGATCTTGTCCTCTTCAAGAAAAGGGAGGTCAAGCTCGCTTTCATCAATTTGCTCGGGGTTGGCGATTCCGAGAGCAGGTCCCATAATCATACGCCAGAATTTCATATCCTCCCAAAGATCTTCAAGGCGATGATCTTCCCGAACGTGACAAGTTGCATAAATGCCCTCTCCAAGGGCAGCTTTCTGAGAATTCCCTACGAAATACCTAACTTCAACGAGACTGGAGAAGGAAAGACTTGGCATCAGGAGGAGAAAAAACAAAAAAAGGCTTCGGATATTCGAATATGACATAAAGTTTTCCTTGCTGTATTGGGGGAGAATTTTACTTTAGTTTCGGGACGATTTCACCAGTTACAAAAGTTTTCAGGCTTGAAGTCGTTTGAAGTTCGAGATGTCCATAGTTGTTTACACCTTTAAAAATCCCCGTATAAGTGTTTTTCCCATCAAAAACCTCGATCTCTTCCCCTAGATAACAAAGCGAACCACAGTAGACGGAGAAGATTTGAGAGAAGCTTTCCGAAGTGAGTCCATGAAAGCGTTCGTAAACGGCGGTCATCAGACGTTCGATCACATCACCTACGAGCGGAGGATCCTCAAGAAGAAGAGCGAGCGATGTAACAGGCTGATCAATTGTAGAGGTTGCTTCTCTGCTTAAGGAAACATTGATTCCTATCCCTACAATAAGAGTCAAAAACAGACTCCCTAAATCAGCACTACATAAAATCCCCCCGATTTTTTCGCTTCCTATAAGCGCGTTATTGACCCACCTTAATTTGGGATGGAGGCCGTAAGATTCAAGGGTATCAATGAGAGCAACACCTGCGATAGATGAGAGATACGGAAGAAGTCTAGCTTGTTCTCGGGGGAGCGGAATCGCAAAGGTTGTAAAGACATTCCCGGGTGGCGAGACCCAGGTTCTCCCCCACATGCCCTTACCTCCTTCTTGTGTATCGGTCGTGACAACGATCCACTTATTCAGAGCCAGATCTTTAAGATGTTCACGGATCGTATCTTGGGTGGAGGTGACGCTTTCATAATGTCGACGAACAAGTTGCGTTTCTCCAAAAGTAAAAGCGCTTTCTACATAAGGCTGGCTTGCGAGAGATAACTGAGGAAGAGCAAAAAACAGAAGAAATGCAAAAATTTTTGAATTCATACACACTCCTTGATAGAGCCGAAAAAATTTCTTCATGCTTAAAAGCATGACAGTAAGGATTTTCTCTGTCAATGGGGTAAAAGCTCTTACGATTCAGAAGCGGGCTTGAAGCCCTAGAGATTCCTCGATGCGAATGAGTTGGTTATACTTGGCAACGCGATCCGTGCGAGAGAGAGAGCCCGTTTTGATTTGGCCGCAGTTGGTGGCAACAGCTAGATCTGCAATTATCGTCTCTTCCGTTTCCCCCGAGCGGTGAGAAAGGATGGTCTTATAATCGTTATGCTGGGCCATCTCAACAGCCTCTAAGGTCTCGGTAAGTGTTCCGATCTGATTCACCTTAATCAAAATGGCGTTTGCAAGTCCCTGATGGATGCCGTCTTGAAGACGCTTCGTGTTGGTGACGAACAGGTCGTCTCCGACGAGCTGGATTTGTTTTCCTAAGGAAGTTGTTAAGGCTTTCCATCCTTCGAAGTCGTCTTCGGCCATGCCGTCTTCGATTGAGCGAATCGGATATTTGGCAACGAATGCTTCATAATAATGGACAAGATCCGCCGCATCGAGAATTTTATCCTCTCCTTTCAGATGATACTTTCCGCCCTTATAAAATTCCGTCGCCGCCACATCAAGGGCAAGCTGAACGTCTTCCCCGGGGCGATAACCGGCTGCCTCTATCGCCTTCATGATAAAGGAAAGAGCCTCGTCGGAACTTTTGAGGTTAGGGGCAAACCCCCCTTCATCGCCGACATTTGTATTGTGTCCCGCCTTGCTCAATTCTTTTTTCAGAGCATGAAAAACCTCGGATCCCACACGAACGGCTTCTTTCAGGGAAGGGGCGCCCACGGGCACAATCATAAACTCTTGGATGTCAATGGGATTGTCTGCATGAGCTCCTCCGTTAATGATATTCATGAGAGGCATCGGGAGGCGGCTGGCTTGGACACCGCCGATATATCTGTAAAGCGGAAGATTCAACTCGGTGGCTGCCGCTTTTGCAACGGCAAGACTGATCCCGAGCAAAGCGTTTGCGCCGTATTTTCTCTTATTCTCAGTTCCGTCCAAGGCGATCATGGCAAGGTCGATCTCTCTTTGATAAAATGCTTCTTTTCCCGACAGAAGATCGAAGAGATCCCCATGAACAGCTTCAATGGCACCAAGCACACCTTTGCCATTATAACGAGAGGAATCCCCGTCACGAAGCTCAAGGGCCTCATGGGTGCCCGTGGAGGCGCCTGAAGGAACGGAAGCCCTCCCCATTGCGCCGCTTTCAAGAAAACAGTCGACCTCTAGAGTAGGGTTCCCCCGAGAGTCCAGAATTTCGCGGGCGTGGAGATCAAGAATAGCTGACATAGGATCCTCTTCTTTCAGGTAAATTACTTGGTTCTGACGATACTGAATCACCCTTCATCTGGCAAGAGGGCTCAAGAAAAAAAGCCCCGGACGGATCCAGGGCCTAAGATTGGGTCGATTTTATCCTTAACCGTGGTGAGCAAGAATCGCCAGCAAAAGCAAGGCTACAATGTTGGTGATTTTGATCATCGGGTTAACGGCGGGTCCTGCCGTATCCTTGTAAGGATCGCCAACCGTATCTCCTGTCACGGCAGCCTTGTGAGCATCAGAACCCTTACCGCCATGGTGACCGTCTTCGATATACTTCTTCGCATTATCCCAGGCACCCCCGCCGGAGGTCATTGAGATGGCCACGAAAAGACCTGTGACGATTGTCCCGAGAAGCATGGCACCGAGAGCCGTGAAGGCAGCCTCTTTCGAGTCGATCCAGTTAATGATGAACCAAAGCACGACGGGCGCGAGGACGGGTAAAAGAGAGGGAAGAATCATCTCTTTAATCGCCGCTTTCGTCAAAAGGTCAACTGCTTTGCCGTATTCAGGCTTAGCTTTGCCTTCCATAATCCCCTTGATATCCTTAAACTGGCGGCGGACCTCCATGACAACCGCCCCACCCGCACGTCCGACAGCCATCATACCCATGGCTCCAAAAAGATAGGGCATAAGGCCTCCGATAAAGAGCCCGATGACGACATAAGGATCCTGCAAAGCAAAGGCGCAGTCCATGCCGGGAAAGTAATGGTTGAGGTCTTCCGTATAGGCTGCGAAAAGGACGAGAGCGGCGAGCCCTGCGGATCCGATCGCATATCCTTTTGTGACGGCCTTTGTTGTGTTTCCGACAGCATCTAAGGCATCCGTTACGGTTCGTACGTCGGAGGGGAGCTCCGACATCTCAGCAATACCGCCTGCATTGTCTGTAATTGGACCATACGCATCAAGCGCAACGATCATCCCGGCTAAAGCAAGCATGGCAGTCGCTGCAATAGCGATTCCGTAAAGGCCTGCATTCATGTAGGACACCAAAATCCCGCCGCAAATAACGAGAACGGGCATGGCCGTTGCTTCCATGGAAACGGCCAGGCCTTGGATGATGTTCGTTGCATGACCTGTTTCGGAGGAAGCGGCAACGCTCCTGACAGGACGATAACTCGTTGACGTATAGTATTCCGTGATCCAGACGATTAGGGCTGTCACAACAACTCCCGTCAAGGCGCAGACAAGAAGCTTGAGACCCGTGATCTCATTTCCGCCGACCATAAAGGGGGTGTTCAAATCCCCAAAAAGAAACTTGGTTGCAAGGACGACTAGGATGGTGGAGATCACACAACATACCACCAATCCTTTGTAAAGAGCCGTCATTATATTTTTGCTGCCTGAGAGTTTAACGCCGAACGTTCCTATGATGGAGCCGATGATACAAACTCCGCCGATCAACAGAGGAAAGTTCATGAGAAGTTGTGAGACGGTTCCTTCCGCAAAGATGGCACCTAAAACCATGGTGGCTACAATCGTGACGACATACGTCTCGAAGAGATCTGCCGCCATACCTGCACAATCTCCAACGTTATCGCCGACATTGTCGGCAATCACGGCGGGATTTCGAGGATCGTCTTCCGGGATGCCAGCCTCGATTTTTCCGACCAGATCTGCACCTACGTCCGCTCCCTTCGTAAAGATACCGCCACCGAGACGAGCAAAGATTGAGATGAGAGAGGCGCCGAAACTAAGTCCAACCAAAGCTTCGAGAAGGCTTCTTTGCTCAACATTTGTATGCTGCAGAACCATATAGTAGCCTGTCACGCCGATCAGACCGAGACCGACCACGAGCATCCCGGTGATGGCACCGCCTTTAAAGGCAATGTCGAGGGCCTTTTGGAGGCTGGTTTTTGCGGCCTCCGCTGTTCTGACATTCGCCCGAACAGAGACATTCATCCCGATATAGCCGGCAACCCCCGACAAGACTGCCCCCAAGACGAAACCGATGCCTACGTGAAGGCCCAAGAACCAAGAGAGTACGGCGGTTACAACGGCACCGACAAGGGCGATCGTTGTGTATTGACGGTTCAGGTACGCTTGAGCTCCTTCCTGGATCGCTCCTGCGATCTCTTGCATACGCGCAGTGCCAGTACTCATGGCAAAGACCTGTTTCCCGGCAAAAA
Organism: uncultured Thiotrichales bacterium; assembly: GCA_964443525.1. Classification (GTDB taxonomy): domain Bacteria; phylum Pseudomonadota; class Alphaproteobacteria; order Caedimonadales; family Caedimonadaceae; genus CAYUCY01. The sequence continues at coordinate 14,805 of CAYUCY010000029.1, forward strand.
CGCCGTAAAGCAGAGCCAGTGCTCCGCAAAAGAGAATAAAGAGATAGATTTCCATATGTCCTTCCTTTAATAAGGTTAATCGTGAGAAAAGGAGGGAAGAAAAATTTATCCTCCCTTATTTTTTCATTGTTATCAAATGGAAGGTGCCAGAACTTTGTGGGAGATGCAAGTTGCTATCATCAATTTTAAATAAGTTATCGAAAAGGCAATCAAGGAACGTAAAATTTATTCTCTCATGAAAGCACGGATGTCGCGATATGAAGAAAGATAAAAAGCAGAAAAACGAATCCGGCACCGAATCCGATGCCGTGGTTGAGTTCTTTCAATTTTATGGAGGGATGTTTTTTCATCAGAAAAAGAGGAAGAATCGTTACACTGACACTGGCGATAATCATGCCGAAGGTTGAAAACTGAATGGCGTCATTCAAGCTAAATTGATCGGTGAGAGGGAGAAAATTATCAACTACATATTTATTACCGATCGAGGTGAAAAGAGCGCCGAGCAAAAAGCTACCGCGTGCCGCCAGATTTTCGGGATCAATGAAATAGGTTAAAAAGCAGATAAAGAAAGCAACGATGAACCCGATAAAGGAATTAAAGAAGAGTCTCAATCCTTGACGTTTGATTTCGACCTCGAAGCTGACCCTTGAGTAGTTTGCCTGATCAACGGCGCTGTCGCCAAAATTGGTCTCATATTTGTTGACCGACGAACTTAAAGATGTTCGAATAATTTTCCACCCAGGAAGCTTAATCTCGGGATGAAGACGGCTTTGTTCTAGATCTGGTTGGAAAATCACATCATTGATATCTGCGGCATCTTCAAAGACGATTTTTAAAACCTGGCGATCAAAAGGAAAATGCTGAATATTCCAATGATGGGCGATTGTTGCATCAAAGCGAATCGTGGTAAATTGCTCTTCTTGATTTTTTCCGATAATTTCATTTTTGGAAGCATAAGAGATAGCATTGGCGATCTCCAGGCTGAGCTTTGGTCGATACTCTATGTCTTTTGTCCGAGACCAGACATAAAAGCTTGTTGAAAATGTATTTTTTGCATAGTTAAAATCATGAAGGCTGACGGGATATAGGCCCAAAGTTACACGACTCGGTTCTTGTCCTTTTTTTGCGTAAACTTGCGCTGAACAACTGACCCACAAATTCAAAAACAAGGCGACAAAGATAAAAAGATGTGTCAAACGTTCCTCCCTTACCTTTTATTTATGTCTCTAATATACCGTAACTTAGGAGATCTTTCGATTCCTATTTTAGAAATGAGCTTTGAGACGATTCGTTAAATCCTGTTTGAGTCGTTGTTTCGCTTGAAAATCAAGGCAAGAAGACTTATAATTATAATGTTAGGGAAACCTGACTATAGCGATAAACGATCTACGCAATAGGCGTAGTGGACCCGGGGGCAGTACCCGGCGCCTCCACCAAAGGAAATGATGTTTCAACTCTCAAATTTCAACGTTTCCTTTAATGGGGGCGAACCAGGATCGACACGCGTTGAAAGGTAGATTTTTTGCTCGGCATTGTACCACCGTTATCGGGCTTTTAAATATAAGTGCAAACGTTAATCTTGCACACGCAAATGGTAACGCTAAGCTTGCTCCTGCAGTAGTTGCAGCAGCTGCTTAATATCATTTACGCGGTTTGAGGGGCACCGGGCAACAGAAGCCCCTCACTGAATTTGATGCGGGCCTCGCCCTCAAAAAAATGTAAGATACTTGAATAGTTTAAACGGACGCTTTTAAGAATAGGGGTATTTTTAGGCGTCATTAAACTTTCGGAAAGGGTTTTCCTCTAAGATGAAAGACGAGTGCCAATGATGAATGATACGGACATGACAAAAAAAATCAAAAATTTTGATTATGATGAGATGGTTCAAGAAGGCCTCCGCAGTGTGGTGCGCGACATACTTCGGAAAGTTGCTAAGGAAGGTCTCCCCGGATCCCACCATTTTTATGTGACCTTCCAGACGAATCGTCCGGATGTGACAATCCCTGACTATTTGCTAGAAAAACATCCTGAAGAAGTGACGGTCGTCCTTCAGCATCAATTTTGGGATCTGAAGGTTCATGACAAATTCTTTGAGGTGGCCTTAAGCTTTAACGATATGCAGGAGACGATTAAAGTACCTTTTGCGGCAATCATCAGTTTTCTGGATCCTTCCGTGAAGTTCGGCCTTCAATTTGTGCCCGGAGAAGTCGAGACTTCGCAAAAGGATGAAAAAAGCGGCGCCGCCTCCAAAAAAGCATCCTCCGGCACCAATAACGTCGTTGCAATCGACGCTTTCCGTAAGAAATAAGAGCTTACTTATTCTTTATAATGGTTGCATTTAATTGGGACGAAAAATAGCCTTTATCGGACTTTTTTTCACATGGGTTGAAGATCCGATTGAACAGTTTAATTGATTCAAGTCAAAAGACTTAAATTTCATCTTTTTGGATAGCACCTCATTCCTAAATGACTTGACAGAGTTCCCAAAGAGGGCTTAGGCTTATTTTTAGAAAATCTAACTGTGTAAGGATCTAGATGTTACCCATCGTTTCTTCAAGGGTGAAGAGAGAAGCGGGCGTCTCCTTGCACATACTCCTAAACTGCCGTGCACGATGGTGGTGGCGCCTGCCACGGTAATCATTTTCCTCTTATCTTTAAGTTATTCGGTATCGACATTTTTAGTTTAGGAGTTTTAAGTCCATGTTTTTTAAAAATTTTTTAAAAGTTCTTCCTTTTATTTTTGCTCTTTCTCTTCAGGCTGAAGAGAAACCTCTCGTCTGTTTGACCCAGATTGTCGAGCATCCTTCCCTCGATAAAATAAGAGAGGGAGTAATCGATGAATTAAAAGATCAAGGTTTTTCCGATCAAAAAACCATTCAGATTCTTTACCGGAGCGCCCAGGGGAACGTAACGATCGCCTCTCAGATTGCAAGTCAGTTTGCATCTATGGATCCGGCCGTGATTGTGGCTTTGGCGACTCCGTCCGCTCAGACGGTTATTCAGGCGACCCGTCGAAAAAATATTCCTGTGGTTTTCGGAGCCGTGACCGATCCCGTAGGCGCCAAGATCGTTCCTGCCCTTTTTGGGAAAAAGGGAAACTTGACGGGTACCGTAGATCGCCTAGATACGGTTGAACAAGTTGCCTTGATTTTACGCTTTCAACCGAATGCCAAGTCAATCGGGATTCTTTATAATCCAAGTGAGGCAAATGCCGTCATGCAAATGAAAGAGATAATTCGTTCGGCCGAAGAAGCAGGACTGAAGGTCAAGACGGTTGCCGTGACGAAAGGCAGTGAGGTTTCTTCTGCAGCCCAATCGATCGTTAATGAGGTTAATGCTTTTTTGATCGGAAATGATAACTTAATCGTCTCGGCGCTTGAAGTTTTTTTGCGGGTGGCTGATTCAAAAGGAATTCCCCTCTATACAAGTGATCCGGATTCCGTCAAACGCGGGGCTGCGGCTGCCGTTGCCAATGATCAATATCAACTTGGACGCGAGACGGGAAAACTTGTAGCAAGGGTCTTAAAAGGAGAAAAAGCGCAAGCCATTCCTCTGCAGCTGATTCAAGCCTCCTCCGTTTATCTTAATGAGGAAGCTCTTGATAAGTATGGGCTCTTGAAAAAGCTCTCGTGACAGGCTGTCTGGCACTCGGTATAGTGGTTGATATGAACCTGAGGGAGGATTCATGTCAGTCTACGGCGGCTTTTATGCCGAGATCGAGCGTATTCGGCCTTTCAGATCCTACGGCTTTGTCAGAACGGTCGTCGGATCTCTTTGTGAGGTGGAGGGTCTCAGTCAAATTGTGGCTCTTGGTGCCCGATGCCTTATCTATGGTCGAGACCGTCGAGAGATCCCGGCCGAGGTCGTCGGCTTTAAAGAGGAGAAGGCACTTCTTCTGCCTTATGCGCCTTTGGAAGGAGTGGGGCCCGATTGCCGGGTCGATTTCATCTCTGACGAGTTCTTCTTATATCCCGATAAAAGTTGGCTCGGTCGCGTCATCAACGGGCAAGGAGAAGCGATCGATGATAACGGTCCTCTGAGGTTTGGGCCGTGTGGTTATGCTGTAAAGGGGGCTCCTCCCGAGGCCCATAGACGGAGGATCGTGGGACAGCGTCTTGATCTGGGTGTGAGAGCCATCAATAGTTTTATGACCTGCTGCAGGGGACAGCGCATGGGTATTTTTGCAGGTTCAGGCGTGGGCAAATCCGTTTTGCTTGCTCAGCTTGCACGCCATACGGAAGCGGACGTCGTCGTCATCGGTCTCGTGGGGGAGCGCGGTCGAGAAGTTGCTGAGTTTATCGAGCAACACTTGGGCGAAGAAGGCATGGCAAAAGCCGTTGTGGTGGTGGCCACCTCTGACGCACCTGCCCTTATGCGGCGGCAAGCTGCCTACACAACATTAACAATCGCAGAATTCTTTCGTGATCAAGGGAAGGAAGTTCTCTGCCTGATGGACTCCGTGACCCGCTTCGCGATGGCGCAGCGCGAGATCGG